>CAXTDB010000070.1:0-17221 GCA_964242045.1 uncultured Leptolyngbya sp. | reverse complement strand
GAGCCACAGTATCAAAGTGCGCTCTCCGCCGCCGTTCGATCAATTAACGCAAAGCATCCCAACATTGCGGTCGAAATTAGTGGGTATTTGATTGAAGAACTCCGCAACCCGGAGAATTATGCAGCCTTCGAGAAAGATGTGTCCGAAGCCAATATTTTCATTGCTTCGCTGATTTTTCTCGAAGATTTGGCTGATAAAGTCGTGGCAGCCGTGGAACCGCATCGCGATCGCTTAGATGCAGCCGTTGTGTTTCCCTCGATGCCGCAAGTGATGCGCCTCAATAAGCTTGGCAGCTTCTCGATGGCACAGTTGGGACAGTCGAAAAGCGCGATCGCTCAGTTCATGAAAAAGCGCAAAGAGAATTCTGGCGCAGGCTTTCAAGACGCGATGCTGAAGCTGCTTAATACTTTGCCCAAAGTGCTGAAATATTTGCCGATGGACAAAGCGCAGGATGCCCGCAACTTTATGCTGAGCTTCCAGTATTGGCTCGGTGGCAACGCGGAGAACCTAGAAAACTTCCTGCTGATGTTGGCAGATAGATATGTGTTTAAGGGCGAAGTCGGTGGCACTGTTCAAGATCCGCAGGTTTACCCAGATCTTGGCATTTGGCATCCGATGGCTCCAACCATGTTCGAGGATCTCAAAGAGTATCTGAACTGGTTTAATTCGCGCAAAGATATCCCAGATGATATGTGCGATCCGCTGGTTCCGACCGTTGGAATCGTTCTACAAAGAACGCATTTAGTCACGGGTGATGACGCGCACTATGTAGCAATGGTGCAAGAAATCGAAGCAATGGGCGCGCGGGTGATTCCAGTGTTCGCAGGGGGCTTAGATTTCTCGAAGCCTGTAGATGCGTTCTTTTACCATCCGATCGCAACAGAAACCCCGATCGTAGATGTCGTCGTTTCGCTTACCGGATTTGCGCTTGTTGGCGGTCCCGCTCGTCAAGATCATCCGAAAGCGATCGAATCACTCCGCCGTTTGAATCGCCCGTACATGGTCGCATTGCCGCTGGTATTCCAAACCACTGAAGAATGGCAAGATAGCGAACTCGGTTTGCATCCGATTCAAGTTGCATTACAGATTGCATTACCGGAATTAGATGGCGCGATCGAGCCGATCATTGTTTCGGGTCGCGATGGTGCAACCGGAAAAGCGATCGCGCTGCAAGATCGAGTCGAAGCGATCGCACAACGCGCGCTGAAGTGGGCAAATCTACGCCGCAAGCCTAAACTGTTCAAGCGAGTTGCGATCACGGTTTTCAGCTTCCCACCTGATAAAGGAAATGTTGGAACTGCGGCTTATCTTGATGTGTTCGGCTCCATTTACAAAGCAATGGAAGCACTGAAGCAGAACGGCTATGATGTTCAAGATTTCCCGGAATCGGCTGAAGCCTTGATGCTGGAAGTTCTGCACGATGCGCGCGCCCAGTACAACAGTCCAGAACTGAACATTGCTTACAAGATGTCAGTTCCAGAGTATGAAGAGCTTACGCCGTATCATGAACGATTGATTCCGTCTTGGGGTCCGGCTCCGGGACATCTGAACACCGATGGACAGAATCTATTAGTGTATGGAAAAACATTTGGAAATGTGTTTATCGGAGTTCAGCCCACATTCGGATACGAAGGCGATCCGATGCGATTGTTGTTCTCTCGATCGGCAAGTCCACACCACGGATTCGCCGCTTACTACACTTATCTAGAAAAAATCTGGAAAGCGGATGCAGTTCTGCACTTTGGCACGCATGGATCATTAGAATTCATGCCGGGTAAACAGATCGGAATGTCTGATGAATGCTACCCCGATAGCTTGATTGGTACAATTCCGAACTTGTATTACTATGCGGCGAACAATCCATCCGAAGCAACGATCGCGAAACGCCGCTCTTATGCTGAAACGATCAGCTATCTGACTCCGCCCGCTGAAAATGCTGGACTGTACAAAGGTCTAAAAGAACTCAGCGAACTGGTCGGCTCGTATCAAACGCTAAAAGATTCCGGTCGTGGGGTTCAAATCGTCGATACGATCATGGACAAAGCTCGGATTTGCAACCTCGATAAAGATATTGCATTCCCGGACAATTCCAGCGAACTCACACAAGAAGAGCGAGACACGATCGTGGGCAAGGTCTACATCAAACTGATGGAGATCGAATCGCGATTGTTACCGTGTGGACTGCACGTGATCGGAAAGCCACCTTCGGCAGACGAAGCGATCGCAACGTTAGTGAACATTGCCAGCCTTGATCGACCCGAAGAGAATATGCTGAGCTTGCCTCGGATCATTGCAAACAGCTTGAATCGAGACATTGATGAAATTTTCCAAAACAGCGATCGAGGCATTCTCGATGATGTGCAACTGTTAAACGACATCAATCAAGCGACTCGATCGGCGATCACTGCAATGGTGAAAGCGCAAGTGGATCAAGACGGTCGCGTTTCTAAATCCTCGCTGTTAAGCAATCTGTTTAGCTTTGGAGGTAAGAAAGAGCCTTGGATCGAAGCACTGCAAGAAGCAGGCTATCCAGACGTGGATCAAGAAGCGATCAAACCGCTGATTGAATTCTCGCAGTTCTGTCTCAAGCAAGTTGTGGCAGACAATGAACTCGGCGCACTGCTGACCGCATTAGAAGGCAAATACATTATTCCGGGTCCTGGCGGCGATCCGATTCGGAATCCCGATGTATTGCCGACGGGTAAGAACATTCACGCACTTGATCCGCAATCGATTCCAACCGCAGCCGCCGTTAAATCTGCGAAGATTGTGGTCGATCGCTTAATTGCGCGTCAATGTTCCGAAAACGGCGGCGCTTATCCAGAAACGATCGCTTGCGTTCTCTGGGGAACCGACAACATCAAAACCTACGGTGAATCACTCGCGCAAATTCTCTGGATGGTTGGCGTTCGTCCGATGCCCGATTCGCTTGGACGGATTAACAAGCTCGAACTGATAGCGCTCGAAGAGTTGGGCAGACCCCGGATCGATGTCGTGGTCAACTGTTCGGGTGTGTTCCGCGACTTGTTTATCAATCAAATGGCATTGCTCGATCGAGCCGTGAAAATGGCAGCCGAAGCTGATGAACCGTTAGAAATGAACTTCGTTCGCAAACACGCGATCAAGCAAGCTGATGACCTCGGAATCAATCTTCGTCAAGCGGCAACCCGCATCTTCTCGAATGCTTCGGGGTCGTACTCCTCGAACATCAATCTAGCGGTTGAGAATGGCACGTGGGAAAACGAAGAGGAACTGCAAAATATGTACCTCGCGCGCAAAGGATTCGCCTTTTCCTCAGATAATCCGGGGATGATGGAACAAAATGAAGACCTCTTCCGCGCCTCGCTGAAGACCGCCGATATGACGTTCCAAAACCTCGATTCGTCTGAGATTTCGCTAACCGATGTCTCGCACTACTACGATTCTGACCCGACTAAAATTGTGTCTCGACTGCGCGATGATGGCAAGATGCCCGCTTCGTACATGGCAGATACAACGACTGCGAACGCTCAGATTCGTACCCTCTCCGAAACTGTCCGGCTCGATGCTCGTACCAAGATGCTCAATCCCAAATGGTATGAAGGCATGTTGAGCCACGGCTACGAAGGCGTACGGGAACTGTCGAAGCGATTGGTGAACACAATGGGTTGGTCAGCGACCGCAAACGCAGTCGATAACTGGGTTTACGAAGACACAAATACGACATTCTTCAAAGATGAGGAAATGTGTAAGCGTTTGTTAGACCTCAATCCCAGTTCGTTCCGTAAGATGGTGACGACTTTGCTTGAAGCGAATGGTCGCGGCTACTGGGAAACGAGCGAAGAAAACCTCGATCGACTCCGCGAACTTTACCAAGAAGTCGAAGATCGAATCGAAGGCGTAGAGTAGTTTCCCCTTGAGATTGAAGAGGCACGATTGCTCGTGCCTCTTTTTTAGTCTTTAACCTTGATTTAACTTCTTCGCCAGCAGTTGATTGGTCAACTTCGGATCTGCCCGTCCTCCGGTTTCCTTCATCACTTTGCCAACAAAAAAGCCGAGCAGTTTTGTTTTACCAGCGCGATACTGTTCTAACTCGTTCGGATTCGCCGCTAATACAGCATCGATCGCAGATTCGATCGCGCCCGTATCCGAAATCTGAATCAAGCCTTTCTTCTCGATCAGTTCCTTTGCTGATCCGCCTGTTGTCAGCAATTCCGGCAGCACATCTTTCCCGATTTTGTTGCTGATTGTGCCATCTTCGATCAGTCCAATCAGTTCCGCCAACGTTTCAGGCTTCAGTGCCAATTGGGTAATGCTTAAACGCTCATTGTTCAGATAAGCGCTGATATCACCCATGATCCAGTTTGCCGCGAGTTTCGGATTGGCTTTGGCTGCGATCGTTGCTTCAAAATATTCGGCAATGGCGCGATCGTCGGTTAAAATTCGCGCATCGTAAGCCGAAAGTCCTAACTCCTCTTCGTAGCGGTGACGCTTTTGATAAGGCAATTCGGGTAATTGCGATCGCCATTCTTCTAACTGTGCGGGAGCAACTTCGATCGGTCCTAAATCCGGTTCAGGAAAGTAGCGATAATCGCTCGATCCTTCCTTCACCCGCATACTAATCGTGCGTTGCGCTCCTTCTTCCCACAAGCGCGTTTCTTGAACGATCTTTTCACCGTTCTCGATCGCGTTCGTTTGCCGTTCGATCTCGTAGTCGATCGCTTTTTGAATCGCGCTAAACGAGTTCATATTTTTGATCTCGACTTTTACGCCGAATTCTTCTTGTCCAACTGGGCGCACCGAAACGTTGACATCACAGCGCAGTGAGCCTTCTTGCATGTTGCCATCACTCACGCCCAAATACAGCATGATGCGGCGCAATTCTTGAGCATACTCGGCGGCTTCTTGTCCGGTTCGCATATCTGGTTCAGATACGATTTCACACAGCGGAACTCCAGCGCGGTTGTAATCCACCAGCGAGTACGTTGATCCCGATAAGCGACCGCCTTGTGGACTTCCGAAGGAATCGCTGCCTCCATGCACGAGTTTGCCCGCATCTTCTTCCATGTGCAGCCGCGTGATTCCGATCCGCTTAGTTTTCGCTTTTCCGTTTTCATCGAGTAACGGTTTGCCTTTATCGTCGGTGATTTCGATTTCTAGCCAGCCGTGTTCTGCGATCGGTAAATCAAACTGCGAGATTTGATAGTTTTTCGGCAGATCCGGATAAAAATACTGTTTGCGATCGAACTTGCTGTACGGTGCAATTTGACAATTTAGCGCCAGTCCTGCCTTCACTGCGTATTCCAACACTTTCTGATTCAGAACAGGCAAGACCCCTGGCATTCCCATACACACCGGATCGATGTGAACATTGGGATCGCTCGTAAACTGAGTCGAGCTATCCGAAAAAATCTTTGTTTCGGTATTCAACTGACAATGAGTTTCAAGTCCAATAATCGCTTCGTACTGAGTTTTAGCGGGAGCAGCAGTAGTCATGAAGTCTAACGCCTGTGAAAAAGCTGGATTGATTTTAAAGGATCAAGGCAAAACCCGAAGGGCAGAACCCCAGGGCAAACGCACGCCTATCTTAACACCAGCCCGACGAAGCTGAGCGTTGAAGACTAGCTGCTAGGAGGTGCTAGAGCATTGATGCGAAACAACTAATCAATTTCTTATTAGCAGCAGTTAGAAATTGATCAGTTGCTATATTGAAGCTTCGGAGAAAAATTTATATTCAAATGATTCTTCCAGTTCAGCGGAAATCCATGAAACTATACAAAGTCTTCCAGCTTATCTTAGGGCTTTCGTTAGTAACCGCGTCCTTATCGGGCTGTCGTCCAACGCGCCCTACGTTTCAGTCGGATGAGCAACTCAAAGCAAATTTTCAGCAGCAGAAAGCACAGATGCTCACCTTGATGCAGAAATGTAAATCAGAGCAGCAATCACAATTGCTGAAGAGAGACACTCAGCAATCCTTCAGCGAGTGCGTTGTGAATGACGCTCAACTAAAGTCGATGAATGTGAAGGAAATTGCAGTGGAAAGTCGAATAAAACAACTGTTACTGCCTGACTTCCAGGGCAATAGAGTTTTGTTTGCGACCGACTACTACAAAGATGAATGGGCAGATACCTTCGTCGAGGAGAAAGGCTATCTGTACGCTCCTACTTCGTTGCAGCAAGATGTAATTCAAACGGGTTCTTTAGACCAATTTGCAAGTCAATATTCGATTGAGAAACGAAAAAATGAGACTTGGAGATACAAACAGATCGAGCCGAATTGGTATCTCTACTACCGACAATATTATTACCCATACCTGGGTTAGCGATCGCTTCACGCAGCTCTATTCGATCTTGAGCCAATTCATCTCGCTACACACAGCTATGAATCCTATGGTGTCTATTCTGGTTCAATTCTTTTTGTTAAAATATGTATACATTTGCTCTGGGTAGAACCCGGATTCAATTTCCGGAATCGGCTAAAATTGCTACACTCCTGAAAAGAATCAGTTCGTCTAGCAAAATCTACGTAACATTGAGAAATCTTCCCGATCGGGAACCGAGGAATTTAGGAATGCTGGTCTGCCCTCAATGTCAATTTGAGAATCCAGAAGATCATAAGTTTTGTCAGGCGTGCGGAACTTCGCTTTTTGAAAAGCCCTGCCCGAATTGTGGTGAGTTGGTCAATTGGAGCGCTTATCAATGCTCAAACTGTAATGCAATCACAGGCACAATTCGAGCCGCCTGGATGACCCCCCCCTTCGAGCCGAATGCTTTAAAGCTCGAACCGCGCTATCAGCTTTTAGAATCGATCGCACCGTTTGCCCAAGTCCTCGATCGAGAACCGCTCAAACCTGTCTTAATCGATACTCCCCCCGATCGCGCCATTCCTTATTTAGAATTAGAGCCTTACCTGCATCAAATTTTGCCACTCTTATTCAATGCGTGGCAGGAGGGAGAACGCCAAATTCTAATTCTCGAAGCCCGATCGCACCTCACGATTCTGAGCGACTTTCTCAAAACCAGCAAGAGCGTTCCGATGCTGCAAATTCTCCACTGGTTTTATGAAATGATCGATCTGTGGGAAGCGCTGGAACCTTATCAACTGCGTCAGAGTCTACTAGAGCTTCACAATCTGCGACTCGATGAAGATCAACTCTTATGTCTAGAACACTTGATTCCTGAACCTGAAACTGCGCCCAGTCTAAAAAACTTGGGTACAATCTGGCAGATACTTCTCGGTCAACTGTCTCAAACGCAATCGGCATCAACACATATCCTGATCGCCGAACTGCAAACCGAATCGATTTCAACCCCTGATCAACTTCGATCGCGCCTGAAAGCGATCGCGCACGATACCCAATCCGATACTGACTCCGAGATCATGTCTGACCCTCAATCCCCCGAAGATTTTCTCAGTGCTGCCACTCCCGAAACTCCACCAGAAGAAGTAATTACGCTGATTACTGACCCGGATCACGACAGCGATGATATGCCAACGATCGTGCTCCCGATGCAGTTGTTTAGTCTAGAAGATGCTGGACGCACTGACATTGGACGACAGCGCGACCACAACGAAGATTGTTTTGGCATTGATACTCAAATTGATAAAGTGCAGTCGCCGACGAACAAAGTGATTCAAGCGCGCGGACTGTATGTTCTGTGTGATGGCATGGGTGGACATGCCAGCGGAGAAGTCGCAAGCCAAATGGCATTAGATACGCTGCGGACTTTCTTTCGGCAGTATTGGCGCGATATCGATGCTGGAAAACATCCCGCGAAACTGCCTTCAGCAGATGTGATTCGGAGTGCAATTCAGCAAGCAAACAAAGCGATCTACAACGTCAATCAAGAAGGACTGCGATCGGGCAGTGGCAGAATGGGAACCACGCTCGTGATGCTATTGATCCACGATACCGAAGCGGCGATCGCGCATGTTGGCGATAGTCGCTTATATCGCTACACTCGCAAGGGTGGACTTGAGCAAGTCACCTTAGATCACGAAGTTGGACAGCGCGAAATCTTGCGGGGTGTAGAACCTGACATCGCTTATGGTCGCCCGGATGCTTACCAACTGACACAAGCATTGGGCCCGCGTGATGAGTACTTTGTCAATCCTGATGTGCAGTTTTTTGAGATCAACGAAGATATCGTTCTGCTGCTGGCATCGGATGGTTTAACTGATAACGATCTGCTTGAAACTTATTGGCAAAGCCACGTTGATTCGATGCTGAGTTCGCAAACGAACTTAGATCAGAGTGTGAGTCAGCTGATCGATTTAGCTAATCAGTACAATGGACACGACAACATTACTGCGATCGCAGTCCGCGCTAAAGTTCGCCCGAATCTCGATCAGTTGAAATAATGCTAAGACATCCGAATGCGATCGCGTCCTGCAATTTTGGCTTGGTAAAGTGTGCGATCGCAGTCGGATAACAATTGATCTGGAGTTGTTGCCTCGGTCGGAACCACACTTGAAACCCCAAAACTTGGCGGCAGTTGTAAGCGCTCGTAGCGAGCTAAACCCTCGTCTACACTGGGTTCAAGAACTGCTGTTGATCTAATCGAGGAAGCTAGACGTAGTGAATTCTCGAAACGCAAATTGAAAAAGGAGCGAATCGAATGTCGATCGCTCCTTGTCATGTTTAGTCTTCTTCCCAACTATCAACGGCTAACAGTTCGCTGACGGGATCTTTCATGGAGAACTCAAACGCTTCGAGTTCTTGTTTCCAATAACTCCAGTCATCGCCGTAAAGCAGGGCAATCTTCCAAAGACTGTCATTCGGTTTAAGCAGTTTCGAGTCCACTAATTTTTGGACTTGACGCTGCAATTTTTCCATCGGATGGGCGACCTGTAGGTTCATACCTTCATCTACCAAATTTAGAGATTGTGAATTGAATTGTGCAAATGTTGCGGGCGGGCGACCAGCTAGAAAACGGTTCACTGTGGAGGTGTCTGTTTCTGACGGTGCATCGCTGTTCTAGGTCTTAATGTTAGCGTACTTCTTTCAATTCATGACAAGTCGATCGCAACATTTAGCCTATCCAGAATCATAAAGCAGAATCAAGACAATGTGCAGTGTCGGTTTTCCGAATCGGTTCGCGTCGAGCAGTTGTGCGATGCCAATAACCCATACTCTAAACTTTCAACGACGGCTTGGTACGATGCTTCTAAGATATTTCCAGAGACACCGACGGTTGCCCATCGCTGAATCCCGTTACTTGATTCTACTAATACACGAGTTTTGGCTGAAGTTCCGGCAGTTCCATCGAGAATTCTGACTTTATAATCGGTGAGATAGAAGCTATCTATCTCAGGATAGACATTGACTAAAGCTTTCCGAAGTGCAGTATCTAAGGCAGAAACCGGACCGTTTCCTTCTGCGGCTTCGAGAATTTCTTTTCCTGCGATCGCAACTTTCACTGTAGCCAGCGATCGCGCCCGTCCACAATAACTTCGAGCAGGAGCCGATTCGGGCATCATGTCGTAATGCACCTGAAAGCCTCGCACTTCAAACGGAGCCGATCGCTCTCCCAAAGCTTCGCGAATTAATAGTTCAAAGCTAGCTTCTGCGGCTTCAAACTGATAGCCATCTTGTTCGAGATGTTTGAGTGATTCAAGAATTTGGCGACAAGTGGGATCGTGTTTATCTAAATCGAAACCAAGCGATCGAGCTTTTGCCAGAATGTTACTAATGCCCGCTTGCTCAGAAATCACAATCCGCCGACTGTTGCCAACGAGTTCAGGCTGCAAGTGTTCGTAAGTGATTGGATTGCGCTGAACAGCTGAAACGTGCAGTCCCCCTTTGTGAGCAAATGCAGACAATCCGACAAACGGTGCATGATCATCTGGAGCAAGGTTCGCAACTTCGCTAACAATGCGGCTGACTTGAGAAAGCGTTGCTAACTTTTCTGCTGGCAAACACTGATAGCCTAACTTCAGTTGTAGATTCGGAATCACCGAGCAAAGATTCGCATTTCCGCAGCGTTCACCGTAACCGTTGATTGTGCCTTGGATCAGGGTTGCGCCTGCATTCACCGCAGCGATCGCGTTTGCAACCGCCAAATCACAATCATTGTGAGGATGAATTCCGATCTTGACGGGTGATATCGCGGCTCTCACATCGCACACAATTTGATCGATCTCATGCGGCAGAGTTCCGCCATTAGTATCACAAAGCGTAATCCATTCGGCTCCTGCATCGATCGCGCTTTGCAATGTTTTGAGCGCATAATCGGGATTGTGTTTATAACCATCGAACCAATGTTCGGCATCGTAGATAATGCGTCGATCGTGCTGTTTGAGATAAGCGATCGTATCTTGAATCATCGCTAGATTTTCATCGAGCGTGGTTTGCAGTCCTTCAGTCACGTGCAGATCCCAAGACTTACCAACGATCGTGATCCATTTCGTTCCTGCTGCCAAAATCGGCTGCAACATCGGATCAGTCGCGGCAGTTTTTCCGGGACGACGAGTAAAACAAAAGGCGACAATTTCTGCTTGGCTTAGAGGCTGCTCTTTGAGATGCCAAAAAAACTGCACATCTTTAGGATTGGCTCCGGGCCATCCGCCTTCGATAAACGGAATGCCTAACTGATCTAATTGACGCGCGATCCGAATTTTGTCTTCAACCGAAAACGAAATTCCTTCACGTTGAGCGCCATCGCGCAGCGTCGTATCGTAAATCGACAAAAAAATAGGAGCCATATGCGATTGACTCTAAAGCTTTATTGTAGAGAATAAGACAGTCTTCTATTCTGGGAGATGTAGAGGAATAGGTGCGATCGCTATTCGTAAATCGTAACGATAAGAGGTGCAGGAATGCCACAAATTACAGCCCAGGGAAAAACGATCGAATGTGAATCGGGTGCAAATTTACGTCAAGTTTTGCTCAAAAACGGAATTGATGTTTATAACGGCGGCTCAACGGTGATTAACTGTCATGGACTTGGAACCTGTGGCACTTGTGCAGTGGAAGTTGAAGGCGAAGTTTCAGACATGGAATGGGGCGAAAAAACTCGGCTTTCCTTGCCGCCACACAATCCTGAAAAATCTCGTCGTTTATCGTGTCAAGTTCGCGTGTTGGGGGATGTTCGCGTGACGAAACACGGGGGATTTTGGGGACAAGATGACTCAGTTCAGTGGAAACCCGAAGCTTAGTCGGTATACTTGACGAAAAAGGCTGGACGATCGGGCTTTCTAATTGAAGAACGTGATGGAATAAGCAGTATGAATCCGAATGGAAGAGTGATTGGCGGTGTATTAGTTGGCGTTGCGCT
The DNA here is from genome assembly GCA_964242045.1 of uncultured Leptolyngbya sp. Taxonomy (GTDB): domain Bacteria; phylum Cyanobacteriota; class Cyanobacteriia; order Leptolyngbyales; family Leptolyngbyaceae; genus Leptolyngbya. Next base: position 5,965 of record CAXTDB010000070.1, on the reverse strand, counting down.
TCTGTGGCTTTTGCGAATTTTAGGCGCGCTACCGTTTAGCGATCGCTCCACGAATCAACTAAATCAAAATCAAGCCGCTGCCCAAGTTCCGCCCGATCGTCCGCTGATCAACAATTTCGATGCCACGCGCACCAACATCGCGAATCTCAATCCCGGTACAGGCACAGAGAATCTTGGCATACCCGGTACAGGAACGGGTTCTGGCAATCTCGCTCAAACGCCTGGAAACGGAACAACGACTGGAACGGGAACAACGACCGGATCTGGATCGCCTGGAACCACTCGACCCGCACCCGCCATTCCTGGAGCTTGGTAGGGTATGACCGAGCGTCGAGAGATCTTGGTAATCGGCGGCGGAATTATCGGGTTGGCGATCGCGATCGAGCTAAAGTCCCAAGGCGTACCTGTGACGATTCTCTGTCGCGATTTTGCTCAAGCAGCAACTCACGCCGCAGCCGGAATGATTGCGCCCCAAGCTGAAGAAATTCCGCCGAGTCCGATGCTCGATCTCTGTCTCGAAAGTCGCGCCCTTTATCCAGACTGGATTCACAAGTTAGAATCGCTGACCGGATTGAATGCGGGCTATTGGGCTTGCGGCATTCTCGCCCCTCGGTATCAGCATTCTGAAAAGATGCTCGATCGCGCTGCTCTACTGATTCATCAGCCTGATCTAAGCGAGGAAGTGATCGGCGGCTTCTGGTTTCCCCAAGATGCCCAAGTCGATAATCGAGCATTAGCAAAAGTGCTGTGGATCGCAGCACAAGAGTTAGGAATTGAAATTCAAACCGGGATTCACGTCGATCGATTCCAGGCTGATTCAAACATTACGCAGCTTGAAACCAATCAAGGCATCTGGAAAGCCGATCGCTACATTTTGGCTACTGGAGCCTGGTCACAAGATTTACTCGCAATCCCCGTGTTTCCGAGAAAAGGACAAATGCTATCGGTGCGGGTTCTTGATTGCGAAAATTTACCGCTCAAACAAGTTTTATACGGCGAAGAATCCTACATTGTGCCACGTCAGGATGGGCGAATTATTGTCGGTGCAACCAGCGAGGATGTTGGATTTCAGGCAGGAAATACTGCGATCGGGATTCATCAGTTACTGACTGCTGCAATTCGCCTTTATCCGCCGATTCAGCACTTTACACTAGAAGAAACTTGGTACGGCTTTCGTCCCGCCACACCGGATGAACTCCCAATTCTCGGCTCTAGTCCGTATGCGAATTTAACCTTAGCAACCGGACACTATCGCAATGGAATCTTACTCGCTCCGGTGACAGCGAATGCGATCGTGCGACTTGTTTTAACTGAAAAACCTGATCCTCGACTTGAAGCGTTTCATTGGTCACGCTACGGCTAAATCGTTGCAAAATCCAGGTATTGCTTCAATGGGCTTGATTATTTAGAAATATGGCATACAGTGAGTTCACAATCCGTAAAGTTCGTCAAGATCTGGCGATTCAGATTCAGGAGGGGAGACGGTTTCTGCCTGAGACTTTATCCGTTCAGCCAGATGAACTGTTGCAGCAAGAATTAGCGGAGGGAATTCCATTAGTTCTTGCAAGAGGAAGTGAAAAGGCTCGGTCTGAATGGATTATTAATCCGGTATTAACCGCAGTGCGACGATTGCTCGAACACTTCGTGTAGCAGAGCTTGCGACAAGTGAGCTTGTTTTCCGGTGAAGATTTCACGGTTGATCCTAAAAGCGGACTAAATAGAATCTGTGATTTTCTGATCAGCAAATCGCCGACTCAGCTTGAAATTGAAGCCCCTGCTGTTGTGATTATTGAAGCAAAGAAAGAAAACCTCAACGGTGGTCTAGGGCAGTGTATTGCAGAAATGGTTGGGGCACAACTCTTTAATCAAATTAATGGAAAACCGCTTTCAGTCATCTATGGCTCAGTCACCAGTGGCACAACTTGGAAATTTGTTAAGCTCGAAGGCAAGACTGCAACGATCGACTTAACTGAACATCCACTTCCTCCAGTCGATCACATTCTTGGAATGCTGATCTGGATGATCCAAAACTCTGATGTTTCCTGAACGCTTCACATTTCCTCAAGATTGAGACAGTACGATTTTCGGCATAATGAAAATCCGCACGCGATCGAGGCGAAAAGATATGCAGACTTTAGATAAGCCCCTAGAAAAATCTTTAAACGATAGTTTGATCATTGCAGGGCGAAAATTCCAATCTCGCTTGATGACGGGCACTGGAAAATATCGGAATTTCGATGAAATGCGCGCAAGCATCGCGGCAAGTGGCTGTGAAATTGTCACTGTTGCGGTTCGACGAGTGCAGACGAACGCACCCGGACATGAAGGACTCGCAGAAGCACTCGACTGGAGCAAAATCTGGATGCTGCCGAATACGGCGGGATGTCAAACCGCAGAAGACGCGATCCGAGTGGCAAGATTGGGGCGGGAAATGGCGAAACTGCTGGGACAAGAAGATAATAATTTCGTCAAGCTCGAAGTGATTCCCGATGCGAAGTACCTTTTACCTGATCCGATCGGTACGCTCGAAGCCGCTGAACAATTGGTGAAAGAAGGCTTTGCCGTTCTGCCTTACGTGAACGCTGATCCGCTGTTGGCAAAGCGATTAGAAGAAGTTGGATGCGCGACCGTGATGCCGCTCGGATCTCCGATCGGTTCCGGTCAAGGAATTCGCAATGCAGCAAATATTCAAATCATCATCGAGAATGCGAAGATTCCGATCGTCGTTGATGCCGGAATCGGCACACCGAGCGAAGCCGCTCAAGCAATGGAATTCGGAGCCGATGCGTTGTTGATTAATACCGCGATCGCACAAGCTGTGCATCCGGCAACAATGGCGCGCGCAATGAATTTAGCTACTGTTGCCGGGCGATTGGCATATCAAGCTGGACGTATCCCTGTGAAAGACTATGCCAGCGCCAGTTCTCCTTTGACGGGCAGAATCAACGCTTAATCTCTTTTTAATCTAGATAAACCTGAGCCGGAGAATTGTGTTCTGGCTCAGGTTTAATGTTTGATACCGCGATCGCGCTTCTAAAATTAAAATGAATCTCACCAGCCTCCTGAAAAGTAGCAAGGAGTCCTCATGGCATCGAAAGCTGAGCTTCAGACTATTCTGAAAGATAAGTACGGCATTAACAAAAACATCAGTCAGGAGCTGAGTAAGGAAAGCTGTGAGCGGCTATTAGCAGTTCTTGCCCAAGAAAGCAGCGTTACCGAATTAGTACAGTCTTACGGGCAAAAAAATTCGAGTTTAGGTCAAAACAACGCCTACTACTCAAGAATGCGAAATCAGGCGGATAGAAAGCTAGATTCTCTCAAAGCAGAATACAGCAAACTAGAGAATTCAATTCAAATATTAGAAGCTTCTAAGACAACGCTTGAGGCTAGAAAAATGCAGCTAGAACAAGCACAATCAAAGCTAAACGATGAGATTAAAACTTTGTCTTCTGAGAATGAAGCTTTAGCCGCTAGAGTCGGTAATTTGACGACTCGAAACGACGAATTAGGAGTCGCGAATGAGCAGCTTAAGAAAGACAATAAAGACCTAAAGAATATCGTTGATCAAATTCGATTGAGACTTGCTAGAGACACAAAGATGCTTCTGCAATATGAAGATAACGAAATCCGAAAAGCTTTGATTCGACTCTTTCGATGGACACTAGGATAAGGAGCAAAATCGATGAGTCAAGCAAGAAGATTTGAAGGCATGAGTTACCGAGAGGTACAGCGATCGAACTCACGAAATCGCGACCAGTTACAAAACGTCGATCGACAATGGCTAAAAGAAAATGGATATAAGAATGTAGGCTGGGAATCTGTCATTCAGCTATATCAAAAAATTCAGTCATTTTTAGAGCAAGATTCAACGCTCGAAGACTTATTCTTGGAAGCCGATCGAATTGGCAATCAGTATTTAACGCCCGAAGAGATTGCGACGTTTAATCAAGAGCTATCTGAAGTAGCGGGCGAAATCTCAGAAGAAATCGATCGACAATTTCCAGATACAGAAATTGAATTAATCGATTTCTCTAACAGCGCGAAACCTCGAAAAAAGTCGAATCAAAAGTCTTATAGAACCGTTAAGCTTTAGTGAGAAACACCGTGAGTCAAGAGGATAGAAGTCTCGAAGAGTTGTTTAAATACGCCGATAGAATCGGTAAAAAGCGCTATCACAAACTCACCGCTCAAGATTTTGAAGACTACCGCAAGTTTGACTACTGGCGGTACATCAATGGTGATTATGAATGTGGCACGACTCAGCAAAGCCGAAACTGGGTCAACGATCACTCAGATTTTTACTGTCCGATTTGCGACTGCAAATTTGCAACCAGAGGCGGTAGAACGATCGACCACAAACTGCCACGCGCTCAATATCCCTGGCTATCACTCGACTTCAAAAACCTATGGGTGATTTGCCAACAGTGCAATCGAGAAAAAAGCGATATGCACTGGTATGAGTATGAGCATTACATTTTCGTGCATTATCCCCGCTTGTATTCAGGTGTGAAAGCAGTTCGTCCTACTGCGTTGCTTCAATCCCTCAAGGCTAAAAAGTCTTCTTCCTGAAATAAGATATTAAGTTTTCATACTTAAGACTGAGAGCAATTACCTTTATTTTGATAAAGTTAACGAAATACTAAGGGAAAAATTGCTCATGCGGTACGTCAAGGAAGAGGGTGGCTTGCTGAATAATTTCGCGATCGAGCCGAAAATGTACGAGGCAGAACCGCCGACCCAAAGCCAAAAGCGCAACTACATTATTCTCGCAATCGGTGGCGCAATTCTGCTCGGTGGTTTGATGTTTGTAGCGGTTTCCGTATCCTAACGCGGGTGTAGAATTTTTGCTCTACGATAGATTTGAATTAACCAGGTCGCTTACTCTATAAGTAGCCTGGTTTTTTGATCGTATTTTTACCTAAAACCCAGTTTCATCCTGAACCTCTGTAAAAACAGACGAAGAGATTAATATCTCGTTTATACTGCGCTTGACTAGCGATTCTTGTAATGCTGATGTCTGTTGTCGATCGTCACTCCGTCCAAGATATTCCTGTGACCGAGATTATCTCTCCAGCTTTATCGAGCTTGAATCAACAGATCTATCTCCGCTTGCGGTTGGCGTTGAGTCTGAATCTTCGTCGGCAAATTTTGATTGCCGCTTGTGACGATACAACCCTACGGAATCAGTTTGCAACTCAGCTTGAAATCGATATCGCTACTGAACCACTGCATCAAAGCGCGGCGAAGTTCGTCAGTTTTGCTCTGAATTTAGACAATCCCGATGTTTTAGAGCAGATTGAGCAAAGCTTGGAGCCTGGAACGGGAATTGCAAACGTTCAAATTACAGGAATTGATCGATTAACTCGCCAGCCTGTTCACATTCAGCGCACGTTTTTAGATTCGTTGGCGACGATCGCGCAGCAAATTCCTACTCTAGAATTCAATTTAGTTTTGTGGGTAACGCGCCCTTGGTGTCGAGCGATTCAGCAATCGGTTCCTGAATTCTGGAAGTGGCACACGGGATTATTTGAGTTTGAAGGTGATCCAGTCGGGCAGAATCCGATTCAAATTCAAACCGCACCGCCTGGATCATCAAACGGACACCGAAAATTAAAGCTCGATTCTGATTTAGCAGATTTTGTGCTAGCTTCGGTGATGCAAACGATCGATCTCGATGATCAATCTGCTCTAACGAAAGTTTTAGAAGCAAATCATCCAGACGCAGAGCCGCTGCAAATTCTGCATCAGATCGAAGACTTATATCAAGCGCGATCGTCTGCCGCATCGCTGGTGATTCTGTATCGACAACTCGGAGACTGGTATCGCGATCGACTCGATCCGATTCGTCCTGCTGCTCAACATTTGACGATCGTGATTCGAGCATATGAGCAGGCATTGAAGCTGATTGATATGAAATCAGACGAAGTTCCCGATTTGCTCAACGATATTGCAAATTTGTATTGGA
>CAXTDB010000069.1:0-17360 GCA_964242045.1 uncultured Leptolyngbya sp. | reverse complement strand
CGATTCCAAATCAAATCGGTTGCTTTTGCGCGGAAGCTGAGACGGCTGAATCCCCGTTAGGCTCGTTATGATCGTCAGTCCCAAACTGTACAAGTCGGATGCAGTCACGGCTCGCCCACTGTATTGCTCTGGAGGTGTAAAATCATGGGTGTTCACGAGCGTAAAGGCAGAAGTGCCATCTTGGCGATTTAGAATCGTTCCTACCGAACCAAAATCAACTAAATGAACTTTACGATCGCCTAATAGAATATTGCTCGGTTTGATGTCGCGATGCACGATCGACGGATTGCGCCCCTGCAAATAAATCAAAATGTACAGCACGGATTTCGCAATCTGTTTGGCTTCGGCTTCGTTGAATGTGCGTCCTCGGCTGAGACAATCAGAGAGCGATCGACCTGCCACATACGTCTGCACCAGTGCAAGCGCGCGACCGCTTGGAAGCCGATGCTGAAAATATCCCAAATACTTTGGAATACAAGGATGAGACAGCGACTTTAACGTTTCCACTTCGCGATCGAACAGTTTCAAATCGTCCGAGCGCAAATTTTCATCTGAACACAATAATTTCACGACAACTCGTTCTTTCGCGTGAAGATCATGCGCCAAAAGTGTCCAACGTCCCGCGTGTTTGCCCAATTCTCGTTCGACTTGATAGCGATCGCCCAGGATTTGCCCTGCCATAGTTTTACCGAATTCTACAGCCGTTATAGCCTTGATAAATTGCCTGTCGCAAGCTGATATCCTTGTAGAGAGGGGAATTTGAGCAAAAGTTCATTGTCTTTCCTCGTTCTTTATCCCTGATTTAATATGTCTTCGATCTCGACCTCGCTCCGTCAACAGCAACATCCCCTCATTCGCAATTTAGCCAATATGATCGAACGGGTTTGGCAGCAGCATTTGGATCTGTCGCCCTTTGTCTTGCCGGAAGATTTGGGATATGTCGAAGGGCGAATGGAAGGCGAAAAGCTAGTGATTGAAAACAGATGCTATCAGTCGCCGCAGTTTCGCAAACTTCATTTAGAGCTTGCGAAAGTCGGAACCTCACTCGATATTTTGCACTGCGTTATGTTTCCCCGCTTGGAATACGCCTTGCCGATGTTTGGCGCGGACTTGGTCGGTGGACGAGGCGGACAAATTAGTTTAGCGATCGCGGATCTCTCTTCGACCAGTCACGATCACCAACTTCCCCCGGATTACCAAACGGCACTCAAAGCCATTCCCGAAACCGAATTCGTTCAGCGGCGGGCTGTACCGGAATGGGGCGATATTTTTTCTGATTTCTGTTTACTCGTGCGTCCGAGCAGTCCAGAGGAAGAAGCGGCGTTCTTAGAACAAGTGCGATCGTATTTGGAAATTCACTGTCAGATTGCGATCGCGACCGATCCAACCCCAGAATCCAGCGCCGAAATTTTAGCCGGACAAAAATACTATTGCTCTCAGCAGCAGCAAAACGACAAGACGCGACGAGTGCTAGAAAAGGCATTCGGGGAAGCTTGGGCAGAGCGCTACATTACCACGGTTTTGTTTGATGTGCCTGAGTGATGCTGCGAACACGCGGGAATCTTAAGCAAAGATTTTTGTTGTGGGTGTCGCTATGCCAAACGCTAAATCGGTTTTGCCCTGGGAATGTTCGACCCAATCAAGCTATGTGCCGCTCTCGCACGAAGGAATGATCGTCGGATTTTGTGATCCAAAACATGCAGGGGCGATCGCGAAACTGCTCAATGAAGCAGAAATGTTTCAGAAAGCGCTGCATCAAGCGTGTTATGACTTGAACGCGCGCACAGGCGGATCATCAGAGCGGGTCGAGGATTTAGTGCAGCAGTATTTAGCGAAGGCAGAGCGCCCCCTGCAAGGAAGTGCGCTAATTGCAATCTTGCTGCGAGAACGGCAGATCGATTTAGATTTGACCGAAGATGAGTTTGCAAAATTCTGTGATTCGTATCGACTATCGCGCGCAGAATTACGCGGAATTTATCAAGGAATCGAAGTGGAAAGTCATCAATTGATTTCACTATCTCGAATCTTAGGAAAAACCGTTGATCAAGTGATTGAAGCTTGGAAAGGCGACGAATAACTGGATTTAATCGCACTCATTAACAGCGTTACAGGAAAGTGGTACTGTGAACTTAGATATTGTCGAGACTAACTATCAAGGTGAGCCATGGCACAGCGGACTCGGTTGGGAGACATCCTTAAACCTTTAAATTCAGAATACGGTAAAGTCGTTCCCGGATGGGGCACAACGCCTTTGATGGGCATTTTTATGGGATTGTTTCTGGTATTTCTGTTGATCATTCTGCAAATCTATAACCAAGAACTAATTCTCAACGGCTTCGACGTGGATTGGGGCGGCTAAAACGAGAGCGAACTGTTATCGTTGCTCCCGGATTCGTCCGGGATTTTTTTTAGATAAGACGATCGACGATCGTGAAACTCAGCGAAACAACCCTTTAAAATAAAAACGACCCCTTACTCGGAGATTGGTATGAACTTTTTCGGCATCGGCTTACCCGAAATGGTCTTGATCCTCGTCGTTGCACTCTTGGTGTTTGGTCCGAAAAAGCTCCCCGAAATCGGTCGCAGTATGGGTAAAGCCATTCGCAGCTTCCAGGATGCTTCTAAAGAATTTGAAAACGAATTCAAGCGCGAGGCTGAGCAATTGACCGATTCAACCCCGCAGCCGATGGAAGCGACTTTAGAAGAAAAGCCAACGCTTGCTCCTGCGGAAACCGAGCGCGAAACTGATGAACCCATCACCGCGACTGTTGAAAAAGATTAGGTTTCTATGCCCGAAGCGCCTCTTGTTCCTCAATTAATTGTTGGACTGGGAAATCCCGGCAGCAAGTACGAAAACACCCGTCACAACGTTGGATTCCTAGCGGTCGATCGCTTAGCCAAAATCTGGCAAATCAGCTTATCTGAAACGAAAAAGTTTCAAGGCTTTTTTGGTGAAGGAATGAGTCCTGCGGGCAAGATTCGCTTGCTTAAACCCACTACTTACATGAACAATTCTGGTCAATCAATCCGCGCGGTGGTGGATTGGTACAAGATTCCACCCGAAGCGGTTATGGTGATTTATGACGACATGGATTTACCTGTAGGGCGGCTAAGAATTCGATTATCTGGCTCAGCAGGTGGGCAAAATGGCATGAAATCCACGATCGCTCATCTGGGAACGCAGCAATTTCCGCGTTTGCGAATTGGTATCGGTAGCGCCACGAACGAAAAAGATGCGGTTTCGCATGTACTGGGCAGCTTTGCGCCCAGTGACAAGTGTGCGATCGACGAAGTTTTAGACTTAGCCGTTAGCGCGATCGAACTCAGTCTGAAGCAAGGGGTTGAAAAAGCAATGAGTCTTTATAACAATCGAAACATCGAGCCGAAATCATAAATCGTGAGCAAACGTTTACCAGAAACTACTGCCCATGTCCGTATTCTTCGACAGTCCTGGCAGCAAGGCAGTATCGAAGGAGAAGTGCGGGCAAATGAATATGAGTGGCAGTTTCACTGGCATTTTCGACGCGGATTGTTGAGCATTCAGCCTTCGTTAGGGCGGGCTTTGATCAAAGAGCCGTTGGGACGATTTCTTGAAGCGAAAGATTATCAGCTTGAACCGGGTGGAGATTATTCCTTTACGATTCGGGCGGAATTGTAATAAATCGCTGATCTCGAATCGCACATGCTAGAACAAAGCTATCCCTTTGAGAAAGATCGTTATGGGAAGCTTTATCACACTCTTCTTTGGTGCATTGATGATTCTGTCGCTGAACGGGGTCAAAGTCGATCGAGAATATCAGCGCGGTGTTATTTTCCGACTTGGGCGATCGAAAGGCACGATGGGACCGGGAATGTATTGGATTATGCCGTTTGTGGATCAAAAAGTTCAGGTTGATATCCGCACTAAAACTGTGAACATTGAGCCGCAAGAAACGATTACAGCAGATAGCGTCACCATCCGCGTCAATGCTGTTTTGTATTATCGAATTCTTGATCCAATCAAAGCAATCAACCGCGTCGAGGACTATAAAGCAGCAGTTTATCAAGTCGCTTTGACCAGCTTAAGAAACGTGGTCGGTCAAAATATGCTCGATGAAGTGCTGCAACATCGCGACAAGATTAATCAGCGCGTTCAAGAAATCGTGGATGAAATCACTGAGCCGTGGGGCATCGTGCTAGAGCGCGTGGAAATCAAAGATGTCGAGATTCCGACCAGTATGCAGCGGGCGATGGCAAAAGAAGCCGAAGCGACACGAGAAAAGCGATCGCGTTTAATCAAGGCTGCGGCTGAACAAGAAGCGTCGATTAAACTCGCAGAAGCCTCGCAAAACATGAGTCAAAATCCAGCAGCACTTGAGCTTCGACGCTTACAGATGTTGACGGAGATCGGAGCGGAAAACAATACGACCACGATCATTATGATGCCGTCTGACTTTATCAATGCTGCGCGACGATTAGCGGAGCCGACAGCAAACGGAAAAGAAGCGCAACCGTTCAATCCAGAGGTGCTTTTTACACCCAAGACGGTTGAAGATCATCAATAGTGCGATCGTTGATACGTTTTGACGTAGAGACGCGATTAATTGCGTCTCTACCAAAATTCGTTGGCGCTTTTAATCTACGCTAAAAACGCTGTCAATTCCTCAGATCCACCGATCAGCACGCCATCAACAAACACTTGCGGAACCGTTGATGCACCTGTGACAGCGCGTAATGTCCGAGGACTTGCATCGCGACCGAGAACAATTTCTTCATAGTCGAAATCGTGATCGCTCAGCATTTGCTTCGCCCTTGCACAGAAGGGACATCCAACCTTTGTAAACAATGAAATTGCTTTCGGCTTTTCTGCGGTTTCATTGATGTACTTCAGCATCGTATCGGCATCCGACACCTTGAATGGATCGCCCGGTTCATCGGGTTCAATGAACATTTTCTCGATCGTGCCGTCTTTCACCAGCATCGAATAGCGCCACGATCGCTTACCAAATCCCAAATCGGTTTTATCAACCAACATTCCCATCCCATCGGTGAATTCTGCATTCCCGTCAGGAATCATGCGGATGTGGTCGGCTTTTTGGTCTTTGCACCACTCGTTCATCACAAAAGCATCATTCACAGAGACACAAACAATCTCATCGACACCATTCGCTTTGAACACTTTTGCGAGTTCGTTGTAGCCGGGGACGTGCGTGGATGAGCAGGTTGGTGTGAAGGCTCCCGGTAGCGAGAACACAATCACGGTCTTACCTGAAAATAGTTCGTGTGAAGTGATGCTGACCCATTCGTTGTTTTCACGAGTGCGGAACGTAACATCTGGAACTTTTTGCCCTTGTCGATCGGCGAACATAAGCGCGTTTCCTTACCAGCGGATTGATTACTGTTAAAGCGTACTCGGAATGAGTTCGACCTGTCAAGTCTGTTTTTAGTAAAAGTCAAGATAAACTTGACGAATGAGTTTGCGACGATCTGCAAGGCTTTTGCGATGAAATTTGCTCAGTACCTCAACAAAAACAGTACTCAAACGTTGCGAGAAGGTTTAGCAGAATATTACGCGCTTAATCCTCACGTTACGCCGCCTGAGACACAACCGCCGGAATTTGCCAAAATTCTACTCGCTCATGATGTGGGTCATGTCATTTATGGCTGCGATACGGGAATGTACGACGAACTCAAAATCCTACCGCTGTTTTGGTGGACGAGTGAATGTACGTTCCGCACTTATTTGAAGATGAGAAACTCGCCTGCGGTCGATGTGATGTACGCAGACTTAATCAAGGAAAAGGGCGCACTATGGTTGTACGGAACCATTCTTCGGACGCTACCTTTAGTGATTCCAGAACTGATTCCGGTTTGGTTTAGAACGCGCGATCGTCGGAAACTTCTTCCTTTTTTGGAATTTGAGCCGTTGCTCGATCGATCTCTACTCGACATTCGCCAAGAATTCGATCTGCTACAGTTTATTCGCGAATGTCCCGGCTGAGCAGCTACCAATAAACTTTGCGTTTTCACTCCGGGAACATTGATCGTTCAGACTGATTTAGCAATGATGCCACCTGTGCTTCTAGCTGATCGCACGCGGCTCGCACTACGGCTAACCCAGTCTCTCGCGGCAATTCAGCCGTTGTTGGGGCAAATTGATCGAGAACTTCAGCTTCAGTCGTTTGATAGTTCGCTGCACGAATCATGGCGGGGGCGGATCGAGACAAGCTGATCCTTCTTGATCCTCGATCGCAAACTTAAGCAGAGAATCGAGATAGCGTTTAACTCCAATGTGTTTTACGCCCTCAGTTGCGCCATGGCTGGTCGTACAGCGATCAAATCAGCACTAAAACGATCGCCAAGCTTCCCGAACAAGCTGACGCATCACTTCAAATGGTTGACTTGCAGCAGGCAGCGGGATCGCCGCGTTAGAAAAGACGTAATAAATTTCACCTGCATCGCTGACTTCAAAGTTGGCATCGTATTCACGCGCCCACAAATCTAAATGACGACGCGCGATTTCTGGCTCAAGCCGAGTCGCTCTCGAAAAATCAAGTAGAGAAATTCGTCCTTGCTGAAGGTGCAGCAGTTGAAAAAAGCGATCGCGAATGGCGTGGCGGTTCGCCTTAGAACTTGCATAAAGCAGCAATCCCCCGATCGCGCTCGGTGTCAAGCCAAAAAACACCAGCAAGATCATCAAAAGCGTCACTGCCCACACCGGAGGTTGCAGTGCCAAAATCGACAGCGAAAGAGCGATCGACACAACAGCGCCGCCGCAGAGAAAAACACTACCTAAAACCTTACTCGTCACGCTCCAAAACCGATTCATGCGCGCCTCCCCAGGAGAAATCTCGATCGCGGTATTCATAGACTAACTTGTTTTTTCGCGATCGATTCGGACGGTTTTCCGAAACCCTGAAAAGAGCCGCAGCCTCGCGCCCCTATCTCCGAAAGTAGATAGCTGAAATCTTCATCTTTACGCTAGTTTAGGAATCAGAACTTCAGTTCAACTCACGTTATTTCTTAAAGTTGCTTCTATGTTTTCTAGACTTGTCCAAACCAGTTCGCGTCAAGGTGAAATCGTAGAAGTCGTCCTGCGGAATGGGTGGGACTACATGCGGCGATTGCTAACCGGAGGCAAGGTCGATGAGCCTAAACTTCCACCGCCCGCTGTCCTGCGGAATATTCTAGTCGATTTGGGTCCGGTCTACGTTAAATTAGGGCAGCTTTTGAGTACGCGCCCGGATCTTCTGCCTGCCGAGTATATCGATGCACTCTCGACCCTTCAAGCAGAAGTGCCCGCAGTCGATTGGGCAGAAATCGAAATCACGCTGCGAAAACAATTTAATCAGCCGATCGAAGAAATCTTTTCCTCGATCAACTACAAGCCTGTTGCCGCAGGTTCGATCGCTCAAACGCATCGCGCTGTTCTTAAAGATGGTCGCCCTGTTGCCTTAAAAGTCCAGCGTCCCGGACTCAGCAGCGTAGTTGAACAAGACATCGCTTTGATTCGCCTGATTGCGCGCTTAGTTGCCCAAACTGAGTTCGGACAGTACTACGATATTGTGTCGATCGCGGAAGAGTTTGCCGAAGCGCTCAGAAACGAACTCGATTTTACGCAAGAAGCGCGATATACCGATCAACTGCGGCAAAATTTGAGCAATACTCGCTGGTTTGATTCCTCTCAATTGGTCGTACCGCAAATCTATTGGGAGTACACCACAGATAAACTGGTTGCAATGGAATGGTTAGATGGGGTTGCAGTACTGTCCGCCTTTCCGCCGATCGTGTTTGATGGCACAACCGATATGCAACAGCGCGAAGACATCTCGACTTTGCTACTACGGGCGTTCTTTCAGCAAATCTGTTTAGATGGCTTCTTTCACGCTGATCCGCATCCCGGCAATGTGTTTTATCTCAACGATGGACGAGTCGCGCTACTTGATTGTGGCATGGTCGGACGGCTTGATCCGCGCACTCAGCAGTTAATTTTGGAATTAGTGTTAGCGATCGTCAATCTTGATGCTCAACGCTGTACCCAGTTAGTGCTGCAACTAGCTCCACCCGTTCAACCGATCAATCGCGTCAAGCTCGAAACCGAGTTCGATCGCTTGTTGCGGCGATACTATAGCATGAGCATTTCTCAGGTGAACTTTAGTAAGCTCGTTTACGAAGTGCTGCAAGTGGTGCGAGATAACAAAGTGCGTGTGCCTGGAAATTTAGGACTTTGTGCAAAAGCGATCGCCAACTTAGAAGGCATTGCGCGATCGCTTGATCCAAACTTCAACATTCCCAACAAAATCCGTCCGATGATGACTGAAGTGTTTCAGCGGCAGATTGTTGGAGAGGCTCCGTTAATTGCATTGTTGCGAACTGCGCTCGATGTGAAAAATCTTTCGCTTCAGTCACCGAGACAAGTAGAATTACTGCTCGATCGCGTGACCTCGGAAACTTTGCAGTGGAACCTTTCAGTCCGAGAAGCAGAACCGATTCGACGCACGATCGATTCTGCAGCAAATCGGATGTCGTTTAGCATTGTTGTTGGCTCATTGATTATGGGTGCAGCAATCATTTCTGCCAATACGCAATCGAGTCAGGTGTATTGGGTGAGCGATGTCTTATTTGCAGCAGCAAGCTTCTTGGGGCTTTGGTTGATTATTAGTATTTTGCGATCGGGTCCACTTCGTTAACATCGAACCGTTCGCCGGATGGCTCTACCGAATCGTTGTTTAATGTTGAGTAGGTTATGCCCAAGCTGGACTTCTGAGAAATTCAATCAGTTCTCGATTCACCGTTTGCGGGGCTTCTTGCTGAATCCAGTGCCCACAGTGCGGGATTAACTTAAACTTAAACGGAGCGGTGATCCACTGGTCGATCCCGTCCATTAGTTTTGGGCTGAGAATCGAATCTTCGTCGCCCCAGAGTACTAAGGTCGGAACAGATATCGGATCAGGCGATCGCATCCAATCTTTAATCCAGTTTCCTGATAAGAAAAATTGACGGTAATAATTCATTGCAGCCGCGATCGCGCCCGGTTTTTGCAGTGCAGTTTGATATTGCTGAACTTGCTCTTGAGTAAACGCCCCTTTTCGTACCGCTTGCTCTTGAAACATATTCTGCACAAACGCTTTTAAGTTCGACTGAATCAACCATTCAGGGAGTGTCGGCACTTGAAACGCCAATACGTACCAACTTCGACGCAGTTGATCTAAGCTGCTGAGTAAATCTTTGGCGAATCGTTGCGGATGGGGAGCGCTGAGTAAGGCTAAACGATCGAGCGAATCGGGAAACTGCTGCGCCAAACGCCACGCGATCGCACCGCCCAAATCGTGCCCGACGACATGAGCGCGCGAGTAACCTAAGCGATCGATTAAACTGCGAATATCTGCGCTTAAAGTATCGAGATCGTAGCCGCTCTCCGGCTTTTCTGAATCGTTGTAGCCTCTTAAATCCGGGACAACAACTTTGAAGTGCCGCGCTAGTGCCGGAATTTGATAGCGCCACGAATACCAAAACTCAGGAAATCCATGCAGCAGGAGAACGAGATCACCTTCTCCTTGGGTTACATAATGCAAGCGGATTTGGTTGGCTTCAATAAATTGATGTTGCCAATTCGAGTCAGGAACGGTCATAGTCGTTTCTTACACTAGCCACGGATGTTTTGCCTGCGTGAGGAGCATCGGGCTGTGTGAATGGACGCACCTCGCTTTCTGTCGAATTATCTCACTGAAAGCGCACCAACAGAAACGAGGGAATCACTCACGCTCAACCGAATCTAGCTTATCGCAGACTTTCAACGGGTGTGATCGGGCGATAATCCGACGGTTTGATTTGATACTTTACTAAGTTGGCTAACTCTTGAAGCTGGCTGATCGCTTCTGCGCCTTCGAGTTTCATCAATTCTCGATCGTCGCGCATTTCCGTCCAGGTGATACCGTAGTCGGACACTAAGAACCGAATCAGGTGGTTATTTCCCAAGCTCACCATAAACGAAGCACTATTCATCTGACCGCCGCAGGTATAGCAAGAAGCGAGGTAGCCCCGGTTCTCCAGTACGGTCGCCAAGGCTTGAAGATTCATCACCAAGTCTTGAACAAATTGACGGTGTTGCTCTGCTAGTCGTATAAACACAATTGCCCTCCAATCACCACATCCAATTCTAAACCTTCTCTTAAGAATCTAACGATTATTTCCTTGATACTATACCGCGATCGCGGAGACTTATAGGACTCCTAATGTTAAATAGGATACTTCTGACTATTAGCCATGTTAACTGACTCGATCAGAAGCCAAAGTAGCGAACGCAACAAGTCCAAGAAAGCACAGAATTCTTAATCTTTTGTACCAATCTCCTTAACCAATTTCCTTAATGGAAGTTTGGAGGGCTGCTGCGTTAGGTAGGGTTGAAAAGTCAACAATCTATCCTGTGAAGCTATGCACATTCTAAGAATGGAATCAGGAATATCGAGTTCGTCATTGGACAGATTTCACATTAGCAATACATAAGTTTTATCTCAATAATAAAGGGAATCAATTGATCCCCTTTATCAACAGAATGAATTCAATTTTTCTGATTAGAAATGAATTTAATTCGCTTGCCACCAGCCTACCGCAGGACCCACAAATCGAACGACAATCCACGCGACCACTAACAGCGCAATGCCAGTCCATGCTCCCGTAGATGTCCATCTCATAAATCTTTGCGTTTGCGATTTGGTAACCGGGAACCAAGGCGCGATCGTGGGTTCTTTACCATAGTTTTCGCCTAGTGATTCCTTTCGACGTTTTGCTTCTCCCATAGGTTTGTGATGCGTTGAGGTGTATGACGATCATATCGCGTTTGCTCAGTCGCCTACATTGCTAAATAAAGTGGCATCGAGATAATTGATGCGGGCAAATGGACTGAGCGCGGTTAAAACTTGGCTGCCATAACTGCGGTGAAGCACGCGGCTGTCAAGTAGCGCGACAACTCCTTGACTTTCTCGAACCGGGGAGACGGCGCGCTGAAGTTCGCTGAGGGCTTCGGGTAAGAGGTAGAGCCGAAACCAATCTTGACGGTGCTGTTTGTAGTGAGCAACACGACCCGCGACGAGGGGATGCTCCAAGGATGGAATTGGTAAAGTAGCGATCGCTAAAACTTGTGGCGCAGGCAAAACGCTTTGATGCTCTCGCCAGAATTCCCAGCCAGCAACTAAGATGCCGTTTTCCTCTAAACAAGTGCGCTCGACTTGAACTCTAGATCCGAATTCCGCTGCCAGAACTGATCCGACTTGAGATTTCAGTGGCGTATCACCAACGAGAATCACAGAGAATCCTTGAGCAGAAACGCTGAGCAGCGATCGCAGTTCTCGCAGTAGTGCCCCTTGAAATTGAGGAGTATTCGGTAAAGGAATCCCTTCTGGCTGATAAAGCTGAACCAGATCTTCTTGGCGATCGAGCGCAAATTTCAAACAAGTCAGATCGTCTGCTAATCCGATCGAAGCGCGATAAATCGTGGCATCTGAATCGAGATCTAATGCGCCACCCATTAATACGGTCGGTTGCTGTGACCAGATCGGCGCGAGCGATGAAGCGACCTCGACCGGAGCGCAATGCAAGAGAAATTGTCCGGCTTGACGGGCGATCGTTACCCAAGTTAAGCGATCGGTTTGGCTAAATTGCTCAAAAAATTTTGCCCAGTTCGGCGGCAAAGATTCGGTGAGGCGCTGATGCAGTTCGGTTAGAATGTCGCGTTCGGATTGCTCTAGCAAATAGCATTCGTAGGGATTTGCAGGATGCTGGAACACAGCGCGAATCAGTTGAATTCGGGTATCTCGAATTAGTTCGACATGAGTGGGACACGCTAACATCAGCGATTCCCAGTCAGCCGATTCTAGATGTAGCGTTAGTTGATCCCGTGTCCAAGCTTCGAGATCGTCAACGCCATCGATCAGAGTGGGAATTCCTTGAGGAAATCTGCCTTCGTGGTTGAGTCGATCGCTTAACCACGCTTTAGGAGTTGTGATCAAAATCCCTTTGTAATCAGGAGAAATCCAGCGATCGCCTGTTTGAATCGGTTTCGGATAACTGATCCACTGACGCAAGCGGGGTATTTCAACTCTTAAGATCCGCTGCTGGATCATTTCAGGCACAACTAGAATCACGGGTTCGTGCCACATCAAAATCGGTACGAGATAGCTCAATCGGTAGCGTCCCTGAAGATCAGCGGGTGCGCCCGTTTGAATTAGGGCACTCCGACCGATACGAAGTGCCCGTGCGACTAAACGCGCCATCGTTAAATGATGCGACCAGTACAATTCGCCTTGCTCTCTGAGAAAGGCACGCAGTTGTTGATGGACTTCTACCTCAATCACACGCTTCGCTCGTTGCAGAACTCAACCCTCATTTTGACACACTGATAAAAAACCCTGCGGCAAGTTATCTTACCCCAGGGTTCTTTAATTGCTAATTAGCGATTAACGCCTTCTACCGCTACCGAAAGAAGAGCGCGATCGCGATCCGCTGCCAAAGCCGCTCGGACTACCGATTCGACTCGGCGTAGAACGATTCGATCGACGTAACGTGCTGGTTCCAAAGCCTGAGCCGCTGGGTCGATCGGTGTAAATTCGTGGACGGCTAATGCTTGGACGGTTGTATCCAGGCGATCCGAGCCGTCCAGTGGAACGGAATACTTGACGATTGCGCTCGACAACGGGTGGCGCTTGATATCGCTGTTGATATCGCGTCACTGCCTGACCGTAAGAGGAACCGTATCCGCCAAATCCAGTCAACGGCACTCCGGGTCGATAGAACGGCGGGACATAGTATTGCGGGCGGAAAAGCAGACTTCCGATCGCTTGACCCGCCACTGCACCCGCGAACGGTGCCCAGAAATTCGGTTCTTGTCGCACCACAACCGTTTGCGGCTGTCCGGTCTGAGGATCGGTCACATTCTCGGTGACGTTGTGGACATACTCAATTTTGAAGTCTTGAGGAATATGCAGCGAAGGCTGACCGTTCTCGGATTTGAGATAAGCGGTCTGACCTGCTTTGACTTCATCTGGTGTGAGTTGAGCCAAAGGTAGATTCTCGGTTCTAAACGACGAATTGACTCCCGCAGGCGTATCTCTCAACAGCACGGTGTATTCGCCAGAACCATCATCAAACGTGGCTTGTTGAACCGCAAACTTTCCATCTGGTAGCTTTTGATCCGCGCGCTGTGCGGTGGCGGGGCGATTCGTTTCCGTGCGAGCAGGATCACCGAGTGAAGAACTGCCACAGCCAACTGTCGTCCAGCAGAGCGCAACCGACATCGAGAGAGCAAGAAATTTTCGCATCATCGATCGAGCGAGTTTTATAGAGAACATTCGGCTTTATCCTTATTCTGTTCTAGAGTCTTTTTGTCGCATATCCAGCATCCTAGCGAGAGAAAGCCACATAGTTCTAGAGAGGGATCAATTCGGGATAGAATTCCAGCAACTGATCGGAATTGAGTTCGTCGCCCAGCCGAGAAGGAGAAAAATGAATCTGAATCGCCCGGAGTCGCTCTTGGTACTGCAAGTTGATGATGGCTTTCAGTCCCGCTTGAAGCGCTCGCAGATCCGCTAAATCCGTTTCGAGTTCAGGAACTTCCCCTTCTGCTGCGATCGTAATCATTACAATCAGATTCTGGGTAACGGGTAACGTTAATGGATCGGTCGAAGTTTCCGTACCTGTTTCCAATTCTGGTGCGCTCAAGTATCGCTGAGCCGAATCGGTGAATAACTCATTGACATAATCCCCGGCTTCGCCTTCATCCCGAACCACGTCACCTTCATTCGCTGCCGATCGCCAATACGTTTGATATTGCAGCAAACTTTGACAAACTTCGACCAGTCCTTCGCCCAAGGTTTGCAAATCGCCTTCGGACTGAATCGCCGCTCGTCCTGCTTCATTTAGCACACCGAGGAGCGGAGCCACTTCGTTTCCTGCCAAGTGAATAAACACACGGCAAACCATAAATCGACTTCTACCCGTAAATTGATCGAAGCGATCGCGCCATGAACTCATAAAAACAACCTAAATTCTATTTATAAACAAGTGATAACCTACTAAATTTTTGAAATAAAAACGCCTGACTTATGGCAGACGTTTTCTGTGCTTCACATCTAGTGTGTAAGCTATCTTTTCATTTATTGCCGATTTTACTGTTAGCAGCGAATACGAGTTGTGCTGATTTTCCGAAACTCTATTACCTATGATCTCTCGCGTTCAAACCGTTTTTATCCGAGCGGCACATTGCGAAACACTTTAACGTTTGGAATATCTAAATCGATACGATCGAGATCTTGGGGTACGCGCACGGTGACAGAGGCGTTCACGGTCGCACCGGGACGCAAGCTTGCCATCGTAATGAATTGATCATTCGGGGTTTTGGTCTGAGTTGCCGTGTATTTCTCATTTGTGCGAGAGTTGAGCGCGATCGTGTTCGGCAGATCGATCTCGGTGAGTCCGGTTGCAGGTCGATCGAGCCGACGAATCCGGAGTTGAATCGTCGCGAGATTCGCCTGTCCGACTCGGTTTGCTGATAAAAGCTCAACTTCGCCGGATTGGTCGCGGGTCGGTTGAAGAAAGCGACCCGGTTCAACTCGATCGAATCGAGATTGAGCGAGAAATGGCGCAAATGGACGACTGACAGGCTGATTTAACGAGTTTGATTGAGGCGAAGGTCGCACAGGTTCAACCTGTCGCCGTACATTACTTGCCTGAATTGCTGCATAACAACTGAGAAAAAATGCAATCACCGAAAGCAATAGCGCCAAACCCGAAGCCATATCTGTGATCGGTGTGCCTGCGTGATTGTTGATTGCAGGTGGAATCGGACGAGGATCAGGAAGACGGGTAGAATTGCGATCAGGTTCTTGAGCTTTTCGGAGTGGATGATTACGTTCTTGCACCATAATGCTCACGCTCGAAAGTTTGTGGTTCAATTCTATTGGTGAAAGAGAAGTGTCTGTCCTTCCCGAAGAGGGATCTTCATCAATCTACGGTGCATTGTTTCTGAGAAATCTCCATGACCGCGTTACTCCATCGTTCGATCGCAAGTTTGTTCGGCTGTTTTTCCATTACTCTCTGTATTGCCAGTCCAGGTGTTGCCAGTTCGGGTGTTGCCAGTTCGGGCGCGAATTCTGCTCCTGCAATTTGTTCACGAGATTTAGCGCCGCAAATCGAGGCGATCGTCAATCGTCCAAATTTTGTGCGATCGCGCTTCGGTGTGCTAATTCAAGCATTAGGCACTCGTCAAACGCTCTATAGCCGTGACGCAGAACAATTTTTTATTCCGGCTTCTAATGCGAAGATTCTCACAACAGCAGTAGCATTGCGGGCATTGAGTCCAACGTATCGAATTCGGACTTCAGTGTATGGCACTCGATCGCCGAACGGATGGAGCATCAGAGTCGTTGGACGAGGCGATCCGAGTTTTGGCGATCGACAATTAAGAGATTTGGCGCAGCAGTTAAAACAGCGAGGGATTCGGAAAATTTCAGACTTGATTGTCGAGGACAGCTATTTTGGACGAGATGCGGTGAATTCGGATTGGGCAGTAGGCGATATCCAGCAAACCTATGCGGTTCCAGTCAGCAGCTTGATTCTAAATGAGAATAGCTTGGGGTTGAAAGTGTCGCCGCAAGCATTAGGGCAACCGCTCAAAGTCGAGTGGGACGATCCAACCGAAGCAAACGATTGGAAAATTGAGAATCGATCGCTAACCGTTGATGCGAAAACCGAGGAGTTCCTCGATGTTGGGCGCGATTTAAGTCAGCCGATTTTGAAAGTAACAGGTCAATTGCATGTCAGCTCTGGTTCTGCGACGAACGGAGTCGCGATTCCAAATCCAGATGAGTATTTCTTGCGGAAGTTTGTACGATCGCTCAATGAAGCAGGTATTACGATTGAACGATCGAGTGTAAGCGATCAAGCGGTTCGATCAAATGCAATTGAAATTGCAAAAATCGATTCTCCACCGTTAAGCGAACTAGTGAAAGAAGCGAATCGAAATAGCAATAATCTCTATGCAGAAGTGCTTTTAAGAACGCTAGGGATACAAAATTCAAACACAAAAGGACGAACTGTATTAGAACGTGGACTTGCATCTTTGACCCGTGAATTAGATCAATTTGGAATTGATAAAACTGAAGTCGAGTTAGCAGACGGTTCAGGTTTAGCAAGACAGAACTGGAGTACGCCCGCTGCATTCGTGAAAGTACTGCAAGTTATATCACAGCAACCGGAAGGAAAATATCTTCGTGAATCTTTACCGATCGCAGGCGTGAGTGGAACGCTACAGAGTCGGTTTCAAAATAGTGCAGCGAAAGGAATCACACGCGCAAAAACCGGAACATTAACGGGAGTGTCAGCGCTTTCGGGATACATTGATCCACCGAATTACGCATCGATCGTATTCAGCATCATCATTAATCAAGCGCCTGATGTCGCATCGGTGCAGCGAAATGCGATCGATGAAATTGTCGGATTGTTGGCGCGGTTACGATCGTGCTAAAAACGATCGCGCTCTAGCCCGAAAGCCAAAGCGCGATCGTCAACACGCGATCGTCAACATGCGTTACTTGGTTGCCGCTTCTCGTGCTGCGGTCGCTTCGTCAGGATGAATGCCCAATCGAGTCAAATTCACTCGACCCCGGTTATCGATTTCGCGGACTTTCACGACCACTTCATCGCCGATCGTCACTTCATCCTCGACCTTACCAACGCGATGATCCGCCAGTTGCGAGATGTGAACCATTCCTTCTTTGCCGGGAAGAAACTCCACGAACGCCCCGATCGGAATAATTCGCGTCACCTTGCCCGCGTAGATATCACCCGCGTTCAGCTTGCGCGTCATGCCTTGAATAATCGCTTTCGCGCGTTTGGCTTTCTCGCCTTCGATCGCGGAAATCGTCACCGTTCCATCTTCAGCGATGTCGATCTTGGCTCCAGTTTCCTCGGTGATGCCTTTGATCGTTTTACCACCAGGTCCGATGATCAAACCGATTTGATCAGAATCGATCTTGATCGTGAGCAAGCGAGGTGCAAATGGTGATAATTCTGGGCGGGGTTTGTCGATCGTTTCGAGCATTTTGCCCAAGATGTGCAGTCGAGCGGGTTTCGCTTTGTGAATCGCATCGGCGATCACGTCCATCGGCAACCCGTTGATTTTCATATCAAGTTGCAGCGCCGTAATTCCCGTGTCGGTTCCTGCTACTTTGAAATCCATATCGCCCAAGAAATCCTCGATGCCTTGGATATCGGTGAGGATACGAATCTCTTCGCCTTCTTTGATTAAGCCCATCGCCGCGCCGCTCACGGGTTTGATGATCGGCACTCCCGCGTGCATCAGTGCCAGCGTTGATCCGGAGACCGAA
>CAXTDB010000068.1:14484-17413 GCA_964242045.1 uncultured Leptolyngbya sp. | reverse complement strand
TCAGGCAGTTCAAGCCGATCCAACGTTGGCTGCTTCGAGAGAAGCGGTAAACTTGAAATGTATTGAAGCTCATTGACCCGAATTATTCTGCCCCTGAGCTATCATGAGTGCTGATCGCGCCAAAACCTTAAAAGAAGCCTTTCGCCTCTGCGATGTTGATCCTCTCTCTGGTGCAGGTTTAGAGCGCTACTACGTAGATCTAGTCCCTATGCGTAAAAACTCCCAGTGAGTCTGTCAAGCTAACGGAACGATCGCATCAACACCTGAGCCGCAATCTTTGGATGAAAAAACGCTCCTGGAGATTTGAGCAGATGTGCAACTTCCATCAACAAAGTATTAAACGAAGCATCTGTGCTTGTTTGCTTAATCAACTGGTGCGTATACCAACCGACTAAGCCTTCTAACCGACTCGACTGTTTTCGACCTGCGGTAGTGAGAAAGCGCGAATCTTGCCCGACTGCCAGCGTCCAGGAAAGCTGATTGTTCTTTGCTAATCGACGCTGAAATTCACTGGAACTTTGCTGATCCAGATTTAACCAATCTCTCAGCACCATTGCCGATAAAGCGCTCACGGTCATTCCCTGCCCGTAAACCGGACACAAAGCACACACCGCATCTCCGATCGCGATAAATCCGTTCGGAACTCCTGTTTTTTCGTAGTGATACCAGCGATTTGCAGTGGCACGATGAGCATAAATCGGTGAAAGCGGTTGCGCGCCAGCGATCGCGTCATAGAATTTAGGACTTGCAAGACTACGGGCAAACGCCAAAAAGCCAGCATCATCTAACGGAGGAAAGTCCCGACCATATCCACCGAGCGTTGCGATCCACTGATCGTTCTCGATTTTTGCTAAATAGCCTAATCGAGTCATATCCGGTGGCTGTTGAGAAACTAGCATCACTTTCCACTGCTCATTGAGATCTTCAGTGGCTTGATAGCGACGAGTGGCATAACCGAGAAATGGATTGATCACTGTTTCAGTCGGTGGCGTAAATCCTAGCGCTGCTAACCATTTCGGGGCGGCAGAGCGACGACCGCTTGCATCGACTACTAAGGTGGCAGATTGATCGATCGACGATCGCGGTGAATTTAATAACTCTGCCTTAACTCCCACAATTCGATGATCTTTCTCTAACAATCCAATGACGCGATGGTGATTCAACCACTGTACAGATGAGTAAGCAGCTAGTTTCTGCCGAATTGCCCATTCTAAAAGCGGACGCGAGCAAGTGAATGACACAATTTCGGACGGAACTTCGCTACATTGATTCCAAGCACCAAGATCAAAATGATCAAATTCTCGCGCCCAATCGATCTTAATCGCACCTGCTGCCTCTAAATCACTGCCAATTCCCGGAAACAGGTTTTCTAAAATTTGGTAGCCTTTTGCAAATAAAACATGCGGTTGTAGAGATTGCGGCACACCCCGACGGGCTTGCGGAGTCTGAGGCAAGGCATCCGATTCGATGAGCACAACCGAGTCACAGTAATCAACCAAGACGCGCGCTGCTAACATTCCAGCAATACTACTTCCAATTACAACTGCCTGCATGGTTCGCCTCGTTGAAGTTCTGTTTCTATGATGCTCGATCGGGCTTTCAAAAAGCCACGCATTTACGATCGCGATCGCTTACGATCGAACTATCCGCCCAAGATTCCGTCTATGAAATTGCTACTAATTGGATTAGTAAAAGGCTATCGGATTGTCATCTCGCCGCTGTTGATGCCGACTTGCCGATTTCATCCGACTTGTTCTCAATACGCGATCGAAGCCCTCGAAACTCACGGCGCACTCAAAGGCAGTTGGCTCTCGGCGCGAAGAATTTGTCGCTGTCATCCGCTGAATCCCGGCGGTTATGATCCTGTTCCGCAAAAGAAAGACGCATGAAACCGTATCAGAAAATTGCGATCGCTGAATGTCACGAACCTTTAGTCGAAATTCCTGATTCGTTCGCTCGTGTCACTCCACATCCTTATGCAAAATTAGGCGCACCGTATGGGGAAAAATCGCCGTTTTTTGTCAGACAGGGAGTTCTCGATCGCTTACTTATGGCTGATTCCCGTCTTCAAACCTTCCAACCAGGATGGAAAATTCAGATCTTTGATGCTTATCGTCCAGTAGCGGTTCAGCAATTCATGGTGGATTACACGCTGAAAGAATTAGTTAACGCTAACGGACTCGATTTAGAAACGCTACCTGCAACGCAGCGAGAAGAATTTCAGCAGCAGGTCTATCAATTTTGGGCAATGCCAAATTTAGATCCAGCTACACCCCCGCCACACAGCACCGGAGCCTCGATCGATGTCACTCTAATTGATGAGACTGGAAATACGATCGACATGGGATCAGAAATCGATGAAATCTCCGAACGATCGTTTCCGAATCATTTCGCCAATTCTGGTTTACCGTGTCATCAACATCGGGAAATTTTGGCGCATAGCATGATCTCCGCAGGATTTAAGCGCCATTGGAATGAATGGTGGCACTTTTCCCACGGAGATCAGATTTGGGCATGGCTGACGAATCAAGAAGATCCATCAGCGAATGCGATCGCGAAATACGGCAGAGCTTAAGGCTGGATTTTGACGGACAAAATGCGATCGTTGCCGCGAATGGCGTTGACGACATCCATATCCTTTGTTTGACCGAATACCGTATGCACTCCGTCTAAGTGGGGCTGCGGCGAATGGCAAATAAAGAACTGACTTCCACCCGTATTGCGTCCAGCATGAGCCATCGATAGCGTTCCTGCCTGATGCTTGTTTGGATTAATCTCACAGTTGATTTTATATCCAGGACCTCCGGTTCCGGGCATTCCCGATGCCCCTTCGCGCGTATTCGGACAGCCTCCTTGAACCATAAAATTTGGAATCACTCGATGGAATGCCAACCCATCGTAGAAGCCTTTGTTTGCTAAATCGACAAAA
>CAXTDB010000068.1:0-14474 GCA_964242045.1 uncultured Leptolyngbya sp. | reverse complement strand
ACGGTATTGGGCGCATCTTGATCAAACAATTCAAGATTAATTGTGCCTTTGTCCGTTTCCATGATTGCGCGAGTCATGTGGGCGCTTCCTCGTATTTATTTGCAGCTTTTCCATCCTATCAGGACGATCGCGATCGCATCACCTAAAAATGGTGGTATTCAATGTCTCAAGAAATAAACTTGCGTCCACATGAAAGAAATCGGCTAGCTTTCTGGCTTCATCTCGCTGAATTTGCCGTTCATTGCCTAAAATCTCTGTGACTGCGGTTTGTGTTCCTAAAACGGGTAATAAGTCATCCGCGTCGAGATCTCTCGCCTCCATCAAATGCTGCACCATTGAGCTTCCACTTCCCTTTGGAATAGGGTCATACTCCTGCTCAAATTTTTCAATCAATGTCACCAGAAGTTCTAGAAGCAAGTCCTCTTCTGGTGTTCGAGCAGGGCAATGCTCAAGCTCCTGTGCAAGTGCGGTAGCCGCTTCATTTTCTGTCTCGGTTGCGATCGGCTTCGGTTGATAGCGGACTAACAAATCAGTGTAAGACTGTGCATTAAAAATATGGGTCATTTTTCCACTCATCCTTGTCGTACTCTGCATGAGTTAGAGCTAGATGCACCTCTTAAAAATCAACTCCCCGTTTAAGATCAATTCCTTTCTCAGCGTAGTGCTTATGACACACCATTTCAGAGTGAACCGTTGCTAAATCAAAGTAAGCAGGCGGATTTTTACAGCGACCCGTAATCACAATCTCGGTATCGCGTGGTTTTCGTAACAAGGCTTGAACGATCGGTTCTTCCGGCAAGAGTTCTAAATCCACGGTCGGATTGAGTTCATCAAGAATAATGGTTTTATATAAGCCAGACGCGATCGCAGCGCGAGCAATTTCCCAAGCCCGCTCAGCTTCGACATAATCGAGTTCTTGCTGTTGACCGCGCCAAACGATCGCATCTCTTCCCGATCGCTGATGATCCACTAAATTTGGGTAGCTCTGCCGTAGTGCGTTAATCGCAGCATCTTCGGTGTAGCCGCTTCCACCTTTAAGCCACTGCATAATCAACACTCGATGCGATTTATCCTGGCTGATACCTTTCCCGATCGCTTGAAGTGCCTTGCCGAGCGCGCTGGTTGATTTTCCTTTACCCGCACCCGTATAGATTTCAATCCCTGCGGTTCCTTCCTCTTTCGCTGAGTGATAGTGTGGCTTCATCTCAGAATGCAGATTCGCAATATCAATCAATGCTTGTGGAGCCGCCCGACCCGTTACGATCACTTCCATGTGATCCGGTTTGTGCTTCAGCGTTCTGACAACTTCATCCACCGGGAGCAATCCCAGATCTAAAACGGGATTGAGTTCATCCATCACGACGACCGAGTAAAGCCCGGATGCGATCGCACCTTTCGCGACATCCCACCCGCGTTGTGCTTCTTGTCGATCGAACTTGGTAATTTCATCCGCTCCGAAGAATTCTCCGCGTCCGGTGCGAACTTGATCGATTAAATGCGGAAATGCGCGCTGCAATGCTTGAATCGAGGCATCCTCATCATAAGTGCGTCCGGGACCTTTGAGAAATCGCAGCAGTAGAACGCGCGTTTGAGAAAGATTCTGAATGCCTAATCCAATCGATCGCAGCACCACACCGAGCGCGGCTTGCGATTTTCCTTTGCCTGCACCGTCATAGACGTGAATTTGTCCGGTCATGCGTTCTGATCGCGCTTGTGCGGTGCGGATTCCAACGCCTGCTCTAGTCATATCGATCGTTGTTTCTAAATGCAGATTCACTGTAGCAGTTTTATCGGAGATGAAACATCGATCGTTGATAAGAGCGATAAAGCACTCTGATGTGAAGAGGCTTGAAATATAATCTTCACTCAACTTAAAGTGGGTTCAGTCTCAATTCAAGGAGCGCCGAAATGCAGGATTCGATTAAGCCATCGTATGTACCGTTGACTGAAACTGATCGATGGTCTGCAACTTTCAGCCGAAATCATGTCGTCAAGGCATTGGAGACGGTTCAAGATTTAATCGTGGTGTCGTTGTGCATTGCGTTGTTTTGTGTGATGGTGATCCAGTTGCGGGCAATGTTTATTTCGTTGTTCCCACCGCTGAATTTTCATGAAGTCACCGCTGACATTCTGTTTTTGCTGATTTTGGTGGAATTGTTTCGATTGTTGATCATCTATTTGCAAGAGCAGCGAATTTCGATCGGGGTTGCGGTTGAAGTTGCGATCGTGTCGGTTTTACGAGAAGTGCTGGTGCGCGGAATTTTAGAGGTTCATTGGACTCAGATTCTTGCGACTTGTTCGTTTTTGATGGCGTTATCGTTTCTATTAATTGTGCGGGTTTGGATGCCGCCGACGTTTAAGGGAATTGACCCTGAGAAGCGGTTTTCGATGCAGCATGAGAAAGATTTAGAGTCGGTGTCGCTCAACGGACACGGGCATTAGAGTCGCATTTTTAGAGAAGGTTTGAGCCGTAATCGTTATCGCATTGTCCCGCCCGGAAATTGATTTCTGGGCGGGATTGCAATGAGAATGGAGAAACATAATTAGCACCTCCCTGCATTGGTTTGAAAGACGGTACGATCGCTACCAAACTCTCAAACCACTCTAGGAATAATGTCTGAAACGCCTCCACTACACGCGCTCGACCCATTAAATCGGTTTTCCGATCGCGCTTCCGATTACCAAAAATATCGACCGAGCTATCCCGCTGCGGCGATCGACAAAATTCTTTCAAATCTCGGTGATCCAACTCAATTGGTTGCAGCCGATATCGGTGCAGGAACCGGAATTTCAGCGCGATTACTCAGCGATCGGGGCTTAACCGTTTGGGCGATCGAACCCAATGCCGCGATGAGCGCTGAATCCGAACCGTATCCGCGTGTAGAATTCCGCCAAGCCACCGCAGAACAGACCAAACTATCGGATCAGTCGGTTGATTTAATCACTTGCTTTCAATCGTTTCACTGGTTTGAACCGGATACAACATTACGCGAGTTTCGCCGCATTCTCAAACCGACTGGACGACTGGCATTTGTCTGGAATACGCGCGATCGAGACGATTCATTCACCCAGGAGTACGGCGAATTGTTGCGGCAAGCTTCAGACAAACATCCCGTGCTTGATAAAGCTTTCGGTCGCACCGAATCGCTACCAGAAAATCCATACTTTCCCACCTTCGAGGAGCATCACTTTGCACTTGAACAGGCACTCAATCTAGCTGGATTGATCGGCAATACAAAAAGTCGATCGTACACTCCGACTTCAGGCGAATTGCTCGATCGACTTTTACAAGATCTCGAAGCGCTCTATCAACGCAATGCAGATGATCAAGGCTTGATTTACATTAAATATCAAACCAAAGTCTTTCTTGCTGGAGCATAACAATGGGATTGCGACTCGAACAGATTGTTCCTTGGGGTCGATCGCGCTCTGAGTACGTTCAGATGTTCGATCTCACCGAAGCTGATCTTCAAGGCAGAATTCTCGACTGTGGAAGTGGACCTGCAAGTTTTAATGCCGAAATGACCGAGCAAGGAGCTTCCGTAATCTCCTGCGATCCGATTTATCAATTTTCCACCGAGCAGATTCGACAGCGCATCGACGAAACTTACGAAATTATTCTGACCAAGGTTGAAGCCACGCGAGAGAATTTTGTGTGGAAAACCTTCCGATCGCCCGAAGATATGGCACGATCGCGCATGACTTCGATGCAAAAATTTCTAACCGATTTCTCAACCGGATTGCAGCAGAAACGCTATCAAACCGATGAATTACCCAATCTCTCCTTTGAAAACAATCGATTCAATTTAGCGTTATGTTCTCACTTACTTTTTCTATACTCTGATCAGTTGAGTTTAGAGTTTCATCTAGGATCAATTATCGAGATGTGCCGCGTATCTCCTGAAGTGAGAATCTTCCCATTACTACTAAATATGACAGGCGAGACTTCTCCGTTTCTCGAACCCGTGATGCAAACCTTAAAAGACCAAGGCTATAAAGTCAACCTTCGGCAAGTTCCCTACGAATTCCAGCGCGGCGGAAATCAGATGTTGCAAGTTAAAACGTCGTAGAAATCGCTTGTACTGGACAAGTCGGAATACATTGTTCGCAAACAATACAGCGCGATCGGGTAAAGTCTAATCGAAACGTCTCTGGATCGAGCGTTAGCGCTTCGGTCGGACAGACTCCAGTACACAATCCACAATCCACGCAAATCGCTTCATCGATCGTAATTTCCCGACTGGCAAACGAAACATGAATGTCTTGCGATCGCATCCAATCGATCGAGGCATCGAGTTGATCAATATCGCCTGATAATTCCACGACCAATTTACCCACCTGATTCGGGGCAACCTGAGCGCGAATAATATTAGCAGCTACATTAAAATCTTTTGCCAATCGATACGTCACTGGCATCTGAACAGAGCGTTTCGGAAACGTGAGCGTGACTCGTTTTTTCACAATTCAACCGTTCGCTTTTCTTCATTCTAGAAGCGAAATTCTCGATCGCGCCAGTCGCCAACCCGTGATTCTACAGACTCATTCTATAAAGATTTCATGAAGTAGTTTGAGAACTCTCCGTAATTCCGCCAAAATAACCAAGAGCGTTACGTCCTACAGCATTTACCCAAGCCCCAATCGCTGAATCAACCAGCACCAATCAGGGACAAGTGCCTATTTGCCTGAATTGGAGTAAGTTTGGATGACCATAGAACAGAATAAGGGATTACCGATTGCGCTTCTAGCAGCGATCAGTTTTTCAGCGATCGCAACTTCAAAAGTCAACGCCGCGATCGTCACCGTCAATGATTCCGGTTCCTGGATCAATGGTGATAACACCCTAGCCCAGCAAGGATTCAATCTTATCCCCGTGCCAAACGGAGCCGAAGCGGTCGGCTCAGATATCTCGACCTTGAATTCACCAGTGGGCGACATTGGGTTTAATGGCAGCATCAGCAAACGACAGATCGGAAATCAAGAACCGGGTAAAGCCTGGGGCAGTTGGAGTAATGGATATCAAGGCGAAGTGTACTATGCAGGAATCGATGTACTCACTCTCGATATCAAAGTGCCAAACTTAGCCGCATTTGATTTTTATGCTCAACCGGATTTCCAGCAGCTTGCAACCATTTCCGCGATCGCTCAAAGCGGCGAAATCTCTGATGTTCTTAGTCAACAGGTCGATGGAAGCGGAGGCGCAAAATACTTTGGATTCTATTCTGACAATCCGCTTGATCCGATTCAGTCGATTCAGATTACGGCAGACAAACGCTCAGGCGGATTCGCGATCGCTCAACTGCGTGGCGCGACAGCAACCGTTCCATCTGTTCCATCTGTTGGAAAAGTTCCAACCCCGCTGCTCTTGCCAGCAATGATTGGGCTAAGCTTGGGACTGTGGCGAAAAGCACGATCGCGCAGCATAAACTAAGGAATTCAGGATGAGACTGGGAACTCTGAAGGTAATGTGCCCTCGTTGACCTTGACTATGCTCCCAGTCCTGATTATTGAAGCCGATCAACTACTGCGAAAACTGCTGAAAAAATTGCTTCAACCCCAGGGCTTTGAAGTGGTTGAAGCAACGACCGGAGAAGAAGGATTAACACTGATTCCAGCCGTTCGCCCTGCCTTGATTCTTTGTGACTGGAACTTACCGGGAATTGATGGACTTTCGCTCTGTCGTGCGCTAAAAGCGAATCCAGCTTGGTCAGATATCTATTTCATTTTGCTGATGGCTTACAGCACACCAGAACATCATGTGAAGGCACTCGATACCGGAGCCGATGATTTTCTCTCAAAGCCAATTCAAATCAAAGAACTGTGTGCCAGACTTCGAGCAGGCTTGAGAGTGTATCGAACCTTTCAAGAACAGCGCAGACTTGCTCAAGAATTGAAGATTCAGCAAGAACAGTTAGAGCTAGAAATTGCAGAAGCAGCGGAGTATGTGCGATCGCTATTACCTGCTCCCATGAACGAGAAAGTGACTGCGCGATCGCAGTTTTTCCCTTCTCGACAGTTAGGCGGTGATTGTTTTGATTACCACTGGCTAGATTCTGATTTTCTGGCGATGTACCTATTAGATGTCTCTGGACATGGTTTAGGAGCGGCTTTGGTTTCCGTCACGATTCAAAACATTCTACGCGCTCAGATCTTACCGGGAATCAATTTTTACCAGCCAGGATTAGTCTTAACTGCACTGAATGAAGCATTTGCGTTAGAGCAAGGAACAAACTGGCTGAGTGAAACATCGATCGATCGCTATTTCACCATTTGGTACGGCGTTTATAACTATTCAAAACAGCTATTAATGTATGCGAGTGCTGGACATCCTCCAGCAGTAGTACTCTCTGGACAGTCTCCGAAACATCAAATTCATCGGCTTAGAACGCCTGGAACGCCGATCGGAATGTTTCCAGATGCGAAGTATAAGACGCAGTTTTTCAAAGTTGAGCAAGAGAGTACGCTGTATTTATTCAGTGATGGCATCTATGAAATTCGGCAACCGAATCGCGACATCTGGGATTTAGATGGATTTATTGATTTAATCGATCGATGTCATCACTCAGAACAATTAGATAATTCAGATAGAATCATTCAAGCTGTCAAATCATTAAAGCAAAATCGCGATTTTGAGGACGATTGTTCTTTATTGCAGATTAAGCTTCGGTAGTTGTGTTAAAAAGCTACTCAATCAACTCACCGAGCAGCCTTCTCTAGCTTGATAAAACGCTGCTTGATCTAGAAAAATTGGAAAAAA
This sequence comes from uncultured Leptolyngbya sp., assembly GCA_964242045.1. GTDB lineage: Bacteria > Cyanobacteriota > Cyanobacteriia > Leptolyngbyales > Leptolyngbyaceae > Leptolyngbya. Next base: position 7,720 of record CAXTDB010000068.1, on the reverse strand, counting down.
CTGAATCACATCTGCAAGTTCTAGCAGCATCTTAATTTCTTGTCTTATAGCACAAAGCGAAAGTTTACCTTGTGCTGCTTTTACTGCTTTTAGCGCGCTCACTAATGCCCCTAAACCAGAACTATCCATAAACACAGCTTGTTCAAAATCAACTAAAATCTCGTTTGTTCCGGTTGCGATCAGATCCAAAATTTCTTGTCTAAACTGCTTTGCTTCAGTGTGACCCAGAATGCGATGAACTTTGATCACTTTCACAGAATAATTCATCACGACTTACCTAAGTAATGGATAAACTGGCTTCGTAACTGCTTTATCAACAAGTAGTCTTACATCATAAAGCCCTAATATCTCTAAAACCTTTTTATGTAAAATTTCAGATTTTCAGCGATTCCTGCGAAGTCCGAAACCGGGCGTTTCCGTATTTTCAACCTGTATTGATCGCCGAATCGTAGGCACTCTGCTACCAGTTGGGTGTTGATTTTGAACAGGTTTCAAATCTAGTGGTTCATGTTCTGCGCGAGGTCAACGTGGTTCAATCTTCGATCGAATTTCCGGTGATACAGACAGAAGAAATTTGCCGAGTGAGGCTGCCTACACTACTAACTGTGACCGAAGCTGTTGCATTCCGCATCAAATGTCAAGAATTGATCGAAGCAAAACCCGCACCGTCTAAAGTGATTCTCGACTTTGTAGAGACAACGTTTATTGATAGTAGCGCGATCGGGGCATTAGTGATGTGTCTCAAAGCTGCCAAATCGCGTCAAATCGAACTTGCTTTATGGAGCGTTAAACCTGAGATTCTGACCATCTTATCGCTTGCAGATCTCGATCGACATTTCACAATTGAATCTGAGCCATTAGAACCTAGTTCTAAGCCGCAGATCGAACCGACTCATCCTTCAATTCAGTCTCGAACCAAACGAGCGATCGACATTGTTGGCGCGCTTGTGGGACTGACCATTACCGCAATCGTGTTTATACCGATTGCGATCGCGATTAAGCTAGATAGTCCAGGTACAATTCTGTTTTCTCAGACGCGCTGTGGACACTTAGGGCGGCGCTTTCAAGTGTGGAAGTTTCGATCGATGGTGAGTGATGCAGAACAGCTAAAATCGCAAGTTAAGAATCAGAACGAAGGTGCATTTTTCAAGAATCAGAACGATCCGCGTGTTACCAAGGTCGGGCAATTTTTGCGGAAAACTAGCTTAGATGAACTTCCGCAGTTTTGGAATGTTTTGCGCGGTGAAATGAGCTTAGTCGGAACTCGCCCGCCCCTACCTGAAGAAGTCGATCGCTATGAGATTCACAACTGGCAGCGACTCGATGTTAAACCAGGCATTACCGGAGAATGGCAGGTACATGGTCGATCGCAGATTCGCGATTTTGAAGCAGTGATTCAATTGGATCTGCGGTATCAGCAGCGCTGGAGTTTGAAGTATGATTTACAGCTATTGCTCAAAACGATCGTGGTTTTGTTTCGCAAAGATAGTGCGTTTTAACTCATCTCCAGGAGTACATCTGATATGAATCATTTATCACAAACCGGAGGTGTAATTTACTTCGATCGATTGATTGTTCAAACGGATCTAAATGCGATCGCGCACATTCTATCTTGGTTTGGAGCATTTCAACAGTCTCCAGTGTCCCAAGCCGTTTGGATGCAAGCACAGATCGCACTAATAGAAGCATTTACCAACGCAGTTCGACACGCTCATGAACAGTTACCAAGACAAACACCGATCAAACTCGAAGCAGGAATCTATGTGGATCGACTTGAAATCAAGGTGTGGGATCGGGGAGTGCCGTTTGATTTAGAACAGTTGCTCGATCGCGTTGAGCAAGATTATCCCAACCCGATAGAACACGAAACGCATTGGGGAGCCACATTGTTTAAGAAACTTCGAGATCAGCATGGTTGGAAAATAGAGTATCGCTGTTCGCGTGAAGGTCAGAATTGTTTATGCTTGGTGAGATCCTGTTAAAGCTACAGCGTATCGGGATCAATGCCGAGCGATCGTAAGCGTTCCGCCATTTGTTGCGATCGATATTCTGCTTGTTCTGCCCGTTGCCGTTCTTGGTCTGCTCGTTGCCGTTCCTGTTCTAATTGCTGTTCTGCTTGCTCTACCCGTTGCCGTTCTTGATCCAGCATTTGATTGATCTCAGCAAACGAGAAAAAGGGAGTTCCATCGGGTCGATAAAGTTGCAGTTCCGCTCCTAACTCAAACCGAATTCCCAATCGGGGACTAATCCAACCAGACATCGATTCAATGCGATCGAGCAATCCATCTTCTGATCGACTCCAGCCTTCTAATCGGATGCGATCGGGATCATAAACATAGTATTCTTCGACTCCGTAACTATGGTAAAACAGCAGCTTCCGCTCCATTTCCCGCGGCGTGTTGCCCGGAGATAAAATTTCAAATACAACCTGGGGCGGAAGATTGTTCTCTTTCCATTGTTGATAAGAACCACGATCGCCCTTTGGTCTACCAAATACAACCATTGCATCCGGTGCAGTACTCAATCGATTGTTTCCTTCAACCGGATACCAGAGCAAATCTCCTGCAACAAATACATCTGCATCATTGGCAAACCACCACTCTAGATTCTGTTCGATCACCACAATCCAGCGAAATTGTTTGGTGTTATCCGCCATTGGTTTGCCGTCACTTTCCGGGTAAAACACATCGCTCTTGTTCTGCTGGTGAGTAACCATAGTGGGAGATTTCCTGCAACGCTGTGCAATCACCTTAGTATAGTACAGTTGATTCAAGTATTTTGTGATCAGAAGTGCGAGAATAGAGAACACTGGAATGCAAGGGAAACAGTATGGTGAGTGAAGTTAGAACGATCGCAGGTCGCGCAATTCCGCTAGTTGGAAACGATATTGATACCGATCGCATTATTCCAGCGCGATTTCTTCGCTGCGTCACGTTTGATGGATTAGGGGCGCAAGTATTTGCAGACGATCGCGCTCAGCTCAACGGACAGCACCCGTTCGATTTGCCGCAGTATCAAGGTGCAACGGTTTTGATTGTAAATGGAAATTTTGGCTGTGGATCGAGTCGGGAACACGCTCCGCAAGCGATCGCGAAATGGGGCGTTCAAGCAATCATTGGCGAGAGTTTTGCAGAAATCTTCTTTGGAAATTGTGTGGCGATCGGAATTCCCTGCATCACTGCTGATCCGAGTGTTACAAGCCAACTTCAAACGCTAGTGGAGAATGATCCACAGGTTGAGGTATCGATCGATTTAGATCAAATGCAGGTACGGTGTGGATCATTCACGGCTGCGATTTCAATGCCGACAGGTGCGCGTCAAATGCTGACTTCTGGAACTTGGGATGCTTGCGGTCAGTTGGTTGCACAAGCCGAACAGGTGCGCGCAACCGCAGCAAAATTGCCTTATGTGGCTTGGAACCGATGATTACCAGGTGGTAAACGGGTGTTTTGTTAGGTTGGAATTGTAGTAGCGCGAATCGTGTGAAACATCTTCCCCGATCCAGTCGGGCAGGTCGATCGCTTGATTCGCGCTTTTCAGTTCAACTTCTGCGATCGTTAATCCTCGATTTTCTCCCAAAAACTCATCGACTTCCCACATTAAGCCGTTTAATTCGATCTTGTGGCGATACTTTTCGATCAATGGTGGTTTACACAAGCTATCTAACATTTGAGTAGCATCCTCGATCGGAATTTCATATTCAAACTCTGCGCGAGAAATGCCTTGAGTCGTGCCTTTGATCGTGATGAATCCGCGATCGTTCACGACTCGAATTCTCACCGTACTTTCAAGTGTTGGAATATAGCCTTGTCGATACAATTCACCCGGAGCCAAATCGCGCCATTGATCGCTTTTCACGAGAAACTTGCGCTCAATTTCAACCCCCATAACTTTAACCCCCTTGCTGATCTAGAAATAGAAACGCATCCACTTCTGCACCTGTTGGCTGAGCCGCGATCGCACCCGCCCGCATGGTGGTTAATGCTCCCGCTGCACTGGCATACCGAACAATCCGATCGGCATCTTGACTAATCTCAGTTAGCTGATGCTGACAAAGCTGATGAACAAATCCAGCGAGAAAACTATCGCCTGCTCCGGTCGTATCTTCAACCTCGATCGAGAATGCTGGAACTTTGCCTTCTTTCTGGCTCAAACAGTAAGCGCAGCCTTTTTCTCCCGCAGTCACTAGCACTCCTTCTAGAGATTCGAGTCGATGAGCAATCACACCCGGATCAGTGGTATCAAACAACCATTCTGCTTCTTCTTCCGCAACTTTAAGAAAGTCCGCCCGCTTGACTAACTCGTGAATCATTCCCGGTGCAATGCTTTGATCGTTCCAGAACACAGGTCGCCAGTTCACATCTAAAACCACTTTGACAAAGAACTGCTCGGCTAACTGAAGCGCTCGATTGATCGCGGCTCGACTCTCCGGATAGGCAAGTAACAATGTTCCAATTACTAAGTAATCTGCGTGTTGAAACAACTCAACTGGAATGCGATCGGCTTGTAAATGCGTGTCTGCAAATTCGTTTGTATTCCGCTTGTCTCCAAACGCAACGAAACTGCGATCGCCTGTTTCTGATCTTAAAACTAATACGGTTCGCGTCGGCACGGGATAAGTTTGAATTCCCGTGGTATCGACCTCGATCGTATGCAGCAAATCGATTAGCGATCGACCTAAATCATCTTCGCCCACACAGCCAACAAACGCGCTCGGTGTGCCTAATTTTGTCAGCGCACAAGCAACATTCGCGGGAGCGCCACCGGGGTAGGATGTCCAAGAAGTGACGGCTTCGAGCGGTAATCCAGGTTGGTTGGAAATGCAGTCGAATAATATTTCGCCTAAACAAATCACGCGCGGGTGCATTACAGTCTTACTGGTAGTGTTTCCCTTATAGTGTATTGGCGCGTGCTGTTTAGAAACCTAAAGAAATCACGATGTCTTCTTTACCTCCTGGAAAGTTTGGTTTGCCGCTGATCGGTGAAACGCTAGCGTTCATTCTTGATCCAGAGTTTGTCGAGAAACGCTATCGCAAATATGGTGCGGTGTTCAAGTCGCATATTCTCGGAAAGCCAGCGGTATTTATGGTTGGGTCGGAAGCGGTAGAATTTTTGCTTTCGTCGGGATTTGAAAACTTTTCCTGGCGAGATGGCTATCCGGATACATTTCAGCAATTATTAGGGCGATCGCTCTTTGTTCAAGAAGGCGAGGAACACCGCAGAAATCGCCGTTTAATCATGCCTGCGTTTCATGGTGCAGCATTAGCGCGATATTTTGAAACGATGGATAAACTGATTTGTAAGTATTTAGTGAAATGGGAACAGAAACATGAATTCAAATGGTTTGAAGAATTTAAGCAATTAACATTTGAAATCGCGAGTCAAATCTTTTTAGGAATCGATTCGAGCGATGAAGCAAAACGCTTTAGTGATTTGTTCGCAACGTTAACCGATGGCTTGTTCTCGTTTCCAAAGTTGCCAAGAAGCCGATTTCACAAGTCGGTAAAAGCGCGTGACGAAATCTTAGCGCATTTGGATCAAGTGATCGAGCAGCGCAGACAACACCCGACTGATGATGCACTGAGCTTATTGATTCAGGCAGAAGACGAAAATGGAGATCATTTAAGCTCTGAAGAAATTCGCGTTCAAGCTTTGCTGCTGTTATTTGCAGGACATGAAACCACAACCGCAATGTTAACTTGTCTCGTTCTCGAACTGGCGCGACATCCTGAAGTGTTGGAACTTGCACGATCGGAACAACAAGACTTCGATCGCACCCTGACGTTAGATCAACTTTCCAAAATGCCCTACCTAGATCAAGTCCTGAACGAAGTAGAGCGGTTGCATCCTCCGGTTGCAGGCGGATTTCGGGGCGTGATTAAACCCTTTGACTTTGCAGGCTATCACATTCCTCAAGGCTGGATGGCACAGTATTCGATTCTACATACGCATCGATTACCGGAACTGTATCCGAATCCTGAAAAGTTTGATGTCGATCGCTGGAAAGATACCAAACAAAAGCCATTCAGTTTAATCGGTTTCGGCGGCGGTTCTCGCGTCTGTATCGGTCTTGCCTTTGCCAGAGTCGAAATGAAAGCGATCGCTGCTCATTTGCTGAGAAACTACACTTGGGATCTTCTACCTAACCAAAGCTTAGAGCCAGTTCTTATTCCCACTCGCCGCCCTAAAGATGGTTTAAAGGTGCAATTCAAAAGATTAAAAGAACAATAGCTTTCACGGAAGCAAGTTCGCTTTTAATTTGATTATCGATTCTATCTGTTGGAGGAATCCAATTCGTCCCGATGGTACAAGTTCTCAAGCTGCCTGACTCAGTACAATCATCGGCAATGTTCCGAGGCAAACTCCGCAATGGCAAAAACTGCTTTAGTCACAGGTGCATCGCAAGGCATCGGTAAAGCGACTGTTCTAGAACTAGCAAAGCATGGGTATGATATCGTCCTCGCTGCCCGTGAACCGGAACGCCTCGAAGCTACTGCGATCGAAGTGCGAAATCTGGGACAACAAGCCTACCCGATTCCTACTGATGTTCGAGATCCAGCACAGGTTGAACAGTTAATGCAACAAGCGATCGCGAAAGTCGGAACTATTGATGTTTTGATCAACAATGCTGCTGTTTACTACATGGGTCCTGTTGAGCAGGCATCGCTAAACGATTGGCACACGATTCTAGATACGAATCTTTGGGGCTATATTCACACAATCCACGCACTGTTGCCTCATTTTCTGGCGCGTGGAGCGGGCACGATCGTTAATGTCGTATCGATCGGAGGACTTGATCCGATTCCTTATCAAGTTCCTTACACTACAAGTAAACATGCACTCACAGGCTTAACAAAATCGTTGCGCTCAGAGCTAGAGCCAAAAGGCATTCACGTTTGCGGTATCTATCCGAGCTTTATTCGCACACAGCTTTATGAGCGGGCATTGTTTCGCGGTGAAGATGCAGAAAATCGATTTGAGTTTATGTACAAAGCGTTTCATAGTCCAGTCTTAGAAACACCAGAGTATGTTGCTCAAACGCTGCGTCATGCGATCGAACATCAGCAAAAGGATGTTTTAATTGGAACCGCTCACTTCTGGACAACAATGTTTCATTTAGCTCCAGCACTGATGAAACCACTCGTTCGACGAGTGTTCGGAATGAAAGATTCACAGCAAAATTTGGCGCGCTAAGTTCCGATGAAAAAGCGATCGCATTCTTTAAGAACTGCGATCGCTTTAATCAATGAAGTTGTCTATTGTTTAGCAGGCAAGGCGTTCATTCCTTTCTCTGCAAAGTACCGATTCAAGAATGTAGTGGCAAAAGACAGAACGACTGGAGCCAGAATAAATGCAACCAATCCGTGAACTGCAAAGCCAGGAACAAAGAGCGAAGCGAGCCAGAAACACAGTCCGTTAACGACCAGCGAAAACACTCCAAGCGTTAGAAAGTTAATCGGCAGCGACAACACAGAAAGCGCAGGCTTAACGGAGGTATTCACTAATCCAACCGCAACGGCAGCGAGCAGTGCAGCGGGAAAGGTCGCGATCGTCACGCCTGGAATGGCAATATCAACGACCAAAAGACCAAGCGCTGTTGTGAGTGTTGTTAACAAAAAGCTAAGCATATCTATTTCTCCGTAGGTGATAGATTGACAATGAATCTAGACAGAATCAGCGGGCTGGTTGAGCTTTTCTTCGTGCTTCGAGATTGCCCAGA
>CAXTDB010000067.1:5850-17619 GCA_964242045.1 uncultured Leptolyngbya sp. | reverse complement strand
TTACAAAAACATCCTTTGCTGTATGCAAGCTATGTTGAAAATGGCATTCGGTTTAATGCTTCGATCAACGTTGCGGTTGCGGTTGCCATGGAAGATGGTGGATTAATCACGCCTGTATTGCAAAATGCGGAACAGCAAGATCTCTACTCGCTGTCTCGCAGTTGGAAAGATTTAGTCGATCGAGCGAGATCCAAGCAACTCCAGCCCGACGAATACAGTTCTGGAACCTTCACGATCTCGAATTTGGGAATGTTTGGAGTCGATTCGTTTGATGCAATTTTGCCACCGGGACAGGGATCAATTTTAGCGATCGGGGCTTCTCGCGCTCAAGTCGTTGCCACCGATGACGGCATGATGGGAGTCCGTCGCCAAATGCAGGTGAATATTACTTGCGATCACCGAATTATTTATGGCGCGGATGCTGCTGCATTCCTGCGCGATCTGGCTAAACTGATCGAAACCGATCCTCAATCTTTGACACTGTAGGAAGCGATTCAGTCAATCAAGAGAGTTCCAAGTTTCCAGAAGCTTAGAGTTCTCTTGATGGTTCGATTACAATGCAAATGAAGGCTGGAGAGTTTAATTATTCCGACGACGCAACAATTAGTGATGAGCTTTATTCTTTGCCAATCTCTCACTAACTTCTACCTTTCTGTTGATCTCATTCGCCTCGATCGACGCACTCGCAACGTCGTTATCTTAGCAGGAGAAGAAATCCAAATTTCGATTTATCCGAACGGTCGATGGAGATTTGAATTATGAAGCCAGATTTTGCTGATATGACTCGAAAAGAGCTAAGGGCATATCTTCTCACCCATCGAGAAGATGAGGATGCTTTTTTTGCTTATGTCGATCGCTCAGAAACCGAAGCAACTTGGATTGAACTTCCACCTGTTGAATCGATCGAGGAGCTTCAAAATTTTCCAGAATTTCTTAAAAAGCTTGATTCACACTTAGAAGAATGATGATAAGCACCCTGAAATGGACGATCGACCTTTATCACCAAGCGGTAGAAGCGGGTGTATTTGACGATGTGCGTGTTGAATTACTACGTGGAGAATTGGTCGAAATGCCCCCTGAAGGTGTGCCCCATGCGTCATTAAGTAGCGATGCGGGTGATTATTTACGCGATCGTCTTGAATATCGAGCCAAAGTTCGAGAAGGGCACCCGATTACTTTACCCAACGCCTCGGAACCAGAACCAGACTTAGCGATCGTAGATTCAAATACTGCAATCTATCGCTTACATCACCCTTATCCAGAAAATATTTTTTGGATTATTGAGTACTCGAATTCAAGTTTGCAGAAGGATCTAGAAATCAAATCTAAAATCTATGCAGAAGTCGGTATTGTTGAATACTGGGTAATCAACTTGAAGACGAGGGAGCTAATTGTGTTTCGCGACCCGGTGAATGGAGAGTATCGATCGCAAGTCACACTTACTAGCGGTATGCTCTGCCCGCTATCGTTTCCAGAGGTTGAAATTGAGGTCGTGCGTCTGATTCGTTAACTCGATCGAGCAAACTCACTACTTAAATAAAACTGCTAATTATCAATAATCGATAGATTTATTCAACTAACTTAACAGCTTTTCTAAGGTGATCCATCTTAAAGAAGATGAGATGGGGATCGCAGTCTTCGTATATTTGAACGCTAGAACTTTTATGGAACTGCTGAGTTTTAGCATCGAACTGTTTACGCTCAACCCATTTATTTACTGGAGCGCGATCGTTAACCAAAGCGCGATCGCGGGGCGGCTTGCCTATGGAACTGATACAAGAATACCGCGATAAATTCGTGCAGTATTGGCGACGATCTCTGACATTTCGGGTGGTCAGTTCGGTCGTTGCATTCGCATTGACTGCATTGCTGATTGTGCTACCGCTGAGAGCGCAGCAGCCTGTTGTGTTGTCGGTTTTAATTCCTGCACCGGATGTAAAGCCGTTTCCGCCTTTGATTGCCGAGTTTGAGCGGCAAAATCCAGGGATTAAAATCAATATTGTTGAAGGACCAAACTCTTCCAACTTAGTTGAAGATCTCTATTCGTCTGCCTTCTTGCTGGGTGACTCTCCGTATGATCTCCTTAACATGGATATCACTTGGGTTCCGAAGTTCGCCGCAGCAGGTTGGCTACAAAATATCTCGGATATCTTACCTCAATCAGAACTCGCGAAGTTTCTACAGGGAGACATTGAGGGCGGACGGTACAAAGGACAGCTTTATCGCTTACCGTATCGCACCGATGTAGGAATGCTTTACTACCGTTCAGATTTGCTTCAGCAAGCAGGTTTGAAGCCACCCGAAACCTTCCAAGATTTACTGCAAGCCTCGAAAACCGTTCAAGAGAAAAATAAAGCGCAGTGGGGCTATGTGTGGCAAGGTCGGCAGTATGAAGGACTGGCGGCAATGTTTACCGAAGTGCTACAAGGAAACGGCGGATTCTGGATCAATCCCCAAACGAACGAAGTGGGACTCGATCGACCCGAAGCGATCGACACCGTTAAATTCCTCGTCACTACGATTCAGCAAGGCATTTCGCCCCCCGGAGTAAACACTTACATCGAAGAAGATACCCGTCGGTTGTTTCAAAGCGGCAATACGCTGTTTATGCGGAATTGGCCCTATGCTTGGGACTTGTTGAACAAGGAAGATTCTCCAGTGCGGGGCAAAGTGGGAATTAAACCGATGGTTCGCGCAGCTAATGAACGCAGCGGAGCATGTCAAGGCGGTTGGGGACTAGGAATTTCTAGCACCACTCGACATCTGCAAGAAGCGCGTAAAGCGGTGCAGTTCTTCACCAGTCCTGAAATTCAAAAGAAACTGTCGATCGCTGGAGCCTATCTGCCAACTCGACGCGAACTTTACAACGATCGAGAACTGCTTCAGCGGTATGAATACTTTCCGCTAATTCTGAAAATTCTAGAGAATCCGGCGTTGCGTCCTCCGATCGCGCAATACGCCCAAACTTCAGATATTTTGCAGCGCTACTTGAATGCGGCACTATCTAGACAGATTTCGCCAGAAGATGCGATGCGATCGGCAGCACGGGAAACTCGATCACTCTTAGGAGCATAAAGTTAGGAGCCTTACCCGATGAAAGATGTGATTCGAGAACGAGAACGCCGCACCGGATGGTTTCTGACGATTCCAGCGTTGGTGATCCTAGCGTTGGTGTTTGCCTACCCAATTCTGCGGGCGTTTTGGCAGAGTTTATTCGCTCAGAACTTAGGCAATCAACTGAATCCAGAGTTCATCGGACTAACGAACTTTGGACGGATGGCACAAGATAGCCGATTCTGGCGCACGATGCTAAATTCAGCCGTCTTTACCTTTGCATCCGTGTTGTTTGAACTGATTCTGGGAATGGGAATTGCATTAGTGTTGAATCAGCAGTTTCGGGGACGCGGTACGGTGAGAACGATCGCGATTCTGCCGTGGGCGTTGCCGACTGCGCTGATTGCTTTAGGCTGGACTTGGATTTTTAACGATCAGTACGGCATCGTCAATGATATTTTGATGCGGTTGGGACTGGTTAGAACTGGAGTGAACTGGCTCGGTAATCCTACGCTGGCAATGATTTCAGTAATCTTTGCCGATGTGTGGAAAACAACGCCATTTATTAGCATTCTGTTGTTAGCGGGACTGCAATCGATTTCTAATGACTTGTACGAAGCGCAAGCGATCGATGGTGCAAGTCCGTGGCAAAGCTTCCGAATGATCACGCTACCGCTATTGATGCCGCAAGTCGTGATCGCACTGCTATTTCGATTGGCGCAAGCATTCGGAATCTTTGACTTGATTAGCGTTATGACGGGCGGCGGCCCCGGCGGTGCGACTGAAACGGTTTCGCTTTACATTTACTCAACGGTGATGCGCTATCTCGACTTCGGTTACGGTGCGGCGTTGGTCGTTGTGATGTTCCTACTATTGGTGTTAGCGGTCGCGATCGCGTCGTATTTCATCACTCGATCTAGAGCTAGAGCAGCCGGAGAAGTTTAACAATGACTACTGTACTTCCAGAATCTACCGATCGCAGAATGCCGGGTGGGAAAACAACCAGAGTCGGGCGCAAAGTGGTGTTACCGATCGCGGTTGCATTCACCGTGATTTTCTGTCTTGCGCCGATCTTGTGGCAGCTATTGACCTCGGTGAAACTGAATGCGGATATTGCTGCGATTCCGAACGTTTACTTTCCGACGCGCTATACGTTAGACCACTATCGCGAACTGTTTCAGCGTCGTCCGTTTTTGAACTACATCTTCAATAGCGCGATCGTGTCTTTTGCCTCTACGATTTTAGCGTTAGGTGTAGGCGCTCCCGCAGCTTATGCCCTCGCCCGATTGAAACTGCAAGGTGAACGCTGGATTCTTGCTGCAATCTTGATCGTCACGTTATTTCCACCGATTTTATTGTTCATTGGATTGCTCGAAGTTGTTCGCTACTTTAATCTCGGTAATAACTATCTAGCGCTGATCATTCCTTACACCGCGATTAACTTACCATTAACGATCTTGGTGATGCGGAGCTTCTTCCAACAGTTGCCGAAAGATCTCGAAGATGCGGCAAGAGTCGATGGTTATAGTACCCCTCGAATGTTGCTCGAAGTCGTCTTACCGATGACGATTCCAGCCTTAGTCACTACAGGAATTCTGACATTCATCTCAGCCTGGAACGAATTTATTTTCGCATTGACCTTTATTACTCGCGAAGATATGAAAACCGTTCCGGTAGCGGGCGCTCAACTCGGCGGCGCTTCCCCGTTTGAGATTCCGTATGGACCGATCGCGGCTGCAACGGTTCTCGGTACGCTTCCGCTCGTATTGTTGGTGTTGTTCTTCCAACGCCGCATTGTTCAAGGTCTGACCGCTGGAGCCGTTAAAGGATAAAACTCATCCCATCAAACATTATGGATAGAAAACTAGAACTGATTGACTTGAGAAAGGCTTACACTCCGAAAGTTGTTCCAGTAAAGAACATTAGTTTAGAAGTCAATCAAGGTGAATTCCTCACTTTACTCGGTCCTTCAGGCTGCGGAAAATCAACGATTTTGCGGTTGATTGCTGGACTAGAGCAACCAACTAGCGGACGAGTGATGATCAATGGTCGCGATGTCAGTCGATTGAATCCGGGCGATCGCAATATTGCAATGGTGTTTCAAAGCTATGCACTTTACCCGCACATGAGCGTGTATGACAACATTGCATCCGGGCTGAAACTGCGAAAAACACCCCATGCTGAAATCAAAGAGCGGATTCGCGATGTTGCAGATTTCTTAGGTTTGCATGAACTCATGGATCGTAAACCGGGACAGCTTTCCGGGGGTCAGCGGCAGCGGGTTGCGGTTGCACGCACTTTGGTGCGTCGTCCTGATTTGTTCTTGCTCGATGAACCGTTGAGTAACTTAGATGCGCTGCTGCGTGAGCATGTTCGTGCAGAACTCAAACAACTATTTGGATCGCAAAATGCTCCGATCGTTTATGTCACACATGACCAAACCGAAGCAATGACGCTTTCGACTAAAGTTGCGGTGTTGAACAATGGTTATCTGCAACAGCTCGATCGACCCGATGTAATTTACAGTCATCCCGCCACTCAATTTGTTGCAGGCTTTATCGGTAGTCCGCAAATGAACTTTTTGCGGGTTCCTTGTGACAATCGTGCTGCTATTGTCGGAAATGCCAAGATTCCGCTTCCTCGTGGAGTTGCAACACCGAAAGAGATTGTCTTAGGGATTCGTCCAGAGCATGTCCACATTGCTCAAGGTCAGGAACCGATACTTAGCGGGGAAGTCTTTCTGACTGAGAATTTGGGAATGCACGATTTGGTGAGTAGTCGGATAGGCAATGCCGCAGGTGAAACAATGAATGTCCGTGCGATTCTGCCTGTGCATTCGGGACTGAGAAATGATAGTGCGGTGCAATTAGCATTTCCGATCGAACATATTCACTGGTTTGATGCGACCACGGGCGATCGTGTTTCGACTGCTGAATCGCGGGTAATGGCATAGTTAAATTGACTTACCCTTGTCGAATCGGAAGTTCGATTGTAAATTCCGCACCTCGTAACGGTGTAGAAGTACAGCTTAAACTGCCATTGTGCTGCTGAGTCACAATCTGATAGCTCATTGCAAGCCCCATTCCCGTGCCTTTCCCGATCGGCTTAGTAGTAAAGAACGGATCGAACATTAGGGCTTGCACCGCTTCAGAAATACCCACACCATTATCAATCATCCGAATGCGAATCCGCTCTGAATCAATCTGCTCGGTGTGAATCTCAATCGCTGGGATCTGCTGATTTGCTAACCACTGATCGTCTTGTACTGCCGACTCTAGCGCGTCGATCGCATTATTTAGAATTTGCAAGAAGACTTGATTCAGCGAACCTGCAAAACATTCTATTTTAGGTAATTCGCTATAGCTTCGAGTGATGCTAATTTTGTGTCCTTTGTGCTCTTGATTGAATCGATTTTGCAACACTCTTAAGGTACTCTCGATTCCATCGTGAATGTTAACGGGCTTAAGTTCCGCTTCGTCAAGTCGAGAAAAGGTTCGCAGCGATAAAACAATCTCTCGAATTCGTTCTGCGCCTGTTCGCATTGAGTTAAACAGATTGTTTAAATCATCAAACACAAAATCAAGATCAATCTCTTCGATGAACTTCTCAATTTTTGAAACAGGCTGCGGATACTGTTGCTGATACAATTCGATTAATGCAGCAATGTCTTCAAAATAAGTACTTGCGTGACTGATATTTCCATAGATAAAGCTAATTGGATTGTTAATTTCGTGAGCAATTCCCGCTACTAACTGACCGAGCGAAGACATTTTCTCACTGTGAATCAGTTGCGCTTGAGTCCGTTGGAGTTCTTGCAGCGCATTTTCTAGATCGATCGCTTGTTGTCTTAGTTGCGCTTCCGATCGCCGTAATGCTTCTTCGTCGGCTTTACGATCACTAATATCGCGCACGATTCCCAATATGCTAATCACTGTGCCATTTGAGCCTTTGATCGCTGCCGAATTACACAGCGACCAGTACCAGCTTCCATCTTTGCGCCGCGCCCGAAACTCAATTTCTGCCTGCCGTTCTCCCGTTTTTAACAATTGCTCAACCGAAGCCTGAACAATGAATAAATCATCTGGATGAATGTAGTCAGCAAAAGGTTTTCCTAAAAGTTCAACTGGTAGAAATTCAGTAATTTCTACCAATTTAGGAGAAATATAAGTAAAGATGCCCGTTGGAGAACAGGCAAAAATCAAATCATTCGCGTTCTCAACAAAGCTGCGAAATCGGGCTTCACTTTCTGCGATCGCCAATTCTGCCTGTTTTCGTTCCTTCTCCAGCCGAACGCGATCGCTAATATCAACCAGCAGTCCATCCCATAGAATCGAACCATCCGTTTGTAATTCGGGTCTAGAATGCGCCTGAATCCATTTCAGCTTGCCGGATGGCGTAACAATTCGTCCTGTCCATTCCCAAGGCTGGAGTGTTGCAGCCGAGTGTTGCCCGGTGCGATCGAACTCTGCTCGATCGTCTGGGTGAATTTGATCGATCATCAAATTAGCATTCTGGTAAATCAGTTCAGGTTCAAGCTCCCACAACTCCTGAGAAAACGCACTCACATACGGAAAGCTGACTGCACCATCGGGTGCAAGCCGAAACTGATACAGCATTCCGGGCACGTTAGCAGCGAGTTTTTGAAATCGAGCTTCGCTCTGTTTTAGTGCTTTTTCTGCGTATTTACGATCGCTGACATCGCGAATAATCACTAACGCTTCCTGCTCGTTGCAGCGCATCACCCGCACTTCTTCGTACTGTATTCGTCCATCGAAGTCGAGTTCTTGCTCGTAGACTTGAACTTCGTTGGTCACGATCGCGCGTTCAATGTATCTCATTCGCCGTTGTGCCATATCGTGCGGCAGGAATTCCCAAAGAAACTTGCCGTGCCAATCAAAGTCTCCGCTATATGCCCGAAACGATCGCGGGAGCCGAAAATCTAGACAAATGCCGTCTCGACTCAACCGCAACATTAAATCCGGGATCGCTTCGAGTAAACTTTGATAGTCGCGATCAGAAAGGATATCTTCCGGTTTCTCAATACTCATCGCCAAATCTTCAAACAGGAATCTCCCGTAGAGTGCCCATTTTGGTTAATTGCTCATCATCACTACGGGTGCTGTAAATAACATCTGATTCTATTCATTTGCGATCCCCAACGTATTGATAGAAGCGGATTTCAAGCGATCGCTATATAATACATTGCAATTCTAATTTCGACCTGCACTGGTGTAAGAGGCGCTTGAATTAATGTTGCCAAATCAAAAATCGTCTGCGCTTGGTTTTGCCTTGTTGCTTACCACTGTTGCAACTGTGAAACCCCTCGAATCGATCTTTGTGCCACAGACTTTGGCTCAAACCGCGCCGAGTGCATTTCCGCTTCCGACCTCAGTTCCCGCTGGAACAACGGTGCAAATTGACGGATCGAGCAGTATGGCGGCGATCAATCAAGCCCTGAAGCAGCGGTTTGAAAATCAATTTTCGGGCAGCAACATTAATCTCAACTACTCTGGCACTCCACCCGGACTCCAAGCCGTGCGCGATGGCAAAGTTGATATCGCAGCGATCGGGCGACCGTTAACGCAAGCAGAACGTGATCAAGGATTGATTCCGGTGTCAATGGGACGTGGCAAGATTGCGCTGATCGTGAGTCCAGATAATCCGTTCAAAGGAAGCATTACCGTGCCGCAGTTTGTGAAGATTGTGCGCGGAGAAATTACCGACTGGTCAGAATTAGGCGGCGCACCTGGAAAGATTCGGTTTGTCGATCGACCCGATCTCAGTGATACCCGTACTGCATTCCGCAACTATTCTGTGTTCATCCAAACTCCATATGAAATCAGCAGCACCGCGACACGAACAGGCGAAGATAGTACCCAGGCGGTGGCTCAACAACTCGGAAAAGACGGACTCAGTTTTGCGCCTGCCAATCAGGTTCTGAATCAGCCGAACCTCCGAATCGTGCCGATGCACAATACCTTACCCACTGATCCGCGCTATCCGTTCTCACAGCCGTTCTACTACGTTCACAAGGCGAATCCGTCTCCGGGTGCAGCCGCGTTTCTCGGTTATGCCACTTCAGAATCAGGACTGCAAGCGGTACGATCAACTGAAACTGATCCCGCTTCGTTAGCGCTCAATCCCGCCACGTTGCTTGCTGCCGGAAGCGCAGCGGCATTAAATGCGGGTGCAGGCGCAGGATCGTCTCCGGCTCCAACCAGTGCAGCTTCTACAGCTTCTCCAAACGCAGCACCCAGCGGAACCTCTAGCGCACCAGATGGATCACAAGCGATCGGAGCCGTTCCGAACAATATAGGCACACCCTCAACCGAGAGTGGCATCCCCGGCTGGCTCTGGTGGTTATTGCCTTTAGGATTAGCAGCGCTATTACTCGGCTGGTTGTTGCGTCGTCGATCGGGGAGTGCGGTGCAACCATCGACTCCGGTTGCTGAAACGCCTGTTGCGCCTCAAACCACGCCGCCTCCGCCTCCCCCTTTGATGAATCCAACGGAAACTGATGGCAGTTTGGCATCGCGCGCGGGTTCTGTGATTACCTCTGATCGCGCTTCGATCGCTGAAGTTCAACCACCCACGATTCCGCCTGCGGTAGCAATCGGCGGGGCTGCGATCGCAGGAGCAGGAGCCGCTTCAGTCATTCACGGTCGAACAGATTCGACTGAACCGCCCGTGATTGATGCTGAATCGCCTGTGATTGGAACTGAACCGCCTGTGATTGATTCTGAACCGCCTGTGATCGGAACTGAACCGCCCGCGATCGGGGCTGAATCGGTTCCGGTTCCCGATCGCCCGCTGGTCGAAATTCGCGAAATGCCACCGATCGAGACTCCAACTGCTGCGAACATCGAGCCACCGGAAGCACCGCCCGCAACCGATATCGATTTGCCGAATGGTGCAATTCTTAGTGGAGTCGCAGGACTCGGAGCTGTTGGAACCGCCGCTTGGATGAACCGAACCCGTTCTGGTGAACTGCCTCAACCCGAATCAGAATCACTCACGTCTCTAGATGCGATCGAGCCACTCGATGAAGTTGAAGATGCTCCCCTCGATCAGCCTGCGATCGAACTCGACCTCGATGATGCGCCGACGGTTGTAGACGAAATTCCGCCGACTTCTCAGGTTTCTGATTCCGATTACGTGCAGCTCAATTTAGACCAGGGTAAACCTGATCCGGTTGCACCCCAAATCGAAACGCCTGAACCTGCGATCGTTGAATCCACCTTAGAACCCGCTGAAGATCCAGATCTTTCTCAGGGCGTGATTCCGGGAATCGCTGCTTTAGGAGGTGCTGCCGCCCTTGGAGCCGCAGGACTTGCAGAACTAAGGAAAGATGAGCTAGAACCAGATGCTACGGCGATCGTTCAACCTCCGCTAGAAATGACCTCAGCGATCGTTGAGCCTCAACCAGAATTATCTGAAATTGATGCTGGCACAGACTTAGAAACCGATGAATTTGCAGAGCTTGATTCTCAAATCGGCGCAGTTGAACCCGATACGATTGCTGAAGCACCTCCTAAAGTCGTTGAGGCAGGTTCTGCAATTCTAGGAGGTGCTGCACTCGGAGGCATTGGACTCGCGGCAGGACTCGCCAGCGATCGCGCCGATACGATTCAAACTGATGTCGAAGCGGCTCGATTCGATGTGGGACAAACCGATTTGTCAAGCGAAACTTTAGCTTCTGTCGATCAAGGCTTACCAGACTTACCGGATGGATATGGTGAAAGCCGAATCGTTCTAATGCCGCGCGATCCACAGTGGGCGTATACGTACTGGGATGTGTCCAACGAGCATAAATCAGACCGACGAAACCAAGGCGGACAGACTCTCTTTTTGCGGCTGTACGATGTCACCGATATCGATATCGCCAATCAAAGCCCGCACAGTTTGCAGCAGTTTGAATGCGATGAACTAGCGCGCGATTGGTATCTCCCGATTCCAGTCAGCGATCGCGATTATTTAGTTGAGATCGGCTACTTAACCGCAGATGGACGCTGGTTAATGTTAGCGCGATCGCTGCCAGTGCGAGTGCCGCCCGTTTATCCGTCTGGCTGGGAAGAAGATCAGGAACTCACGATCGATTGGGAAACCGATCTACACGATCAAACCTTCTTGACCTTAGTGTCACCAACTGTTAACCGCGGAGTAGCCACCGCTCCGAATGGCATGTATGATCGAATCTTCGACTTATCGCAAGGTGTCGAACTTCAGCGGATTGCAGGCTCAATCTTTGGCTCAATGCAACAGATTCCAACTCAATCCATTCGTTCATTTGCCTTTCCATCCGGTGTCGGCATGGGCGGATTACCGACCGCTTCCGGGATTTCTGGAATGTCTGGGATTGGCATGTCTGGGATTGGCATGTCTGGTGTGGGGCTGGGTAGCTACCCGATTCGTCCGCGTCGATTTTGGCTGGTCGCGGATGCCGAACTCATTATCTATGGGGCAACGGAACCGGATGCGACCGTCTCGATCGCGGGCGAAACAATTCCGCTCAATCCAGATGGAACCTTTCGATTCCAAATGTCATTCCAAGACGGGTTGCTCGATTATCCGATCTTAGCGGTGGCAAAAGACGGAGAGCAAACGCGATCGATTCATTTGAAGTTCAACCGCGAAACGCCAAGCCGAAACACCAACACCAAAGACGAAGCCATTGACGAGTGGCAATCCTAACAAAGAAGGTAGCGATGAAAAAGT
>CAXTDB010000067.1:0-5840 GCA_964242045.1 uncultured Leptolyngbya sp. | reverse complement strand
TTCAAGGACACCTACAGTTTCGAGAAAGCTACGTCCCGGCACACATCGATCAGCTAGAAGAACTTTCGCATGGTCAGAAACCGCGCGTCTTATTCATTACCTGTTCGGATTCTCGCATCGATCCAAACCTGATTACGCAAGCCGATATCGGTGAATTGTTCATCATTCGCAACGCTGGAAACATTATTCCACCTTACGGTGCGGCAAACGGTGGAGAAGGAGCCGCTGTGGAATATGCGATCAATGCGCTCGACATTCAGCAAATCATTGTTTGTGGTCATTCACACTGCGGTGCAATGAAGGGATTGTTACAGCTTGGCAAACTCGAAGAAGAAATGCCTTTGGTTTATAGCTGGCTGAAGCATTCGGAAGCGACTCGTCGATTAGTGAAAGAAAACTATAGTCAGTACAGCGGCGAAGAACTGTTGGAGATTACGATCGCTGAAAATGTCCTGACCCAGATCGATAACTTAAAAACTTATCCGATCGTTCACTCGCGTTTATATCAACGCAAGCTTGAAATTTTTGCTTGGGTTTATCACTTAGAAACGGGCGAACTCTTAGCGTTTGATCCAGACACCCATTCGTATGTTCCGCCTCAAAGCCAGCTTTCGATTCGGGAGGGCGGACTCGCTCCAGGAGAGTATGAAAAGACGAGCGCACCGCCTGTTGCCTGTGAATTGCTGCAAAGAACGCCAGCAGCAGAGAACGGAGCAAAACGATCGCTAGAACCGATATTGCAACCTGTGAAAGCAGAAGCACCGATCGAAGCAACTCCTTGGCTCACTCCAGAACAAGCTGATCGCATTTATCGCGGCTCAACAGCTCGACGCTAACAAATTCGATTCCATTTGCTGCTTTGGATGTGCATCGATTGATTCCTGTACATCCATTCGCGTTTTTTGGGCGATCGCCGTGATCAAATCAACGATCGCATTGGTTCGATTCCTACTCTTTCCAAGTCAAATCCATCAAATTACACAGTTTATAAATCGTTCTTGCTGCTACATTTCCATCCCATTCGGCATTTCCAACTTCAACCACATCGAAGCCAATCACTTTGCGCCCGCTGTTCACAACTTCGCGGAACAAACAAAAGGCTTGCTCTAGCTCCAATCCACCCGGCACAGGCGTTCCTGTCATCGGACAAAGTTTGGGATCAAATCCATCCATATCAACGCTGATATAGACTGCTTGGGGTAGCTCCGACACAATTTGCTGACAAGTTTCTAACCACGGAACACCTGCATACTGTTTCTGTTTCAGCATTGCATCAAAGTAAGTTGAAATTCGCCCGCTTGACCCCCGAATCAGGTTTACTTCGTCTAAACAGACATCGCGAATCCCAACTTGAACGAGTTTCGTCATTTGCGGCAGGTTCAGCACGTTGTACATAATCGAAGCGTGAGAATACTCGAAGCCTTCGTAAGCTTCGCGCAAATCCGCATGAGCATCAATGTGCAGAATTCCGAAGTTCTCGTGATGTTGTGCGATCGCTCTTAAATACCCTAGCGGCACACTATGATCGCCACCGATCACCGCAACTCGTTTTCCCTGTTTAAGAATGCGATTTGTTTGTTCAAATAACCATTGATTCAGTGATTCGCATCCTTGATTAACGGTTTCTAGTAATTGAGCTAATTCGGTATCGAGGTCTTCTCCGATCGACAAGCGATCGATAATTTTCGCGGCATCGATTCGGAGTTTGTCGCTGCGATCGAGAATGTCCTGCGAAATCTCAGGCATGAAGATCCCTTGCTTCCACCCGTCCGGATTGTCGAAATCATACAAGTCAAGCTGTGAAGAAGCATTCAGTACCGCTTCTACCCCGCGCGCTGTTCCAGCATTGTAAGAAACCGTTACTTCCCAAGGCACACCCAACACAATCAGATCGGCTGAGTCTTGCTCAAACGGCAATCCGAACAATCGACCGACGACTCCTACGCCGCTCGGATCGTAGTTTTGTAAATCTGTCATTTTCAATTCTTTCTAAACGGTTTGAAGCGTTTTTCCAAAGGTTTGCGGTTCGGGTAATGGTTCGCCTGCTGCAATGGCAGATTCGACTAACAGTTCCAACACTTCCTCTGCATTCTGAAAGGCTTCTGCATAAGTTTCACCATGAGTTACAGGCTGCATCACGTCTGTGAAATCAGGCAGGCTTACAACATAACATTGGTCTTCATCTGACCATTGGATGATGATTGTGTATTTCATTCCTCTTTCTCCTGTGATTCTTCTGCTTCTATTTTTGCCAAATCTTCAAGTGCTTGATTAACTTGCTTTTCAAGATAAGCTTTGGCATCATTACCATCTTTGCCTGCAATAATTATTTTGGCAGCTAACTTTGGATGAATCCATTTACTATGACTTCCTTTTGCTGGAATTGACCTAAAACCTGCGTTCTCAAGCAGCTTTTTCAGTTCTCGAATCTTCTTTGGCATTCTTTTTCGATAGGATTCTGAAGAAGTCAGAAAGCAGTCTGATAGATTTCAGGACGATATTTGGGTGTTGGGATTGGTTTGCCATCAGATTGAGCCGTTTCTAGCCAAGCTGCCTTTGCCTTTAGAACTTCTTGAACGGCTTCTTCAACTGTTTCACCAAAGGCTGAACAATACTTCAAGTCAGGAATATCTGCGATATACCCTTCGTCATCGTAAAAGATATTAATGTGATAATCTTTCATGCTCAAAATTCAAGCTATGCGACAACGAAATTCACCAATTTCCCAGGCACAACAATCACTTTTTTAATCTCTTTCCCTTCAATATAGCGTTTTGCAATCTCTGACTCGCGCGCGAATTGTTCTAATGCGGTTTTGTCGTCTGCGATCGCAGTTGCCGCCTCGATCGTTCCGCGCGTTTTGCCCAAGATTTGAATCACGATCGTTTTCTCATCCGCAATTAACGCACTCGGATCAACGATCGGGAAAGCCTGAACGTGAACCGAATCGGAATGTCCGATCGTGTGCCACAGTTCCTCAGCAATGTGCGGTGCTAATGGGGCTAACAATCGCAATAAAGTATCAATCCCTTCGGCATAGATTGGGGAATCTTTTTGAGCAAAGTCGCTTAAAGCATTGCTGAGTTTCATCAGTTCTGATACTGCTGTATTGAATTGATAGTCGCCTTGCAAATCTTCGGTGATTTCTTTGATTGCAATGTGAATCGATCGACGCAAATCTTTCTCAGCTTTAGTCAGTTCTTTTGCGAGTTTCTTGTTTAAGGTCGATTCTGTAACCAACCGCCACACCCGATTTAAGAACCGGAACTGTCCTTCAACATCTGCATCTTCCCACTCTAAGTCTTTCTCAGGGGGCGCTTTGAATAAGATAAACATTCGAGCCGTGTCAGCACCGTATTTGTCTACGACATCACCGGGAGCAATACCGTTATGCTTCGATTTAGACATCTTCTCGAATACAATCTCTAGCTTCTCGCCAGTTTTGGGATCAACCGGGTTCGAGGCATCTTTGACTTCCGCAGGAATTACATACTTTCCAGTGGTTGGATTCTTGTAAGTTCTGCCTTGAACCATGCCTTGAGTTAACAGACGCTCGAACGGTTCATCGAAGCTTAAGAGACCTCGATCGCGCAATACTTTCGTAAAAAATCGCGAATACAGCAAGTGCAAAATCGCGTGTTCAATGCCACCCACATATTGATCAACAGGCATCCAATCGTTTGTGATGGCTCGATCGAATACTGCTTGATCATTGTTCGCATCGGGATAGCGCAAGAAATACCACGACGAATCGATAAAGGTATCCATCGTATCAGTTTCGCGTTTTGCAGGCGTTCCGCAACTCGGACAAGGAACATTCAGCCATGATTCTAACTGGGTCAGCGGTGAGCCACCTTTGCCGGAAAACTCGACATTCTCAGGTAGTGCAACAGGTAAATCAGCATCGGGAACTGGAACCGCGCCACAGTTCGGACAGTGAACGATCGGAATCGGTGCGCCCCAGTATCTTTGACGCGAAATCAACCAGTCTCTTAAGCGATAGTTCGAGGTGCCTTTACCGACTTGCTTTGATTCGAGAAACGCGATCGCAGCTTCGACACTCTGACCTTTTCCCTTGCCTGCGGGTACACCATCTAACACACCGGAATTCACCATCACGCCTTCACCTGGATAGGCTTCGGTCATGGTTGCACTATCTAATGTTTGATTCGGTGGCTGAACGACAACTTGAATCGACAAATCAAACTTTTTAGCAAACTCAAAATCTCGCTGATCGTGTGCTGGAACCGCCATAATTGCGCCCGTTCCGTAATCCATCAGCACATAGTCTGCGATCCAAATGGGAATGCGCTGATCATTCACTGGATTGACTGCATAGCTCCCCGTCCAAACGCCTGTTTTTTCTTGACCTTCAGCGGTTCGATCGAGATCACTTTTTGCTGATGCCGCTTCTTGATATTGTGCGATCGCGCGCGCTTGTTCCGGTGTCGTCAACTTCTCAACTAACGGATGCTCTGGCGACAACACCATAAAAGATGCACCCCACAGCGTATCGGGACGAGTCGTAAATACAACAATCTCATCACCCATTTCTGTTTTGAAGGTGACTTGCGCGCCTGTAGATTTGCCGATCCAATTCGCCTGCATTAATTTAACGCGATCGGGCCATCCTTTCAGCTTGTCCAAATCGACTAACAATTGCTCTGCATAGTCCGTGATCTTCAAAAACCACTGACGCAGCAATTTTCGCTCGACTTTCGCGCCCGATCGCCAAGATTTCCCGTCCGCATCGACTTGCTCATTTGCTAAAACGGTTTGATCGATCGGGTCCCAGTTCACCGTCGCTTCTTTTTGATACGCCAAACCCGCTTTGAAGAATTCTAAGAAAATCCATTGCGTCCAGCGGTAATAATCTGGCGAACAAGTTGCTACTTCTTTTGTCCAATCAAACGAGATGCCCAACTGTTTTAACTGGTCGCGCATCTGATCAATGTTTTGATACGTCCACTTTGCGGGATGAACACCGCGCTCGATCGCTGCATTTTCCGCAGGCAGTCCGAACGCATCCCAGCCCATCGGATTCAACACCCGGTAGCCCTGCATTCGTTTGAGTCGGGCGATCACATCGACGATCGTATATACCCGCACGTGCCCCATGTGGAGATTGCCAGAGGGATAAGGAAACATCGACAGCGCATAAAACTTAGGCTTGTCGCTGGTCTCAGGCGTTTGGTACAGATCTTCGGCTGTCCAAGCCTGCTGCCATTTTGTTTCGATCTCGGCGGGGGTATAACGGGACTCCACGAGCCAACTCCTAAACACGAATATGGGGTAAAAACGATACGTTCACCCATTCTAGTGGAGGAGATGAAGAGGTGTTCGTTCTTTATTTTGTCGGTGTGATGCGTCCCTCTTTTACGAGCGCTTGATAAATCAGTGCTGCTGCATCTGCGCGCGTTGCCACTCGATTCGGGGTCAACTGTTGGGCACTCGGATATCCGGTTACTAAACCCGATTCAACGGCTGACGCGACTCTTCCTTGTGCCCACTTTGGCAAGTCATTCACATCTTGGAACTTTGCTAAAGTCTGCTCTGGGGGCGCTTGAGGTTGGAGTTTTAACCCTGAAGCTAAAGCCACTTGCAGTTGATAGAGCGGGATTTGCTGATCCGGTCGGAACGCACCTTCAGAATATCCGCTCATAAATCCGGTTTGAATTGCATCATCGATCGACGATCGCGCCCAATAGTTTTCTGGTACGTCGCTAAACGTGATGCTTTGCCGCTCTTTCGGTTTGCCAAACGCTTTTCCGAGCAGTGAGGCAAATTGAGCGCGAGTAATCGGATCATTTGGTTTAAAGGTTCCGTCTTGATATCCGCCA
>CAXTDB010000066.1:0-17789 GCA_964242045.1 uncultured Leptolyngbya sp. | reverse complement strand
AGTACTTTGCTAATGACTCAGGCAGGACTTTCTCTTGATGTAAGAGCGGAGTGGAATCTTTTAGAATCGATGCTTAGTACACAGGTTTGATTCGGTATGGCTACGACACGCGCTCGCGAGAATACACATGCACAGGGATTTTTGAAGTGGGCGATCGCGCTAACTGCTTCGCTCGGAGCGATTCTCGAAGTGATTGATACTAGCATTGTAAATGTGGCGTTAACGGACATTCAAGCGACGCTGGGTGCAACGGTAAGTGAGGTGGGATGGGTTGTCACCGGATATGCGATCGCAAACGTGGTGTTGATTCCGCTATCTGCCTGGTTGGGCGATGTGTTCGGTAAGAAAACTTACTTTGTGTTCTCGATGGCAGGATTTACCCTTGCTTCGGTGCTGTGCGGCTTTGCGGTGAATCTGCCGATGTTAGTCGCTGCACGAATTTTACAAGGACTGTTTGGGGGTGGATTGCTCGCGAAAGCGCAGGCGATTTTGTTTGAAACGTTTCCGCCCGCAGAGCAAGGATTAGCGCAAGCGGTGTTCGGAGTCGGGGTGATTGCAGGTCCAGCGATCGGTCCGACATTAGGCGGCTATCTCACCGATAACTTAGGCTGGCGCTGGATTTTCTTTATTAATCTGCCTGTTGGGATTGCGGCGGTAGTGATGGCGATCGCATTTCTGCCCACAGATCGAATGTTAGGAAAGAAAAATCATCAGCGCGTCGATTGGCTCGGCATTGCCTTGTTAGTGGTTGCAGTGGGAAGTTTGCAGACGTTTCTCGAAGAAGGCGAACAAGACGATTGGTTTAATTCTAAGTTCATTGTGACTCTGGCGGTAACGGCGGTAATTGGACTAATCCTGTTTGTTTGGCGGGAGTTAACAACTCGGAATCCAGCGGTCGATTTGCGAGTGTTGCGACATCGATCGTTAGCGGCAGGCAGCATCTACTCTGGTATTTTAGGAATGGGACTTTACGGCGCATTGTTCGCTGTGCCGTTGTTTGCTCAGAGTGTTCTGCACTTTACCGCGACCCAAACGGGCTGGCTACTGGCTCCGGGAGCACTGGCATCTGCGATCGTCATGGTGATCCTCGGCAAGATTTCGACCAAGGTGGATGCGCGAATTTTAATTGCGATCGGAGCCGTTGGCACAACTTTGGTGATGTTCCAACTTTCGAGCATTACCCCGCAAACAGGTCGGGATGATTTGTTTATTCCGTTACTTTGGCGGGGAGCCGTTACAGTGCTGATGTTTTTACCGTTGAGTCTAGCGACGTTAGGATCATTGCCGAAGCAAGACATCTCAGCCGGATCAGGCTTTTATAACTTGACGCGCCAGCTTGGAGGTAGCATTGGAATTGCGATTTTAACGACGCTGCTAGCGCAAAGAGAAGCCTTTCATAAAGCAACTCTAGCGGAGAATTTGAGTTCTTATAGTCCAGAAACGATCGAGCGGTTAAATGCGATTACGGGCGCGTTGCAAAGTCGTGGTTCAGATGCAGCGACAGCTTCTCAACAAGCGCTGTCTTCGCTGGATCAATTGGTGAATTTACAGGCGGCGATTCTATCGTATGCAGATATTTTTCGCTTTGTTGGGGTGGTGTTTCTGGCTTCTCTGCCGCTGCTGCTATTTTTGGGCAAAGGAGGAGGAAAACCCTCCGTCGGGCATTGAGTCATTAGGCAGCGGATTGGAATCTTTTGGCTTCGCCGATTCTGCTAGGCTGAGCCAAATGATACGATCGCTGAGATGCATCATTTTTTCATCACCAGGAACGTGAATGAAAAAGTTTTCTAGTCCGAATTCGATCTTTTGAATCGGTAGCCAGTCTTGACCAGCACGAATCAACAACGAGGCGTTTGAGTGGCGACTGTAGTGGGTGCGCCAAGCTTTCCAAAGTTGCCGAACTTCGGTGTAGTTGACTTCGTAGCCCGGAGGAATTGGGCAGTGTTCGTATTCAACCAATCCTTGAGCGTTGATTCCGGTTGGAATGTATTGCTGAGCCACGAGAACGCGATCGACGAGTTCTTGATAAGTGGAAGATTGCCGCACCAAAACGGCGCGAATTTGTCCGACAAGTTTGACGCTGGCAATCAGTTCACCTTTTTTCGCTAACAGTTGAGCCGTGTTGAACGCAGGCTCAATCCGTAGGTTCTGGTTCGCTAGAAGCGAAAGTTTACCTTCAACAAATTTCTGGACTAGTCCGAAGTCATCGAGCTTGTTCATCAGAGGTTGGGATAAGTGGGCTTTCAGTAGTTTTACTGACTACTCTATTTCATTTATACGTCAATCTTCAATATTATTCTTTCCCTTTCCAAAAGATTTCGATAAAGAAACGGTGAATTTTAGAGTGCGGTTAAAGTGCGATCGATCACCGCATAAATCGACTCCAGTTCATTTGTTGAAATGCAGTAAGGCGGCATAACATAGAGCGTATTTCCAAGCGGGCGCAAGAGAAATCCCGCATCGAGAAACTTCGATTTCAACACCGAAGCAATAGAATTGAAGTAGCCGGAGGCTTCGCTAGTTTCGATCTCCATTGCCGCGATCGTGCCGCAGACTCGGAACTGTCTGAGTCGAGAATGATCGCGAAGATAGCGATCGAGAAATTTCCAATGCAACGCTTCTAATCGTTGATAAGCGTTTGGATTTTGGCTCAGCAATTCGAGCGAAACGACTCCGGTTGCACAAGCTAATGGATTACCTGTGTAGGAATGTCCGTGATAAAAGGCTTGAGTCGGATCATCTTGATAAAAGGCTTGATAAATGGTTTCGGTTGCGATCGTCACGGCTAATGGTAAGCAGCCCCCCGATAGTCCTTTCGATAAGCAAATCATGTCAGGAGTTGCAGCAGATTTAACACAGGCAAACAGTTCTCCGGTACGCCCGAATCCGGTCATCACTTCGTCGTAAATCAGCAGCACATTAAACTGAGTTGCCAATGTTCTCAAAGCTTGCAGAAATTGAGGACGACACATTCGCATTCCGCCTGCACCTTGAATCAAGGGTTCAATGAAAATTCCAATGATGTTTTGTTGCTTGAGTAAGTGTTCGATCGCGGCTAACACTTCGGCTTCTTTGCGATCGACTTCTGTATCTCCCTGATAAGTTGCAGGAAATGGAACCAATGCAGTCTCGAACATTAAATCGCGAAACGACTGCCACCAGGTTGAACCTGATCCGATCGACATTGCCCCGATCGTATCGCCGTGATAACCCCCTTCAAACGTAATAAATGTGGTGCGGTGTTCTCCGAGATTGCGCCAGTATTGATACGCGATTTTTAGCGCAACTTCAACCGCAGTCGAGCCATTATCTGAGAAAAACACTCGCGTTAGTTCAGAGGGTAAGTGAGTGAGTAATTTTTGCGCCAGTTGTTCAGCCGGATCATGCGTAAATCCAGCAAAGATGACATGCTCTAACTGTTGGGCTTGTTGATAAAGTGCTTCAGCGAGAATCGGATGAGCATGACCATGAATGGTCACCCACCAGCTTGAAATGCAATCGAGAATTCGTCGATCGTCTTCGAGTTCGAGCCAAACTCCTTCCCCTCGCTTAACTCTCAACGGTTCAGGCGTAGTTTTCATCTGGGTGAAAGGTCGCCAAATCGGAGAATGATTGTTCATTGTTCTATCTGAATTCAAGTGATGCTCATTGTCTCAACTGTTGCGCGATAATATCAACAGTAGACTGGATCTCGATCGGTGAAAAAACGATTGCTTATTCTCGGCGGAACAACAGAAGCAATGGAATTAGCTGCAAGAGCAGTAGAAATTCCGAGTTTAGATGTAATTTCTTCGCTCGCAGGACGCACTCAGCAGCCGAACAGCCCTTTTGGAACGGTTCGGAGCGGTGGATTTGGGGGCATAGCAGGACTCATTCACTATCTTCAGGAACATCAGATTGATTTATTAATTGATGCAACTCATCCGTTTGCGGCTCAGATTTCGTGGAATGCTGCAACAGCAGCCGATCGCGTTTCGATTCCGCGATTGTCAATCGTTCGTCCTGCTTGGAAATCAGAACCGCATTGGATCGAAGTTGAAAGCAACGAAGCAGCAGCGGCAATCTTGCCCGATTTAGCCCAGCGAATTTTTTTAACGATCGGGCGACAAGAACTTGCTGCATTTGCTCATTTAACAAAACTTTGGTTTTTAATGCGAATGATTGATCCGCCTGTTGTCGGAACCCCGATTCCACCCGGAAAAGTATTGTTAGCGCGCGCGCCGTTTTCAGTCGAACAAGAGCGATCGTGGATGCAGGACTATGCGATTGAAGCGATCGTCAGTAAAAATAGCGGTGGTGATGCGACTGTTTCTAAGTTAATTGCGGCTCGTGAATTAAAGCGACCTGTCGTCATGGTACAGCGTCCAACAATGCCTGCTGGGGACCGTGTTTCTGAAGTTAAAGCTGCATTGTTGTGGATTCATCAACAGCTTTAATCACACACCATTTTTAATCACACACCATTGCGTAATGGGTGACATTGCTTTCCAGCCTAAAAACTTTCCTATCGGTTCCGCGCGCTGGATTGCGATGCGTGTAAGTTCACCACCGAGTTTGCTCTGCCAGTGGAACAGTTGCGCTTCGGTTTCAACCGTGACTGCATTGGCAACCAGTCGCCCACCAAATGCGAGCGATCGCCAACAAGTCTCAACCAGTTCAGGTGTAGTCAGACCGCCACCGATAAAAATCGCGTCCGGTTGGGGTAGATTCTGAAGCGCGATCGGAGCTTTTCCAGCAATAATTCTAAGGTTGGGAACACCGAGCGTATTCGCATTGTGAGCAATTAAATTCAGGCGATCGACATTCGATTCAATCGCAACGGCACGACATCGCCGATCGCATCGCATCCATTCGATTGCGATCGATCCACATCCCGCCCCCACATCCCAAAGTAACTGTCCAGGAATAGGAGCCAGTGTCGAAAGCGTGACGGCTCGAATTTCGCGCTTAGTCAATTGTCCATCATGTTGATAGGCACAATCAGGAAGTCCTGGAGTGCGAGAAGGCAGAGAAGCAGACGAGCAAGCGATCGCGATTGTATTCAAGTCTGCAATATCAGTCTGATTCCAATTGGCTGCGGTGCTTTCGAGAATCCGTTCTTGCGCTCCGCCTAAATGTTCTAAAACAACGATCGAACTTTCTGCTAAACCGCGATCACGTAAAATTTCCGCCACAATTGCAGGCGTTTGTCGATCGGCGCTTAACACTAAAATCCGCGCTCCCGAATACAACACTGCATTCAGTAATGCTGGATCGCGACCGCAAAGACTCAGTGTTTCAACTTCAGATAGCGCCCACCCCAATCGCGCACAGGCAAGACTAAAAGCTGAAGGAGCGGGAATGATGGTAATTTCGTCGATCGCAATTCGGCGAGTTAGCGTTACACCGATGCCATAACACATCGGATCACCGCTTGCCAATACACATACAGACTGTCCACGATACGTCAGCAGCTTTTGGATTGAATCTTCGATCGGAGAAGTCCAACGAATTCTAGGGCGCGAATCGGGCGGCAACATGGCGAGATGTCGATCGCCACCCACGAGGATCTCAGCCTGATCGATTCGCGATCGACCGATCGGTACAACGCCATCAAACCCATCGTCGCCGATTCCTACGATCGATAACCAGTTGTGCATCGTCTGATTAAAGTAATCCTGATATGATAGTGAAAGAACTTTGGATGACTAGCTCAATGGTAGAGCATCGGACTCTTAATCCGCTGGTTCTGGGTTCGAGTCCCAGGTCATCCATTTCGATCAAATGATTCGGATGATCGTACCTCTATCTTCGGCTAGGTTCGCTCTTCTACCTCTGGCAAGTCGATCGACGAATCCGACTCTGCTACGGTTTTGGAGTTGAATGGTAATCATTTTATGACATACACGACCTCGAACACCTCAAACGATTTAGTCGAAGCGTTTCAACAATTGGATGCCGATACTCAACTCGCTTTGTTCTGGTTTATCTATAAAGAAATGGGTGGCGCGATTACGCCTGCGGCTCCGGGTGCAAGCACCGTTTCACCCGCGATCGCAGAAGGCATCTTTAATCAAATTAAAGAACTGCCCCACGAAGAACAGCTAAACGTTCAGCGCGATTTGATTAGCCGTCGTAACACTCAACTCACCCGTGAATACGGCGCAGTTGGCGATACGACAAAACTCTTAATTTGGTATCTCTTGGCGCAAGGAATGGAAAACGCCACGATCGTTCCCATGCCTCCTGGATATCAGCTTGCAGATGAAGCGCAGCAATTGCTTGATCGACTGAAGCAAATGGAATTTGAGCAGCAAATCACGTTCCTGAGAGATTACGTTGCACCGATGGGCGTTGATCCGACAGCAGTTGAAGTTGACTCCGAAACTGGACTGTAATTCTTTCAAGCTTGAAAAGAAAGAGCGATCGCATTTCTTCGGAAGCGCGATCGCTCTTTTCTAAGTTCGAGACTAGATTGGGCGCGATTTTTAATTAATCTTTAGAGCAGGGCGAACGATGGGACTCGAACCCACGAGATGGAGGTACCACAAACCTCTGCCTTAACCACTTGGCTACGCTCGCCATCTTGCTAACTAATATAGCATGAGAAGCGCAACACAAGAAACAAGACAAACAAAAAATTCGAGAACTTGTAATCGTGATACAACGTCGAAGAAGACCGATCGTGAATTGAAGCGGTGCAGAATGAAAACTTCTCAAATTCTCCTCGGTGTGTTGGGGCTGGGTGTGCTTGGACTTGCGGGACTGATGGCAGCGACAAATCCTAATGAAGCGGCTTTTGGCGAATTTGCACTCCAGCAAGTTAAAACACAGGGCTGTAAGGAAGCGCCCCAAATTATCCGCAGTCAATGTCCTCAGTTTGTGCAAGACAACCAGGCGCAGGTGAAAAAGCTGATCGTTCAAAACACAGAGCGACGTGATTACGGGTTGTTTAGCTTGTACCGCACAAATTTGTCAACGCGATCGATTGTGCCAGATTTGCCGATTTTCCTCGATTTACCTGCATTTCAGCTAGAGACAGTTGGCATGATGGGTAAGTTCTACATTTATCAAACGGAAAAGCAGCAGCGTTAGAGATTAATTCGATCAGGCTGTTTCTTCGGTATCTGCGGTCAATCTTTTTCGGACTTGCGGAATTGCAAATAATAGCGTGACTGTATACGCTAGCATTCCATTGCTATTAGTAAAAGGAGGGATAAAAAGCGGCAAAATTAGAACGAATTTTCCTAAATGATTTGCTTTTCCAAACTGATAGATAAACAGCGGAATAAACCAAACAATTCCCATAATCCAAGTCTGGGGATTCAACAAATGAATGCAGTTGACGATCGAGAAAAATTGATGTTCAGCGGGTTCGCGTCTGAGATAATACATCAAAATCAGAAATGCAATAAATCCAATCGTTAAAGTTGCAAGAGGCTTACCTCGCAAAAATGGATTCATAAATCCGTGGACAAAATCATGAGTAACTCGCAATCCATCGCTATCCACTGACATCACAACTCGATTAATTACCGCTTGTCCATGAACTGTGATCGGAACTGCGCTAGTGATTTGTCCGAAAATTTCAGGCAACATTCGCTTGAGATAGCTTGTGTAGATTGAATTTCCAAGAATCGGAATCGGTGCAATGAGTAACGCAATGAGCGAAGCGAACGAATATAGAACGATTTTGAACTGGCGTTTCGCTAGAAAGTAGAGCAGGGCGATCGCCGGAAATAATTTAATGCAGCATGCCAATCCAATGAGAAATCCAGGTAAAATTTTCTGCCGATGCCGTTGATATAAAAGGAATCCTAAAATTGTGAGATAGCAAACTAGAATATCGATTTGTCCGCGTTCAAATGCCGCAAAAACGGGAAAAGAAGTCATTGCAAACAGCAGCGCTTCTCCCTTGATTTTGAAGTTGCTATGTCGAACTAATTCAAATAAAAGAAACCATAATACGATTAGAATAAAAGAGCTATAAATTATCTTTGCGGTTGGATAGGAAAAGGCTGCGAAAGGCGCAAAAAGCAAAGCAGCGATCGGTAAATAAATAAATCCTGACATCGGCGCTTCTCCTGCATTCACAGGCGTGAAAAACTCAGGATGCTGTGTCACATGATTAACATACGGATCTAATCCATAAAGAACGGATTTTCCGGCAATATAGTAAGGGCGAAAATCAATTTGATACGACTCTAGAACCAGATAAATGATGAACGCAGACGGCATCAAATAAATGAAATAAGCCTGCATAAACCGGAGAATATCATTCCTAAAAGTCGAAATTCGGGACATTGCGTTCACTTCGCTCCATATAGAATTGCGATCGATCTTTGCCGTTGTGAGCCTAGCACTTTCTTTTGCTACTGCACCCACCATGCTTGATTAATCGAAAGCGCCCTGATTCTGATTCAATTGATATAGATAGAAACTTATTGTATTCTGCCGACCGCTGCTTATTTTCAAGCGTCCACTGCCTGTGTACCATAGAGGGTCTAGACCTAATTACAGATGCAGGTGAAGCATGACCGCAGTGACTCCAAACCCAACGTCTACCAAACCCGCCTTTACCGAAGGGATTCAGTACTTTCGCGATACCTTGCCAGGGTTTGAGACGTATGGCAAAACGTCTGCGATCGCACCCGGACAAACGGCAATTTCTAATCCAGCTGATCCAGCAGCGGGCTATCAAACGCTCTTAGCGGCGGATGCCTTGCGCTATCTGATTCTACAAATGACCGCCAGCAAAGCATCCGGACATCCGGGCGGATTTGCGAGTCAAGCTGAAGCCTACGCTGCATTTGTGATGCTGGGTCACAAAAACATCATTACCGAAGTCGGACATCATGCACCGGGCTTTTACAGCGCTATGTTTCTCGATCGCTCACTCGAAGCGATGGGGATCGAAACGGTGCAACACTTGCGCGATCGCTTCCGCGAAAAACACGGGTTACTCGGTCACTTGTCTGGCTTTATTCCAGGAATTTTGGCTCCTGCGGGTCCCTTGGGTCAGGGACAACATTTCGCCATGTCTGCCGCGCTGTTACATCAAGGTAAACTTTTTCCCTTTACGGTGGGCGATGGTGGCTTAGGCGAACCCTATATCATCAGTGCGATGGCGCATTTCAATACAGCATTTCCAGGCACAACGAATTTTCTTCCGGTGTTGGTGTGGAACGGCTATTCACAAGAGCATCACAGCATGGTGTCGCTCAAAACCAATGAGCAAATGATCGAATTCTGGAAGGGTAACGGGTTCGAGAATGTGATTCTGGTGGATGCCAAAGATTTTGACGATCGTAATCAGCCCACCGATTACGTAGACAGCACCGTTTTCTCATTGGAACAGCGAATTAAATTTGCCAATGCTGTTTTAATTGCAGCCGATCAAGCTGCACAGTCAGCCCTTGGCGGTCAGTTAACCGTGTTCATCATCAAACAGCTTAAAGGTGCAGGCGTTCACGCGAAAGGATCGAAGTCGCATAACCTCTACGCCCAACATACGTTAGAGAATGAAGACATAATCGCTGCATTGAAAGCGCGCGCGCTGACTCCGGAAGCTTGGGAACTGGTGCGATCGAACTGTGAACGTGCGGGCGGCGGATCTGCAAGTAAAACGGTCGTGACAGAATTCGAGCGGGAATTGCCAGACTTGGGACAGTTGCCGCTGGAAGAATATCCAGTCGGCGGCGATGCGAAAGTTTCGACAACGGCGATGGGTCGATTAGTGGGAGCTGTCGGACAAAGCGATCGCGCTTTTCTCGTGACAAATGCAGACGGAAACGAAGCTTCTGGAATCGCTAATATTAACCAAGCGCTGAAGATTATTCACCCGACCGAAGATTCGCTTTACAATCAGGCTCCGAATGGTCAAGTCTATGAGCCGCTGAGTGAAGATGCTTGCGCGGGACTAGCAGCAGGATTGGCGCTGATGGGATGTCGATCGCTGTGGTGTTCTTACGAGTCGTTTGCGATCAATGGCTTACCGATTTGGCAAACGGTCACTCAAGCGATGGCGGAACTCCGTCGCCAAACGCCTTCGACAGTTACGCTATTTACCGCTGGCGCACTAGAGCAAGGTCGCAACGGGTGGACACATCAACGCCCCGAAATCGAAGCGTACTTTGCCGCAATGATGCGAAACGGCAATGTATTTCCGCTGTTTCCACCCGATGCTAATAGTATTCAAGCGTGTTATGAATGGGCATTGACCACGAAAAACAAAGGCGTTGTGATTACTGCAAGTAAGACACCGCTGCCGATTCGGACGACGTTTGAACAAACGCGACAAGCGATCGAGCAAGGTGCGATCGTGCTGCACGAATCAACCGGAACTAAAACCGTTGTGTTTGCGGTAATCGGAGATATGACCTTGACACCTGTGTTCAGTGCCGCTTCAACGTTAGAATCACAAGGCTACGGAGTGCGGATCGTGTCGGTAGTAAATCCGCGACGGTTGTATCGCCCTCATGATGTCGCGTGGGAGATTTGCTCAGAGCCGGATGGCGGATTCATCGATGATGCAACGTTTGAAACTTTGTTCGGTGGCGATGCGCTGATCGGAGTGACAGGCGGTGCAAGCGGAATGCTAGAGCCGATCATGCTGCGGAGTACAGCGAACCGAGATACCTTTGCTTGGAAACGGGGGGAAACGACCGCAACTACAGGGGAACTGATGGCAGTGAATGGCATCACGGCGGAAGGATTGGTGAAAAGAGCGATCGACTTGTCAAAATAGTTCGACATGAACGATCCTAAACAAATCATTGCGATGGGTGGCGGAGGCTTCTCAATGGAGCCAGACAATCCGCTGCTCGATCGCTATATTCTTGATTTGGCTCAGTCTAATGCTCCTAAAGTCTTGTTTCTACCGACTGCGAGTGGAGATAGCGATCGCTCTATTGTTCGCTTCTACACCGCATTCTTAAAATTTCCCTGTGTGCCTTCGCATTTGTCGTTGTTTAACTCGCCTATTACAGATTTGCGATCGCTGATTTTTGCTCAAGACATCATTTACGTTGGCGGCGGTAGCACAAAGAATTTGATCGCCCTGTGGAAAGCATGGGAATTAGATCAAATTCTGCGGGAAGCTTGGGAGCAAGGAATCATTCTTTCTGGATTAAGTGCGGGATCGCTCTGTTGGTTTGAATCAGGAGTAAGTGATTATCTTAATAATGGCGAGATGGCAATGCTACATTGTCTTGGATTTTTGCCAGGTAGCCATTGCCCTCATTATGACGGTGAAACCGCTCGTAGACCTGCGTATCACCAATTTGTCGAGCGATCGCAACTTCCGGCTGGATATGCAGCAGATGACGGAGTTGGACTGCATTTTATTGGCGATCGTTTAAGTGCGATCGTCAGTTCTCGTCCCGACGCAAAAGCCTATCGTGTCGAAAAGCTCGGTGATTCTGTGCATGAAACAGCTTTACAGCCGCGTTATTTAGGCAATCTTTTCAAACAAGGATAATCTAAATTGGGCATGATAAGCTTGCTCTACTCAAGAGATAAAACAATGGAAGACAATACAACAGTCTCAGTTTGCGTTGGCACGTTTGATCAACTCGGAATGCCAATTACGATCACCAAACATCTAAGCGACTGTGCCACCATTGCGTTTCAAACAATTACCCTTAATTTGCTACTTTCTCGCGCCTTTAGTCTCGAAGCCGCTGAAACAAGTTTCGTTCATCACCACGATCGGTCTAGCATCCGCATCGACCGCACACTCAAAGGGTTTACCGGATACGTCGGAACTCACGAGTCCGACTAGACCACAGCATCAGAAAACTGCGCCACAATAGAGAAAGTTCGCAATGTTTGAGAGATGTTATGGCACAGATGGACGATCGTAAAAAGCGCATTATGGAGCATTTAGCTCGCAGCACCAACGACTTTAATCAGTCATCACCTGCACGTTCTCCAGAGCGCAGACAGCGCATTCTCGATCACGTTCGTCGCACAACAGGCGGATAAAGTGCAAGAGCGATCGCATGTTCGATCGCTCTTGCATCACTGCTGGTGAATTGGAATCTCAATCCAAAACTCAGTGCCTTGATTTGGCTCAGAATGGCACTGAATCGAACCACCGTGTTTCTGCACCACAATTTCATAGCTGATCGCCAGCCCCATTCCTGTGCCTTTGCCGATCGACTTTGTGGTGAAAAAGGGATCAAAAATTCGCAATTGTGTTTCGGCTGCAATTCCTTTTCCATTATCGCGAATGCAAATTAAAGCGCGATCGCACTCTGTTAATTTCGTTGTGATCCAGATTCTCGGTGTTTCCCGGCTAGACTCCTCGATCGCATCGATCGCATTACTCAAGATATTCATAAATACCTGATTAAGCTGTCCCGCATAACATTCAACTAGCGGTAACGCTTCATACTCTTTGATGACTTCAACGCCGCCAAATCCAGTATCAGGCTTAAGGCGATGCTGCAAAATCAAGAGCGTGTTATCAATGCCTTCATGAATATCGACCGCTTTCATTTCAGCTTGATCAAGTCGGGAAAAGTTTCGCAGCGATAAAACAATTTGGCGGATGCGCTCGGTTCCGACTTGCATTGAGGATAGAGTCTTCGGTAAGTCTTCGCGTAGGAACTCTAAATCGATCGCGTCTGTTTGAGCCAAAAGCTCCGCTCCTGGATTGGGATAGTGAGTCTGATACGCTTCAATCAGCGTCAACAAATTATCCGTGTAAGTGTTGAGATGACTGAGATTGCCATGAATAAAATTAACGGGATTGTTAATTTCATGGGCAACTCCTGCAACCAGTTGACCGAGACTCGACATTTTCTCGGTTTGAATCAGTTGGCTTTGAGTCTGTTTCAAAGTTGACAGTGCTTCGATTAGTTGTTTGGCTTGATCGCGCGTTTGGAGCAGCAACTGTGCTTGTTCAATCCCAACGCTTAACTGAACCGCAACCTGAGCAACAAACCGAATTTCTGCATCCGTCCATTGCCGCGAGGCGTTGCATTGATGCACACAAAGCAAGCCCCATAATCGCTCTCCGTGCAGAATCGGTGCAACGATGTTCGCTTTGATAGCAAAGCGATCTAACACTGATCGATAACAAGACTGCAAATCAAGCTGATCAACATCTGAAATAAAGCTAACTCGTCCATATCGATAGCGAGTCGCATAGAGTTCGCCAAAACAACGATCGTTCACATTCGCGCCGAGTGCGGCGGGAAACTCATCCCCGACATCTTCTGCAATGACTTCACCTGTGTTGTATTCGCTATCGAGATTAAACTGATAGATACACACTCGATCGACATTCAAGGATCGCCGAAGTTCTTTAGTTGCAGTCGCAAAGATTGTATCAATATGCAGGGATTTTCGCATATTCGTTACGACATTGAACAAGACATGCTGTTGTTCGGTCGATTGTTCTAATTGAGCAGTTCGTTCTTGTACTTGCAGTTCTAAGTTCGCGTTAAGAGATTGTAGTTTCTGATGAGTTTCATACTGCTCGATCGCGGTTGAGAACTGTTGAGCGACCGTTGATGCAAATTCTAAATCGGTGGCTGTCCAAGGTTCAATCTGTCCGTAATACGACTCTTTCCAGACTTCAAAAGACCGTCGCGGATAGAGTTGCCGCTCGTCGGAATCGAACCGCCCCGCCCAAAGAATCTCGGTTTCGATGTGATCCCGAAATACTGTGAGATATCCGAGCAGTTGTCGTCGATACCACAGCGGAACGATCATCAAACCTCGAATATTTGTCGATCGAAAAGCAGACTGAAGATTTCGCAAAGCAGGTTCTTTATAGACATCTGTGATCGTCCAGATCGGATCGCGTTCAGATCGAAATCGGGCTTTCCAGCCGCTGTGCTCTTCTAAAAGCGCAAATGCTGCGTTTTCCGGCATTACAGGCTGATCGCCACATTTGAACAGTCGCACACACTTGCTTGAAAGTTGCGCTTCGTAGGGTGAATGTTGCTCCGTTGCTAAAGATTCTGCATAAACCCACAAGCGTCCTCCAGAGCCATTAAACGCTGAAACCGTACTTTCGAGAGCTGCTTGCAGTTCGATCGTCGAAAGTGAATGCAGCAAGCTGCTAATTTGGTTTAGGCTCGACTCACGTGCAGCTTTAGTGCGTGCTTGTTCGGTTAAGGTCGACTGCGCGATCGCCACAGTCAGCAAATCTACCACCAGTTGAATTGCCCGAACTTGCGCTTCGGGAACCGTCTGAGGTTCAGTATGATGCACCACAAGCAAGCCCCACAGCACTGTATTTTGCACGATCGGAATCACGAGCGACGATTGAACGCCCATTGCGGTTAGATATTCGGCGTGGCAAGCATCGAGTGGACGATAGCGAATTTCATCGGGCGCGTGCGGATCAACCCCGCTCTGTCCAATCTGGCGTTTTGCTAGATTGACAATTGAGCGCGCGCGCGTTTTCACAAAAAGTTCTCTTGCACGAGGCGGAATGTCATCAGCAGGAAAGGTTAGCCCCAACAGAGAAGGGAGTCGCTGCTCTCGAATCCATTCGGCAACGACCCGCCCCGTTTCATCTGCTTGAAATTGGTAAATCTTGACGCGATCGCAGTTCAAGAACTCACCAATCTCTTTAACAGCGGCAGCGATGATCTCAGAAAGCTCGTGCGATCGTTGAATCCAATGGGTCACACGACCAAATAGCCCTACATCTGGAATCGAAGCAATCACCTGAAAGCTCATACCGACCTGCCTTGACAAATAGAGTAACTTTTAGCAGAAAGAATTAACAATAATTTCCGCTTTCAGGCTCAGTATGGGCAAAGTCTATGAAAAGTTGACGCTGAAAAGATCAGCGTTAATGCTTTGTTGAATGAAAATTATTAGGATTGCGCGATCGGTAATCACTACAATCGGTCGCGGCGGGAGTCATCGCGACGTGAGGATTCACCGCGCACTTCATGTAAGGATTATTACTAAAGAACTGACATTTCTTACAGGGAAGCTGAGCGAGAGGGCGACTGGTTTTCAGTTCTTTTCGATTTAGCTTCCAAGTATCCGCAATAATACAAACTACTCCCGCCCAAATTGCAATAAAGCAAATCGGAACAAGCAGGAGTGAGGCATCTTGAGCGATCGACGAACTTGCAGCCGGAGCGCGATCGGCAGGAGCCTGAACGATTTCGGTTTGAGCAATAAGAGGCTTTTCAGAGAGCGGCATGATGACAAGGGTGCGGCGCACGACAGGGAAGCGATCCTTTATTACTTGTAGCGATCGCAGGAATTGTCTATCTCTATCGAGGGAGTTGGCTTCGTATCGGTCTGGGTATATCTACAGATGGAGATCGATAGAGATAAAACCCTGATTTCATCTCAATCAACGGATGTATGAGAAACTTAGCCTCGATAAGATGGCGCAGAAGTTCATCGTAAATGACGCGGAGGTTCAGAATGATTCAGCGACTTCTATTTGGTGGATGTGCGATCGTGGTAGCTGGATTGGTTTCTTTGCCAGTTCATGCTCAACAATCGCCGCAAGCTCCTGCAAGCCAGCCCGCGCCCGCTGCCAATCAAACGGTTACTCCAGCAGAAACGCGCCAGTTTGCGAATGCAATTAAGCAGGTGTTGGCGATTAGTCGAGAATCGGAAAGTCAAGCGTCTCAAGCGATTCGCGGCGAAGGACTGACCGAACAGCGATTCGACGAGATTTTTCAATCGCAGAGAAATCCTCAGCAAAAACCGTCGAAGCCTGTTGACGCGAACGAAAAGCAAAAGTACGATCGCGTTTTGGCGAAGCTGGTGCAACTGAGCAAAGACAATGATGCGAAAGTAGAAACCGCTGTGAAGAAAGAAGGATTAAATATGCCTCGGTTTAATCAACTCGTTCAGGCTGTGCGAGCGAATCCGCAGCTTCGGCAGCAAGTTCAACAAATGATTCGGCAGTAACAGAGGTTAGGATCAGACTCGCTCAAAGCTGAGTGTGAAAGCAGTCCGATTGCGGCTGCTTTTTACTTTAATAATTGCGGCGAGATGATTCATTAATTTCTTCACTGCTGCGGTCTGGCTTTAAGTTTGCCTCAATTCTATTAAGAAACGATTGAATTTTTCAGTAAAATCCCTTCGTTCCTACCTATTATTACGACTACTCAATAAAGCCTGAAATAGGCACTTTTACTTATACTGCATAAGTTTGAGAAAGTTTTAGCGATCTTAAGTTTTTCTTTATTTTTTCGCGAAAATCAGGTATCAATAGAAAAGACATGCGGTACAGGTAGTATGAACGAGCAAATTTCTAGCCAGCCGCTTCGTGCTTTAGTGGTAGATGATGACTTGGATTCCGTCATTCTTTTAACGACCCTGCTCGAAATTTATGGAATTGATGTCACTTCTGCGGTGTGTGCCACTCAAGCGTTGCAGCAAATGCGATCGCGTCCCGATATTTTGATCGCGGATCTGGCAATGCCGTTTGTGGATGGCTTTGAGCTAATCAGCCAAGTCCGAAAACTGCCTGCTCAGCAGGGCGGAAGAATTCCAGCGATCGCGGTATCGGCTTGGGTGGCGGTAGAAGCTCAACAGCGCGCGATCGACGCTGGCTTTCAGATGTTTCTTGCCAAACCTTACCAGCCAAACGAATTGGTGAAAATGGTTTCACAGTTGACAAATTGGGCAGTTGAAACTGAAGTCGCAGCTTAGCGATCGTGAATTAAAGCGAAGAGGCTGTTTCAGTAGTCGTTGAGCGCATTGCCCCACCCGAAAATTAAATTTCCGGACGGGATTGCAGCGAGAGCGGGAGAACTTATCAAACCGACGCTAGCTAAACTGTTGGGCATAAAATCGCGCATACCTTCCGCCTTCTGCAATCAATTCTTTGTGCGTTCCAGCTTCAACCACCCGCCCTTTCTCCATTACCAAGATTCGATCAACTCGCCTCACCGTCGCTAATCGATGCGCGATAATAAATACCGTCCGCCCCTGCATAATTCGCTCTAACGCCTCCTGCACCAAAGCTTCCGATTCAGAATCCAGTGCAGAAGTCGCTTCATCGAGAATCAAGATCCGAGGATTTAGCAACACGGCGCGCGCGATCGCTAATCGTTGCCGCTGTCCTCCGGATAAATTCACGCCCCGTTCTCCTACCCAAGTCTCGTAACCATCTGGAAACTGGCTAATAAACTGATGAGCATTGGCAATTTTCGCAGCATCCTGCACTGCTCTAAAATCAAAATCGAGCT
This sequence comes from uncultured Leptolyngbya sp., assembly GCA_964242045.1. Lineage (GTDB taxonomy): Bacteria > Cyanobacteriota > Cyanobacteriia > Leptolyngbyales > Leptolyngbyaceae > Leptolyngbya. Next base: position 621 of record CAXTDB010000066.1, on the reverse strand, counting down.
GTCCGAATGCGATATTTTGCGCGATCGTGCCCGTAAACAACGTCGTTTCCTGTGGCACAATGCCAATTTGATGCCGCAAACTTTTCAGCGAGACATCTCGAATATTCGTTCCATCAATCCAGATATCGCCTTGTTGCGGATCATAAAAGCGCGGGATTAGATTCACCAGCGTTGTTTTTCCCGCTCCGGATGCGCCAACTAACGCGACCATCTCACCGGGTAAGACTCGTAAATTCAGATCTTGCAATACTGGGCGATCGGGTCTGTACGCAAAGCTGACATTCTCAAATTCAATTCTGCCGACCACAGGTGCTAAGTCGTGGGCATCAGGATGTTCTGCGATCGACGGTCGAAGTTGCAGCAGTTCAAAAATGCGATCGACCGATGCTTCTCCCTGCTTAAATTCGTTATAGTTCAGCGTTACGGCGCTAATCGGTTCAAACAACATCGCCACTGCCACTACGAACGCAATAAATTCACTTCCTTTTAAATTGCCTTGTGAAATTTGCCAGCTTCCCACGAGCAACAGTGCCAAAATTCCTAGCGCATCTAAAAATCCTTGAACCGGATACTGAATTGCTCTTAAGCGTTCTGTTGCGTATCTCGCTTGGCGATTGCGTT
>CAXTDB010000065.1:0-17936 GCA_964242045.1 uncultured Leptolyngbya sp. | reverse complement strand
AAACAGCGATATTGTGGCGAATGCAGTGCGAGGTCGAGGAGGCAACATTGCGATTACGACCCAAACCATTCTTGGATTGAAATACCGCGATCGCTTAACTCCAGACAATGATATTACCGCAAGTTCCGAGTTTGGCATCAATGGAAACGTTCAAATTAGCAACATTCGGATCGATCCGAATGCTGGTTTAGTCGAACTTCCCGCTACGCTGATTGATGCGAGTCAACAAATTGCGAATGGGTGTTCATCAACTCAAGAAAGTAGTTTTGTGATCACAGGACGAGGCGGAATTCCGGGCAATCCACTTGAGGATGTTATGGGCTACGATCGCACTTGGGATGATCTGCGCGATTTGTCCGCTTCAAAGCGATCAAGTCCAGCGATGTCCCAATCTGGTGCCCAACTCGAAGCAACTTCCTGGCGGCGCAATTCTAAGACAGGCGAGATCGAGCTAATTGCGGCTCGTCCTGTCGGATTTGATCGAGAGCATCCCAATTGTGCAAAAAGCTTAAGCCGTTAAGGTTCGATATTCTTAACGTTTGTCTATCGGTGCAATATCATGAAACGGTTGCAACGCGATCGCGCGCTCTTATAAGTTCCAAGAAATGAGTTCCGAGAAAAAACGCTGGCTCCAAACTGCACTGCAAATCAAAGGCTCGGTTGTGCCGAGAGTTTTGCCGCGATCGCTCTTTTGTGGTGCATTCGGGCTATTGATTACGATCGCGTTTGTGCATGGTCATCCAGTGTCGATGCCTGCATTAGCCGTTTTGATTCCCAACATTGTGCTGGGGTTGCTTTTAGTGTTTCGCACGAATACGGCGTACGATCGCTTTTGGGAAGGTCGCAAAGCTTGGGGAAAGTTGGTGAATGATACTCGCAATCTGGCGCGCCAGATTTGGGTTGCAGTCTCAGAGGTTACAGAACACGATAGCTTCGCTGTACAGAGTGTTCGTGCCGAAAAAATCGAAGCACTGCATTTATTAGTTGCCTTCTCTGTAGCCATGAAAGCTCATTTGCGACAAGAGCAATTGGGATCTGAAATTGAACAGTTGATTCAGCCCGATCACTTTGTTCGATTAAAAGGAGTTCAGAATCCACCGCTAAGCGTTGCTTTCTGGATTGCGGATTATTTGCAGTTACAGTATCAGCGCGATCGAATTGAGATTCATCAGCTTACAGAAGCACAGAATTTGTTAAACGGACTGGTTGATTGCTTAGGTATATGTGAGCGGATTTTGAAAACACCAATGCCGATCGCGTATGCAATTCATCTCAAACAATTGATTTTGCTGTACTGTCTCTCTTTACCGTTTCAGACGGTCGAGAATTTAGGCTGGTGGACACCTCCAGTTGTGGTGTTAATTAGCTTTACACTATTCGGAATTGAAGCGATCGGGATTGAAATCGAAAACCCGTTTGGGCGCGATCCGAATGATTTACCACTCGATGTGATCTGTGAAACGATGTTAAAAAACATTCAAGATTTAACTGAACTTCGACCCAGTAATCATCCACAAGATTTATCGCTGATTGCGACCTACGAAGAACAGCAGAACCGCACTCATTCCTAACAGCGTCGGCGTTAACCAATCGCCCCATTTCACATAAAAGGTCTGGGTTTGCTGGCGATAGATTGTGTCTGCGTGAATTTGGTATTGATTGTTTCGCGATCGCCATTTGACTCGACCATGCGGATCAACCATGCCCGAATATCCCGTGTTCGTTGCCCGAACTGCCCAGCGATCGGTCTCGATTGCTCGAATCACATCATGTGCTTCATGTTGCGCCATTAAAACTGTGCTGTAAGGATCTAAATTCGATGCGGTAATTAAAAACTGTGCGTTGTTTGCGACTTGTCTGCGGAACACTTCGGAGAATGCAGAATCAAAACAAATTCCGATCGCAATTCTTCCAAAAGGAGTTTCAAACTGTTGCTTAAAATCGCCAGGTACTAGGAAAGATTGAATCGGAGATAATCGACCAATCAATCCACCCAATAGCTTCTCAAACGGCAGATATTCGCCTAATGGAACGAGTTTGATCTTGTTATAACGCGCGATCGTACTTCCGTCCGGTTCGACAGCAATTAAGCTCTGAGTATATCGCGTCCCTTCTGGCACGAAAGTTCCAAGCAATGCCAACACTCGTTTTTCTGCGATCGCTTGCGTGACAGCATTTCGTAAATTCTCACCCTGCCACAAAAACGGTAAGGCTCCTTCTGGAGTGACCACAAAATTTGCACCTTGATCCACCAGCGATCGATATCCCGATGAATATCCATCTAATGCAAGCTTCAATCCTTGTGAAAACAGTTTCTCTCGCGTTGGAACATTGCCTTGAATGATGCCTGCGGTTAACTTTGCTTCGGGGGATTGCACGATCGAGCTTTGATACAATCCCAATCCGATCAAATGCAGAATGACGAAAAGCGCAACGGCACTTCCAATCAGTCGCTTACTTCTTGCTAACCATGCTTCTGCAATCAATCCATTCACAGCCACGATCGCCGCTGTCACCGTCAACGCTCCAGAAATCCGTCCCAAATGCAAAACAATCAAGTTATGCGGACTCTGCGTATAAGCGAGTGATGTCCAATCCAATGCGCTCCACTGCCGCACTGTTTCCAAAGCACTCCATAATGCTGTCCCTGCAATGACTCGCACAACGGCATTTTCTGGAATTCGCGCCAATATCCACGCCCAAACGCCCGTACAAATCGCTCCCCACAGCGTAATAAACGCCCAAGCAAACGCCACGATCGACACGCTCGTAATCCAAGACATGCCCAACCACATCAGCGGATGCAGTCCCGTAATCCAATGCAGCGCAAACCCGTGATACACAATGCCCCACACGATCGCGGGTTTGATCGATCGTGTTTTCACCGTCATCACCCAGACTGGAGCCAATGCAACCCAAGCCAGCCACCAAAAGTTAATTGGTGCAGTTGCAAGACCCATCAGAAAAGCGCTGAGAATCGCGATCGTTAAACTTGTATTCCACTTCATAATTTAATGCGATCGCTCAATCTTCTCCTAAATTGACTCTTCTCAATAAATCATTTGACTTGTTTTTTATAAATACAAGTAAGATCTGTAACCTCAAAGCCATATTTCAATTATCAGAACTTGAGTCTACTGAATCTTTCGTGTCTTTGACTTTTTCCTGCTGCTTCCGAAGTCTTCTCAATCTAAGAAACTTTACTCGATAAAGAGCATATTCTATTGCATCATTAGCTGCCATAAAGGTCGCAAGCAAACTGTATGATGCAAAAAAGGAGAAAACAGTCATTAGAATTTTTGGTTGATCAGGTTCTTTTTTATAGAAAAGAATAGTAGCCACAGTATAAAAAGTTATTGACAGCAGCAGTGCAACTAACAACGTGAAAAGCGCATATCTGAAGCTTTTAATTAGCCGTGTGTAGTCACCCTCTTCATCAAAGAAATCTATAAAATCATTATCTCCAGAAGAGATGATTATTGCTAGGGCTGCAAAATAAACTGAGAAGATGATCGCCAGGCTTGTAATGCCAACATTATAGATATCGCGCGCAAAATCATTTGCAACTTTCTGTGGTAATAACCAAAAAGCTGAGGTGGCAATTAAAGCAGCAACTACAAAATCCCATGAAACAATTATGCTTTTAATAACTTGCCAATTGATCTTGAAAAGATTTCTAGAGGACATCTTTCATTCTCTTGAAAATGCTTTTAAAAGTTGGAATTATCTGAGACATGATTTTTTGTGTCGAAGGCTCTTCATCACTATCAATTTCGACATTGCATGTAACGGGGTTGTCACCTGTTGTTATTGTCTGCGTCTCTCCTTGGAATTTACCAGTAATCGTAGCCTTACCATACCCATCACTTGCCATATGTAATTTGCTCTTGATTTCCTCATCTTCTCTTGCTCTACTGCCGTTTGAGTGAGACTTGATCTTGTATTCCTCCTTGTAAGTCTGCAATTCAAGTTCATGAAACCTTTCGTCCTGTCTGCGCCAGATGTCACGATTAGAAGGATTGGAAGGATGTAAATATATAGTTACATTTGATATTGATTCGAGTCTTTCTAGTGAGTCAAAGAAAGAGACTTCGTGATTTATCGTTTGGATTTCTGCATCGATAAAGAGATTGTCATATGCTCTTTCAAGCAAATTACAGAAAGTTTTCTTGAAGCCTTTCTCTGTAATCTCTCCAAAGACTTGATAGGCAATAATTCCTGATTTGATATGCAAGAAAAAACGAGACTTAGCTCTTACTTGATTTCTAAATTCTTGTCCTTCAATTGCACGAGTATCTGTATCCACAACTTCACTAGGTTCTGAAGGGCGATACTTTACCAGAAGTCTACTGAAATACTCCTCATCCTCATGATAAACCTCTTCAATTTTAAAGAATCCATATTCATAGGTTTTTGCTGGAAGAGTAACTGGGGCAGTTAAACCTTGTAGAAGGAAGGCTTTTTTTCCATCTGAATGTGCTGAGATTATGTTTAAACGTCCAAGGTAATATGTGCTTCCGAGGGCTGCCATTTTTGCTTCTAAGGTCTGTAGGCTACTCCATGATATTACTTTAACTAAGTAGCATGTGTAACCAAGCTTTGCACGAGCATCAGAAAGCGCTTAAACTGCCCAATCTTCGACCAGTAGCTCTGGAACCTGAGAAAAATCTCGGTAGTTGCGTGTTACTAAGGTTGCATTCAGCGACAAAGCGATCGCTGCAATTCGCATATCTTTTTGTAACCTCTGTTTTGCCAACGATGGAGAACCTCGCAGAAGGGAGGTTAACTGTTCGGAAGCAGACACTTCAAAGTTCAGAACAGGAACCTTTTTACAAAGTAGAATTGCTTTGTGAAGCTGGCTATAAAGCGTTACGAGATCCTCGACGCTTTTCGCTTGATTAATCCGAACAACCCAACCGTTAAAAATTTCTTGAACGGTAATGACAGATATCGCAACATTAGCTCCATTCTCTAGTACCCGTTGACTCACCTCTGGATGTCTTCTTAGCAGCAAAGAAACTGTATCCGTATCTAAAATCCAGAGCGTCATTCCATTAGTCCCGTTTCATCAAACCCGCGCTCTAACCGCAGTTCTCTTGCAATGTCGGCGAAGTTAGAATCCCCTTCGTACATTCCAATGAACTCAACCCAAGGATTATCTTGATCAATCTTAGTACTCACTGCCACTTCAAGCCGCATTACTTTCGCTTCTGCAAAATGCTCGAAAACCATCGCCTGCAATTGCTCGATCGCTTGCTCGTCTGTTGCCGCTTCCACAACGCAATCCGGCAATTCCAAGACCCTCGCTCTCGATTTCCCAGCGTTGGTTTTCTCGATCACAAGATGCAGCGTCAGATTTTGAAATTGAGGAGCTGATGAAATCATAGGATCAAGTTGAAACAATTCAGTTGATCATAAATTATGTCCGAAAATCCATGACATCTGTAGAACTCTGCTGTTGACGTTCTTGTAATGCTTTTTCAATCAATTTTGAAACCAGCCAAGATACCGATCGCTCATCCGCTTGTGCCCAGGCTTCTAGCTCCTTCTTCCACTCAGGAGGCACATACGCAACCACTCGCTCTAAATCTGTTTTACCGCCCATAGGTGATTTTATTTCTGATTTTTTCATAGCATACCGTTAATAGCCCAGCTTGTGATATGCTAGGCTAAGCTGTGCCAGCAAATGGTTATTATGAATCTGCAAAATCTGTTATCGATCGCGAAACCTGCGACTCAACATCGCGGAATTGTCCTGCTTTCAGCGCGAGAACTCGACAAAATGCGCGCCGTTGGAAAACTTGCAGCACAGTTACTCGATTATCTTGAACCATTAGTGAAACCCGGAGTTAGCACTCAAGAACTGAACGATGAAGCCGATCGCTGGATGAAATCCCACGGTGCAATTAGCGCAACTTTGGGCTATGCCCCTCCGAATCATCCTCCTTATCCCGGTTCAATCTGCACCAGCGTTAACGAAGTGGTTTGTCACGGCATTCCCAATCGGAAACACATTCTCAAAGACGGTGACATTCTCAATATTGATGTCACTCCGATTCTCGATGGTTATCACGGCGATACGTCTCGAATGTTTCTAGTCGGTCAACCGTCAGCGATCGCTCGAAAATTAGTCGAAGTGACGAAAGAAGCAATGATGCGCGGGATTGCAGAAGTGAAACCGGGTGCGAGAGTGGGAGATATTGGCGCGGCGATCCAGGAATATGCTGAGGCGAACGGGTTTTCTGTCGTGCGTGATATGGTCGGACATGGGGTCGGGCGAGTGTTTCACACAGAACCGCAGATTCCGCATTTTGGTAAACGCGGCACAGGAGTGAAGCTGCGTCCTGGAATGGTGTTTACGATCGAGCCAATGCTAAACGAAGGCACGTATGAGTTGAAATTTTTAAGCGATCGTTGGACGGTGATCACGAAAGATAAGAAACTTTCGGCTCAGTTCGAGCATACGATCGCGGTCACTAAAGATGGATTTGAGATTTTGACGCTTTCTTGACTTCCATTATGATTGAGGCAGTTCATCTTTCGATTTTGCAATGAAGACGCTGCGAGATTATACGATCGTTCTGCGCCCAGAAAGCAACGGTACATTCGTCGCCTACATTCCTGCGATCGCTGGGTGTCATGCTTGGGGACAAACTTCAGACGAAGCTCAGCACGAGTTAGAAAATGTCTTTGACATGATTCAAGCGGAGTATCAAGCAGGAGGTCGATCGGTGCCGTTGGATGTCGAGGTCGTGATTGCCAATGCCAGTTAGAGCGAACTTGCCAAAGCTGTACGCGAGTTGGGATTTGAGAAAGCTAGACAAAAAGGGAGCCATGCTCGCTGGAAGCATCCCGATGGTAGATCAACAACGATTCCGGTGCATGGCAAGGCGGAGATTGGAGGTTGGTTATTTCACGAAATTCTTGACCAACTTGGAATCACAGAAGAAGAGTTTGAGGAGTTTCGATAGCAGAGTGCGAAATTGAAATACGCGATCGTTCTTAAAATTCTCTAACTAAGGGTTGAAAACTCAAATCTTTGGCGGTATCGTTTTCGTCCGCGTCAAATATTTTTGATTTAGTACGCTGGTACTAAAATTTTGTGTTATCCTTCTTGTCGTTAGAGAGTATCAGAGACGGCATGAGTATAAACGACACGACTCAACTGATTCAACTCATTCTCAATTCGGTGCTGATGTTGCTTGCCTGTGCGTTTGTTTTGGGTGGGCTACTGCTGCGACGAAGCGTGATTGAGAATCGACTGCAAATCACCAACGTTGAATATTTTCAAATTCTCGATCGTTACGATCAGTCCAATCGCTTATCAATGCTGCAAAAGCAACTCCGCTATTTACAACAGCGAGTGAAATCTGCGAACAACGGCATTTTAGTGATGTATTACGCTTTGGTTTTGTTTGTATCAAGTACGTTTGCGTTAGCAATTCGGACTGTTTTGAGCGCGGAATGGCTTGTCATCGGCTCGATGGCACTGTTTGTGGCGGGAACTGCAATTTTGTTATTTAGCGTCGCGATCGTGCTAGTCGATCTGCATCATTCCGATCGTCCATTCTGGCAAGAAATGCGTGATATTCTCGCGTCGGATCTGCCACGAAAACGCCGAGTCAAAAAGATTCGGAGTCGTCGAAAGGTCGTCGTTCGTTAAGAGGTCAATTTGAGAGCAGCAGTCAGATCAGCAATTCGTTTGACTGTTGCTGTACTGTTCAGCATCGTATCACTAGCCAAATCTTCCACAAAATCTTAAGTCAAGACCTCGAAAATACGAAAAATTTCACGATCGTTTAGAGAAATGTAATGCTATCGCTTTATTTGAGCTTTAACTTTTATATCTTCAGGAAGCTTTCCGCCATTGAACCGCTGAACAGAAATCATCGAGCAGGGAATAAAGTCTTTATGAGGATAAATCTGGCTTTTCTTCGCTGATATATTTTCTACATTAACTTGCTCAATTTGATATTGCTTCTGAGCATCCTTTTGCAAAAGCATCCACAGTGGATATTCCCACTCATTGCGCGTAATCGATAAACCTACTTTGGAACAATCGCTAGAATTTATAAGCGATGCTGCTTCAACATAGCGGTTTTTGAGATACTTTCGATTAACGAAATATTGATCAATTCTACTAGTATTGAAAATGTTCACGTACTTGCTAGGCGAACTAATTGTTTCAAGCGTAGAAACAAGAGGACGGGTTTGATTGCAAAGTACCCAGGGAAGTGACGACAAAATCAGGATTGAAGCGACAATTTGCAATACTTTGTGCTGTATTCGTCGATGCGATAGCGCAGTGGGCAAAACGGTGCCAATAAACGCAGAAAAAAGAACAAAAACAGGCAAATGTAAACGGCTATGCCAGGGTTGCCATTTTAGAAGCAAGCAGAATAGCAAAAAATCGCTAATCAGACAGATTAGGTAGAGCGATAATATTTTTACTTTCAGAATCTTCTCTTTTAGAAATAGAATGACTGTCGCCACGATCGTGAATAAATGAATCGTATTAGGCGCAGTATCCTCATGCAATGAAGTTGCCAATATTGGAATATTAAATTCCGATCCGGGCCATGTTGTGCGAGGATCAGAGACTGAAACGCCCAAAAAAGTGTGTATTAAGCGAACAAGTTCTACAACAAAGTCTTTTCCTGTTTTGACAGGAATATAAAGATGTAGGCAAACGTTCCTGATAATATTTGATAGCAGAACCGAAATATTAAAGATATCGTTCGTGTATTTTTCCCTTCCCGAAGCTAAAATTTGCCCAAACAAATCGATATTACGAATTTCATGACTCACATTCATTAAAAACACCACAGCGGCTATCTCGAAAACGGGTTTCCAAGATCTCCACTTGCAGCGCTTTACAATAGCGACTAGAAGCCAGATAAAGAAAGGAAAAGCGTAAATATATGCGGTTGCTTTGGCAAAGAAAGCCAATCCTAAACTCGCTCCAGTTTTAAATGAATTAGCTTTAAACGGATTAGCATCAACTACTTTACTTTCTTGCACGATAGAGAGGACGCAACAGACAAAGCAAACCAACCAGAAAGAAACAACATAATCTCCTTGAGTACTGGAAGCTTGAAGGATTCCCATGGGAATTGTGGCACAGACTACCGCAGATAAAATTTGACCCCGCCAATCTGCACCGAGTTGCTTGGCTATTAATGACACCCCAATCACACTACCAACCATGCTAAACCACTGCACTAAGTTAGCGAAGCGGTCTCCTCCGCTGAGAATTTGCAGGTGCATAATCGTAAATTCTGACCAGGGTTTCTGGTATAACTGAGGAAGATAAGAAGTCGGATAATGTGCGACGCTGTGATTTTGAATCCAGTGAACAACCCGCGCCATTCGATAGCTCATAGAATCCCAGTTATTGGAAGGTGCGATTAAGGCAATTAAACCTACGATCGCTGCGATAAAAGCAATACTGTAAAGTAAAAGAATAAATGGCAATGGTAGCTTGATAGCTGAAGAATCTAGCGCTAAGCTAGTGTGCTTCTGAGCTTTTCTAGCTGTCTTAAAATAGATAAATATGATTGCCGAATCGATTAGAAACCATCCTCTTACTAGCCACTCCAATGTTAGGAGTCTACCCAAACTCAAAACTTCGGTAATTGTCGTTAGTAATAAACCCCAAACAATCGCCGCTGATAGAATAGAACTCCGCCAGCAATTATTTCTGCAACGAAACGTTAAAAAGAGAAAGATTAATGCAATAAAAGGTAGCGAGACTAACATAAATCTTTCTTGGCTTCTAGAGAGTTTTCTGGTTCAATCTGATTCTCATTACGAGAAAACAGCTGTGGATCAGGAATGAACCAAAAAGTCTCTTTTTAGACCTCGAAGACAATCTCTTAAAATCCTTGCTCTTGCAAGATTCTGTCTTAGTAAACTGTTGAGTTGTCGCAATACGATCGAGTTACGGCGCAGGTGCGATAACTCTCGCTTGTTTCCCGGAGGCATCAACCACGATCCAACCTGTCACGGTGTCGCTCGGTTCCGACTGAGTGACGCGAAACGAAACTTTTTCGCCTTTCGTATTAATGATGAAATCCGCTTTTTGGCTCGTCTCCACGATGAAACCCCGATCGCGTAAACAATACATTGCCCAACCTTTGAGCGTTTGATTGGCTGGATTGAACGGCACAGGAGGACGATCGAATATACTTTGCATCACTTGAATTAATTGCGACATATTCCCCGATTGATCTCACTACTTTTAGCCTAAACGGTAATGGGGACAACGCCTGATTGCCGCTGAATTTGGTACATTGGTATTGGGGTGTGAATCCGGCTGCATATTTCAACCTGACTCTATATCTGGGGACAGTTGGGAAAAAACTTTGGAGAAATTTGTAGATATAGCGCTCAGAATCGGTTACTGTAAGACTCATTCCTTCGCGTGGGTTGAGTGATTATGTCTTTCGTTGGTCTGCACATTCACAGTGATTACAGTTTGCTCGACGGTGCGGGGCAGTTGTCGAAACTGGTCGATCGCGCGGTTGAACTCGGAATGCCCGCGATCGCCCTCACGGATCATGGGGTGATGTATGGCGCGATCGAACTGATTAAGACTTGCCAAGGGAAAGATATTAAGCCGATCATCGGGAACGAGATGTATGTGATCAACGGCGACATCACCAAGCAGGAACGCCGCCCGAAATATCATCAAGTCGTTCTCGCGAAGAACACCCAAGGCTATAAGAATCTTGTTAAGCTGACAACGATTTCACATTTGCAGGGTGTTCAGGGCAAAGGAATTTTTTCTCGTCCTTGTATCAACAAAGATTTACTGGCGCAATATCACGAAGGCTTGATCGTCACGAGTGCGTGTCTCGGTGGAGAAGTGCCGCAAGCCATTTTGCAAGGAAAGCCTGAAATTGCTCGGAAAATTGCCGCTTGGTATAAACAGTTATTTGGTGATGATTACTATCTTGAGATTCAGGATCACGGACTGTTAGAAGAACGCATCGTGAATCCTGAGATTGTGAAGATTGCCCAGGAATTCGACATCAAGATCATTGCGACAAATGATTCTCACTATGTTTCTTGCTATGACGTAGAAGCTCACGATGCCTTGTTGTGTATTCAAACGGGAAAGCTGATTTCTGAAGAGAAACGCTTGCGTTATACCGGAACCGAGTATTTGAAATCGGCGGATGAAATGCGATCGCTTTTCCGCGATCATTTGTCGAGTGACATCATTGAAACTGCGATCGCCAACACTGTCGAAGTTGCAGATAAGATCGAAGGCTATGATCTGCTTGGAGGCGAGCCGAGATTACCAGACTACCCGATTCCCGCAGGATTCACCGCTGATACATATATTGAGAAGATTACTTGGGATTCACTGGTTCAACGACAAAAACTGACATCGCGCGATCAGATTAGTCCGGAGTATCGCGATCGTCTAATCTACGAGTTGAACATGCTCAAACAGATGGGATTCTCGACCTACTTTTTAGTGGTTTGGGACTACATCAAATATGCGAGAGACAATAAAATCCCGGTGGGTCCTGGACGCGGTTCGGCAGCAGGATCGCTCGTGGCTTATGCACTGGGAATTACCAACATTGATCCAGTGCATCATGGCTTACTGTTTGAGCGATTTTTGAATCCTGAGCGCAAATCGATGCCGGACGTAGATACCGACTTTTGTATCGATCGACGCGATGAAGTGATCAAGTACGTCACGCAGAAATACGGCACAGAGCGAGTTGCACAAATCATCACTTACAACCGGATGAACTCGAAAGCGATTCTGCGAGATGTAGCGCGCGTGTTGAACATTCCCTTGAGTGAAGCGAACTACATGGCAAAGCAAATTCCAGTATTTCGCGGAAAATCAACCAAGCTCAAAATCATGGTTTCTCCAACAGAAACCCCCTCAAAAGAGTTCAGTCAAAAATACCTTCAAGATCAAGTCATTCCTAATACCACTCCGCCGATTACTTATCGTCGCTGGTTGGATATGGCGATGCGGATCGAAGGCACAAACAAAGCGGTTGGCGTTCATGCTGCGGGTGTGGTGATTGCTTCGGAGCCACTCGATCGACTTGTGCCGTTAGAAATGACCAAAGACGGCAACATTGTCACCCAATACGCAATGGAGGACATTGAGCTATTGGGCTTGCTGAAGATGGATTTCTTGGGACTGAAGAATCTGACGATGATTGAGAAAACGATCGAGCTAATCGAACAAAGCCGCAAGGTGAAACTCGACCTTGATAGTCTGCCGCTCGATGATCCAGAAGTCTACAAGCTCTTATCGAGAGGCGAACTCGAAGGAATCTTCCAGCTTGAATCATCTGGAATGCGCCAGATTGTGCGCGACCTGAAACCGGATGGAATTGATGACATCTCCTCAGTTCTGGCGCTTTACCGTCCAGGTCCGCTCGATGCCAAACTGATTCCCAAATTTATCAACCGCAAGCATGGACGCGAGAAGATTGAATACGCTCATGCCATTCTTGAACCGATTCTAAAAGAAACCTATGGAATCATGGTGTTTCAAGAACAGATCATGAAAATTGCTCAGGACATGGCAGGCTATTCGCTTGGTCAAGCGGATCTGTTGCGTCGAGCAATGGGGAAAAAGAAAAAATCTGAAATGGAAAAGCACCAAGCATTGTTTGTTAAAGGTGCAAAAGAACGAGGGGTTTCTACCAAGATTGCAGAAGAACTCTTCGAGCAGATGGTGTTGTTTGCAGAGTATTGCTTCAACAAGTCTCACTCGATGGCGTATGGCTATGTAACCTTCCAGACTGCTTATCTCAAGGCGAACTACCCCGTCGAGTACATGGCAGCAATTCTTACCATCAACAGCAGTGAACAAGACAAAGTTCAGCGCTATATTGCAACTTGTCACAGCCTTGCGATTAAAGTTCTACCCCCGGATGTGAATCGATCGGGGATTGACTTTACCCCGATCGGCGATGCGATTCTCTTCGGACTGTCGGCAGTGAGAAACGTGGGAATGAGCGCGATCGAAGCCATTCTCGAAGCCCGCAACGAAGGCGGTAAGTTCAAATCACTAGCAGATTTATGCGATCGAGTTGATTCCCGCGCGGTAAACAAACGTGCCTTAGAAGCCTTGATTCACTGCGGAGCCTTTGACTCGATCGAAGCGAATCGCCACCAGCTTGCGAGTGATCTAGAACTCGTGATCGACTGGGCGCAATCGAGAGCGCGAGATCGCGCCAGTGGACAAGGCAGCTTATTTGATTTGCTCGGTGCAGCAACTCAAAAAGGCAGCTTTGAAACGGCTCCGAAAGGTGCGATCGTTCCCGACTATCCTTCTCAAGAAAAGCTCCGTCTCGAAAAAGAAGTCCTCGGCTTCTACATTTCCGATCATCCGCTCAAACAATTGCAAGACTCAGCGAAAGTGTTAGCTCCGATTAGCTTAGGTAGCTTAGCCACTGGTCGAGAAGGCTCAACCGTGAGTGCGATCATCATGATTACTGCCGTCAAACGAGTCACCACGAAAAAAGGAGATGCAATGGCAGTGATTCAGATTGAAGATTTGACGGGTCGATCAGAAGCGGTTGTCTTTCCGAAGTCGTTTGAGCGAATCGGTAGCTTGATCGAACCGGATGCGCGACTGATGGTTTGGGGCAAAATCGACAAGCGCGATGAAGATCAGTTCCAGTTCATCATCGACGATGCAGAACCGATCGACGATGTGCGAATGGTGATGGTCGAACTCGATCCGAAAGTCGCAGACGATGCGATGGAACGTCATCGGCTCAAAACGGTATTGCAGCAGCAAGGCGATCGAGATACTTCTAAGGTTTCGGTGATTGCGATCGTCGGAACCCCGATTCGCAGTCAAATTGTCCGCTTTGGGTCGCAGTTCCGCGTCCAAGATGAGCAAGCAACCGTGACCGCTTTGGAAAAAGCAGGATTCAAGGCGAGAGTATCATCCTTGGTTTAGAGCGTAGACCGGGTGTCAAGGCGAAAACCGAGTCGCAAAGTTCTCTGAGCGAGTGGGCGAAAGCGATCGCGCTTTGAGAATTGCGCCGACCAAAAACGCATAAGACACCCCACCAACCAGCGCCGACCACATTTCGCCAAAGCCAGCCATTGTATTCCAAAGTGCGTGGAGAACGGACGCAGTGAGGTAACCGATCGCCAGCAGTTGCCATTTTTTTCTCGGTCGTAGCATCGCCAGTCCAATAAAGTAGCCAAAGTAGCCGCTGTAAGCAACGTGACCTGCGATCGAGCCTAAAACTCTGGGAATTAGAAGCTGCAAGCCGAATAGATAACCTGTGCCGACTCCAAGCTGACTTCCAACCCGATTGATCGTGCCTGGAACATACTGAAGCAGGGTTTCGATCAGCGTGAACGCAGTCGCTGCCGCTGCGCCTAGAAGAATTCCATCTAGCGGCTCTCTCACGCCTTGTCGAGAATTTGTGGCTCGCTGCCCGATCCATAAAAATAAAAAGATTGGTAGCGCTTTCAGCAGTTCTTCTAGCATTCCAGCACCAAAGAACTGGCTGACAAATATCTGAATCAGCCCGTCCGACGTGGTAGCTCCCGGCAAGATGCGTCGAAATATAAAAGCCCCGATCGAAAAGATGGGGCTAATCAGAACCAAAACCTCGACAATGCCCGCCCCAAAAATCTCCCAGAGCGGCTTTCGCTTACCGCAGAGTTGATACACAAAGTAGTAAGCCGCTGCTGCAAGGTACAGCGCTAAAACCATAATGTAGCGCCCAGGATTCGCTTGAGTGGTGGATTGATACAGAGCAACGACAAAAATGACGGTCACCAAGCCGGGAATCAGATACGCTTTTTTCAGTAAGTCCCGCCGGGTAGACAACATTGGAAAAATCTGGCTCACACTCAATCGCGAATCTGCGTCACTAACAGTGCCTACGGCAACAGGGGCGCTAGCGGACTCAAATACAAATTCTGCTCCTCCGATTCCGAGCGAAATTCGATCGCCAAATCTTAGTTCTCGGCAACCCTCTAAACGCTGCCCGTTTACATAAGTGCCGTTTCCGCTGCCTAAATCGCAAACTTCAAACGTGCCGGGTTGCGATCGTGGACGAACCGCGACGTGGCGACGAGATACGCCTTGATGAATTGTAGAATCTAGCACAATTTGACAATCTGCTTCACGTCCGATCACAACCTCCTGAGAAGTTGAGAGGAGGTAGGGGTATGGTCGCTCTGAAAGGTTCAGAGGTCTTAGAATTGCTTGTTGAGAGGAGTGACTCGTCATGTTTAATCTAGAGAGCTATTTGAAGCACGATCGCTGAGTAGAAAATTTTTCATTAGCAGCGCCCACTCAAGGATTGCTAATAATTGGACGAATTACCGCTGAAGCTTACCGTCTTTCAGAACTGCAAACCTCTTTTGTGCAGGCGGACCGGGCTTACCTTGTGCTGTAAACTCAAACGTATAGATGCCTAAATTCCAGCCTTCTGGGGAACGTCCAACCACTGCGTAGATTTTTTCCTCCTCAAAACCTTGAACTTCATAGGCGACAGGATAAGGTTTTTCGGTGGCTCCAGCAGGACCCTGAAACTTGATCACAACATTGACTTTATCCCCTTTCTTTAAGCCTTTAACAATGGCTGTTACCTGAACTTTCGAGACTTCGGCTTCATCAAACAGCACACTGTTTCCTTCACAAGTGTGTGTAGAATTAGCTTCACAGGCTCTCAGGTTTTCAAAGTACGGTGAGGTAGAAGTGGGTGTGTCGGGTCCTGGCATCGATGGGGTTGGAGTCGGGCGGCTGTCGGAGACACCGGGAGAATCCCGTAAGTTAAGGAGTCCAACGAGCAGCGAGATCAGCACAAAAATTCCGCCGCCGACACACAACAGCAGTCTGACCAAATTAGACTGTCCTAGATGAGGTGTCGCACGAGTTTGATTTTGAGACGGTTGGTTAGAGCTAGGATTAGCCGTCACATCCAGCACCGTTTTTGCAACAGATGGCTCCGAATGGGATACGGCGCGAGTAGGGAGTTGTGAAGCAGCGGTCGGTTGAGACAAGTTGTTCTCGGCTACAGAGCCGATCACCGTATCTGGAGTGATCTGCGCTTGAGCGTGAATGATTTGACCGAGATCTATCTGCACTTCTTTGATCGACTGATACCGCCTTCGATAGTCGGAGCAGACCATCTTCTCAATCAAGCTAATTAGCTTCGGGCTGAGCTGGGTGTACATTTGCCATTCGCGATCGCCTCGAAACGGGCTATCTAAATCGAGTAGCGAGGCAAGCTCATTCATGCCTAGCCCTGTCGCTGCTTGAATTGCAATCACTCCAACCGAGTAAATATCGCTATTAAACTGAGGATAGCCTCGGATTTGCTCGATCGGAACATATCCAGGAGTTCCAATTTCGATCGTCTGCTGATTAGAAGCAAGTGAAGTCTTCAGTTCTTTCACAGCACCAAAATCAATCAGCACCAGTCGATTATCGGAGTCGCGCCGAATAATATTGGCAGGCTTAATATCGCGGTGAATTACGCCCTGGCTGTGCACAAAATCTAGGACGTTTAGAATGTCTGACAAGAAATCAATCACCGTTGCTTCTGCCCAAGCTTGACCGTTTGAGAGTTCGTCGAGCAGCGGATGCCCAACGACAAATTCTTGCACTAAATAGAATTCCTGGTCTTCGTTGAAGTGAGCCAACAGTTGAGGAATCTGATCATGCTTTCCCAACCGCTCTAGCACCTCTGCCTCACTATTAAACAGGCGGTGAATTACATTTAGCGTTTCGGGTTTAGTATTTGCCGTGGTAGCAATCAGTTGCTTGACGACACAGACGGGATGACCCGGACGGCGGGTGTCCTGTGCTAGATAAGTCTGACCAAATCCGCCCTTTGCTAAGACTTCTGTGATTTTATATCGATGGTCTAGAAGTTGCCCAAGCATAGATCCGCAAGATAAAAAGACAGAGCGACTCCGGATAAACCACCTTTATAAAGGCTGTGAGTGGACATCTATGGTGTCAGCGCAATACTACTATAATGTCGACACGAGACTAGATGCTACAAATAAAATCTTCTACTGTACTTTCAAGAAAGAGAAACGCTGCCACTCAGCTTTATGTTTTCGCTGAAGCAGTGCGGGCAGAATCTTTTTCAAGCTAGATTTTGCGCCAAGCTGTTATCAAACTTGGAATTATCAGAAATAATGCGTATCATCAGCGTGATCAAGCAAAGATATCCTCGTTATGCAGCCTAACTCTGTTCCCTTTCTTCAGCCATTAAACAATGCTCGATCGAGCATCATTTTACTTGACTCTGATGAAAGCATCATTGGACGTGATCCAAGCTGCGACGTAGTTTTAGGATCTGACGTTGCGGCAGGGGTTTCGCGTCAACACTTAGCGGTGAAGCGTATGCCCGGTCAGAATCAGTTTGTGCTAAACGATTTAGGCAGTTCAAATGGAACCTATATCAATGGGCAGCGCGTTCAAAGAGAGCAGCCCTTGAAATCGGGCGATCGTATTCGATTGGGGGCAAACGGACCTGAGTTTGAGTTCGTTGATCCTGCATCGGCTCCAGCCACGGTGATCGAGCCTCAACAGCCGCAGAATGCAGCGCCACAAACAGTGATTGGTCAAGGCGCGATCGCCCAGCCGATCAACTCACCGACCAAACAAATGTTGACTCCTGTGCAATCTAATCCTCGATCGTCTCAAGAGCCAAATCGCTGGGGAGAATTCATCAAGTGGGGCGTAGGAGGAATAGGGCTACTAATTGCGCTTAAGTTCTTATTTGGCACAGGCACTCCCAGGCAAGAGTCGGCTGCCCCTCGCTCTTCTCCTGCACCGACTCAGCCCGCAGTTTCTGAGTCACCCCCCGATCAGACCACTGCTCCCCAAGCTTCTCCAAACCCATCGAAGAGTGACACCTTCAAGCCTGCCAGCATGATTAGCTGCAAAGACACTCAAAATG
>CAXTDB010000064.1:0-17973 GCA_964242045.1 uncultured Leptolyngbya sp. | reverse complement strand
AGTCAGAAGCGACCGTCAATCAGTTTCCGTCATCGTAAAAGCTAGATTACCTTATAGGAGAACACCATGTCGAGAACCACTCCAAATATTCCGCTCTTGGTTGAATCGGATGAAGCTGAACTGCGCGATAGTGGCGTTCCTAGTACTGTTCATGTTGCAAAACATCCATTGCATCCGCTGATTGTGACTTTTCCGATCGCATTTCTCACAGGCGTACTCGCGACCGATGCAGCTTACTGGCTAACTCAGGACGCTTTCTGGGCGCGCGCTTCGTTTTGGCTGCTGATTGGCGGTTTAGTTACAGGCTTGGTTGCAGCGGCGACCGGAATGAGTGACTTCCTCAGAATCGAACGAGTCCGCGAACATAGTGCAGGATGGGCGCACATGGTTGGGAATATTGCTGCATTGTCGTTGTCTGGCGCGAATTTGTGGCTGCGCTGGAACAATCAAACAGGAGCAATCTTGCCGACTGGAATCATTATTTCTGTGTTCGTGGCAGCAATTTTAGGCATTACGGGATGGTATGGTGCAGAGCTAATCTATCGTCATAAAGTCGCTGTGATTGGTATCGGACCAAAAGGACGACCTTAGTGTGAGTGACGCGAACTAAACGGAAGATTTAATCTGCAAGACTTCACGCTTTCGGACGATCTAACAACTCATACATTTGAAGGAGGCAGAAAACGCCTCTTTTTTTTAATGTTTATATCAGTATAGAGTTCAATTTTTTAATTTATGAATAACGATTCAAAACCCGCTGAAACTAACGCTGGAATCAACCAGCCGATGACTCCTCAAGAAGTTGATCCTAAACAGAAATTAGAACATTTGAAAGAGCTTGAAAAAGGCGGGTTAACTGCAAACCCTGGCGATCGCATCGATGATTCAAAATCGATCGAAGAAAAGGCGAAGCAAGTTGCAGTCGATGCCCCGGACATTACAGGCGACCATATTACCGTTCCGACCTACTTTGTGGTTGAAACCCCCGAAGGTGAAGAGAAAGCACTGCATCACGTGAAAGATGCCGAAGAAATCTCTGACATGATTCGCATGGCTCGACTCGACGAGAACGGCAACCAAGTTTGGCGGTAGGGATTTCTTGAGCGATCGCTAAAGTGTCGATCGCTAAAGCCGCTAATGTTGAAACGCAAAGGAGCAACCCGATGGTACAAGCCTCAGAACAGCAAAAATCACAGCCCCCGCAGCAGCAAGATCAGCAGCCCGGTTCTGAATCGCAAATGAATCCGCTTCCTCGGAGTACGGATTCTAAGTACAAAGGCAGCGACAAGTTAATCGATAAAGTGGCGTTGATTTCAGGCGGTGATAGTGGGATTGGTCGCGCAGTCGCTATCTTTTTTGCCAAAGAAGGCGCAGATGTAGCGATTTCCTATCTGAACGAGCATGACGATGCTAAAGAAACTGTCCGCTTAGTCGAACAAGAAGGTCGTCGCTGTATTGCGCTTCCTGGCGACATCGGCGAAGAAGCGGTTTGCAAACAAGTCGTGCAAAAAACGATCGAAGAATTCGGTCACCTCGATATTTTGGTTAACAATGCGGCAGAGCAACACCCGCAAGAAAGTCTTGAAGATATCACCGCAGAACAACTAGAGCGCACTTTCCGCACTAACATTTTTAGTCAGTTCTTTATGACTAAAGCAGCTTTGCCTCATTTAACGGCGGGAAGCGCGATTATTAATACGACTTCTGTGACTGCATATCAAGGAAATCCGTCACTGCTCGATTACTCTTCGACCAAGGGTGCGATCGTAGCCTTTACTCGATCGCTGTCTCAAGCATTGGTTGAAAAAGGGATTCGTGTCAATGGAGTTGCACCAGGACCGATTTGGACTCCGCTGATTCCATCTACGTTTCCGCCAGATAAAGTTGAATCATTTGGTCAACAAGTCCCGATGCAGCGTGCCGGACAACCCGAAGAGGTTGCACCGAGCTATGTGTTTCTAGCATCAGATGATTCTAGCTACATGACCGGGCAAATTCTGCATCCAAACGGTGGAAACGTGATCAACGGCTAGGTGAATTAATCGCTTAGGTTTGAAAAAAGTAATTGGCGATGAGTAACTTAGTGGCTTATTGCTGATTACTTTTTTTATATCTATCTACATCTTGTTCACTTTAATGTTGTAGGAGATAGACCTAAAGTGTTAACTGTCTGAAATTGAAACTGTTGCTACAGTATTGCTCGAAGCCATTTTATAAATTGATTCATAACTGACTCTTTTGTTTAAATCTTTTATTTAGCCAGCATCAAGTTTTGTTTTTCGCATCACAGAGTAGATTCTATGCTGCGATCGGAGTATTCTTAGAACAATAATAAGTTTTGTTAACAAATGATTTGGAAAATCTTACTAGAGCCGGACTGGTTCAATTTAACCTCACCGTTATTACGAAGAAAGCGATCGGCGTTTGAAATCGAAGATGTTCCTGGCTTGTGGCGGGTTCATTGGCAACTGGGCGAGAAGACCGTTTTATCGACGTTTTATACCCGCATCGATCAAGCTTGTTTACTGTGGGGAATCATTTCGACGTTTATTTTCTCGATCGCTCAATTCTGCATCCTCGATTGGCAGCTTCAAGCGGTTCTTTGGACGGGACTAACGCTACTTGGCACGATCGCCATGATCAAGCTTTCCGATCACTGGCGCGCGATTAAGCCGCTTAGAGAGGTGATTGATGCTTGGGTATTTTTGATGCTGTTTGGAGTCATGTTCACCGATCTTAGTATCTTTCTCGGTTGGGGACAGATGTTGCTGTATCTTTGCCCCTTGTGGCTTGCGTTAGATGGAATTGGCTATCTGTATACGGGAGCGAAAATGCGATCGCGCGCTTTCGCTTTCATCGGACTGCTAAATTTTGCGGGAATTGCAATTTTGCCTTGGCTGGATGCTTGGCAATTTCTGACTACGGGTTTAATTACGGGCATCAGTACGCTTTTGATGGCTGAGCTTCAATGGGATTCTGGTGATATTTGCGCGCATTTAAAGCTTCAAGTCGAAAACAGCGCAGATGAATTTTGACAGAAGCGCCGGGCTGAAGAATTCTTGACACCTCATCGACGGATGCCGTAGGAATTTTAGCGGCGGGTAAAGTGCAGCATTAACCAACTGTGCAGAGCTAACATCACGATCGCGAATGGCAACATCAACGCTGGAATCACTCCAATTCCGGCTCGATCGGCAATCCAGCCGATCCCAGTTGGAATCGTCGCGGCTCCGACGCTGCCCATACTAGCGAGTAAGCCGATCGCAGTAGGAACGATCGCTCGATCAACTCGCTGTGGCGTTAACCAAATCATCGCTGGGAAAATCGTTGCCAGCGCAAACCCTAAAACGGGCAGAACAAACCACGCGCTCGGTATTTGCCACCAAACGAGCGATCCCACAATCAGCAACAAAAGCGAATAGGAGATCGTACGATTTGCGCCCAGTCGATTCACCCACTGACCAAAGCTCAATCGCCCGATCGTTAGACCCGTCCAATACCCGGCTACGCTATATCCTGCAATCTGAGTCGAAACGCCTCGATCGACGTGCTGAACTGTGTATGCCCAGTTTCCGATCGAGATTTCAGTTCCCACATAGATTGCTAATAACAAGGCAGAAACAATCACGATCGGGTTCCTAATCGCTGCTGAAAGGTTCGATCGAGCAGTCGTTTCACCTGCAAACCGCTGTTGTAAAGGCGCGTAACGATGCAGAACTGCCCAAACCATAAATACGATCAATAAGCTCACAACAATGGCAAACACACCGTAAATCTGTCGCCAATGCACTCCAACCGTTAGCAATGTTGTCGCGATCGCGGGTCCTGAAAGCGCCCCAATTCCATAAAACGCATGAAGCAATCCCATGAGATTCGCGTTTCGCTGATCGCTTGCGATGAAAGTATTGCCACCCGCATCAATCAATCCAATGCCAAAGCCTAATAGTGATCCAGTTGCAATCATCACGCCCCAATGCGTTGTTGAAGCATAAAGGCTCAGGGCACTGGTGATCAGAACCGAGCCAAGCAGCATTGTTCTCGCTAAGCCGAATCGATGCGTCAGCAAACTGCTGGTCGTTGCCGCGATCGCATATCCTGACACTTGGCTAATAAACAATGACGTAACCGTTGCAGGAGTCAGACTGTAGGTTTCTAAAATCGAGGGGAGGAGAACGCCTAATCCACCCTCTGCAATCCCGATCGCAACAAACGAATAGAAGATTAAAGCGACTCCAATCCACACTCGATCGTTGATCTGAGATTTCAAATGCACACGCTAACTCCGCTGAAATCCTTTCGCTGGCTTTTTGTCGGCTTTTTCTTTCGCTTTTGTTTTACTTACTTCTGCTAATGCTTCTTGGAACAGATTATGTAAATGCAGTGGAACACTGGCAATATCCGGTAACTCTGGCTCTAACGGTTTGCGGTACTCTTGCAGCAAGGGATCTAGATCTTTTTGCAGGTCAAACTCTGGACGTTGGAGAAACGATCGCAAAACATTTTCTAACTGAGTCGGATACTGTTCTGCTAAGCGATGCCAAACAAAAGTATTAGCTTCACCATCCGTTAAGTATTTCCGAATCAATTTATCTGCACCTTTCACCGATTGAAAATCTTCCGTGTTCAATAGCGTTTCAAATTGTTTATAGGTTGTGAGTAGCGTTTGTCCCCATCGTGGATGAGCAAGAACGGTGACTTCTTCTGCTTTTTTCAAATCCGGTGGTAAATCGATTTGTGGAGTCGCCATTTTCGCAGCAGCTTTGTTTTGCATCATTTTTGCCGCCGATTCTGTATCGAGTCCCATTGCTTCCGCCATCTCGGTGAGTTCTTCATCGCTCACGCCTGCATCTTGAGCGAGTTCTGCCAAAGATTTATTGGAGTCGAGTCCCACTTCATCCATGCGTCGCTGCGTCAGAAAGTCCTGAAACTCGGCGATCTTTTTGCCCAAATGATAGCCAGACAGCGTAATCTGATCGCTGCCAAAAAAGTCAAGAAAATCTTGGTGATAGCGTTCTACAGATTTCCAAGCTTCTTCGAGCAGTTCGGGCGCATCGCCGTACAAATCCGATTTATAGTTCTGTCTAAAATTCCCGATCGCGACTGCTAACTTTGGCTTTCCTAAGTTTCCAAGCTGTACATACGGACTAAAAATCGTCCAGTCTTCATCCACAGGTGCAATTCGCGTCACCAGCATTTCTCCAAGCTTGAATCGCCCCATTGCTGCTAGTGTGTCTGGATCGTTTGGCTTAACGATGTACATTTTGGTGGTTAGCCAATTCATCAATTTAAAACCATCGGGTAAGATTTCTTGAATTGCAAACAATCCTGAAAAGTTGCGCTTCCAATTTAGAATTAATTCTCGATCGCTTTCTGACAGTTCCGGTTCGCTTTCAATAAATAATTCCAGCGGCGTTTTCGTTCCGACTTGTCCATGACTGAGAAAGATATCAACGATCGTATCTCGATGCTTGCTATCTTTTGACTGCGATTGGGCTAATCTATCAGCGACAAACTTCTCAAATGCAGTCGCTAATTCACCTTCTGCATCGTAAACAAAATCCGTTAGCGCTGCTTTAAGTTCTTTCGATCGCGCCAAAACTGCATCCACCATAAATCACCTCGATCGTCCTTGCACAGGTTAGCTTCTACGATATTAATCCCTAAGCATCTTGAGATAGATTTCTGTGATGTTAACCTGAAGCCATTCGAGGGCAAATTTTAGTCATGGTGGATCTCGATCACGTTCAGAAGGATACGCGGCGATGAACGATCGAAAAGCGATCAAAGTTAGGGTTCGACCTTGATCGCGCTTGAGTGAAATCTTCAATTGCTTCTCAATCTAGCTTGCTAAGCTCTGAGGAATTTGTAGTTTCGGTTTGCCATCTGATAAAGCTTCTTCTTCGGTTTCAAAAATCTCGAACACAGAATCCATCATTGTCACTTCAAACACCAGTTTCGCTTCTGGATGCACATTGCACAATTTAAAGCTGCCTCGTGCTTTATCCGCATCGCGCATTCCTGCAACCAGTGAAGTTAGACCCGAACTATCAATAAAATTCACCTGTCCCAAATTCACAACAATGTGATTGCTTTGTTTTGTAATGCAGTCTTGTAGTTTGGCGCGAAACTGCCAGGCAGTCGTAATATCTAATCGTCCAATTGGGCTGAACACGACGATCGTCGTTCCGTCCGGGGTACTAAAAACTCTTTGTTGCATGAGAATCGATTTTTGCTCCATGTAGACCATGACTTGCCTCGTGCAATCTTTTACCGATTACTTGATCAGTTATGCCCAAAGGAAGAGAAAGGATAACAATCAGGCAAATAAAAAGAGGGCCGCGCTCGATAGACGCTTCCCTCGGAGTGCAAGGCTTAACAAATGGATGTCAATGGCTCAACGCCATCGCGCTTAGTGTGCCCCGTTTTTTGACCAATTGATCCAATCTTGCGGCTTTAAGAAAATTTCATACAAACGCGCTTCTGGACTTCCCGCTTCGGGTTCGTAGCCATATTCCCATCGCACCATTGGCGGCAGCGACATCAGAATCGATTCGGTACGCCCGTTTGTTTGCAGTCCGAAAATCGTACCGCGATCGTATACCAAGTTAAATTCCACATACCGTCCGCGTCGGTAGAGCTGGAACTGCCGTTCTCGATCGCCATACTCCATGTTTTGACGACGTTCAACGATCGGCGTATAAGCAGGCAAGAACGCATTCCCGCACGACTGCACAAACGCGAACAAATCTTCCCAAGTCCGATTCTGAACGGTTCCGACTTCTTGGCTCCGTTGTGCTGCAGGCGTATCGCTTTGTGAGCCTGGATACGAAATCGGATACAGATCGCCGCGCGTGTCTTGATAATCGAAGAAAATTCCGCCTACGCCGCGAGTTTCTTTACGATGTTTGAGATAAAAGTACTCGTCGCACCAAAGCTTGAATGTCGGATAATATTCGGAATGATGTCGATCGCACGCTTGCTTCAACGTTTGATGAAAGTGAATTACATCTTCCTCAAACGGATAATACGGCGTTAAATCAATCCCGCCACCAAACCACCAAACCGGGCCCGCTTCAAAGTAGCGATAGTTCAGATGCACCGTTGGAATGTAGGGATTCCGGGGATGTAGCACCATCGAGGTTCCGGTTGCATAAAAGCTATGACCCTTTGCTTCGGGACGCTGCACCAAAATCGATGGCGGTAAATCCTTGCCCCACACTTCCGAAAAATTAACGCCGCCTTGCTCAAATACGCGACCTTCGCGCATCACCCGCGATCGACCGCCGCCGCCTTCTTCTCGCGTCCAGCTATCCTGCTGAAAGGTGGCTTGTCCGTCTGCGGCTTCTAAGCCCTCACAGACCTGATTCTGAAAAGATTGTAACCATTGGCTCACCCGCTCACGGGAATCTTTTGGAGGTAGCGCTTGAGTCGTTTCGGTCGCGTTAGAGGTAAAGAAGGCAGTCATAAACGTCGGTTCCCAGAACGAGTCGTCTTACTATGCAGTGCAGAAGTTTAAAGTTTCCGTCGAATCTCACGCAGCAGGATTGCTGAAACGAGACGGTTCATTTAGACTATCGCGAAACGGCTACGATACGGCGATTTTCTCTAGTTTTAACTTCAGGATGTCGCATTCTGTGTGGCAAAGCGCGATCGTAAATGTTTATAACGTTCTGTGACTTCGATCGCGAGTGCCTCGTCAGACATCTTGAGAAAGATGACAACTACCGCTAAATCTAGATAGGATCAAATACCCCGGATTTAGGGTGCGGGTGAACCCGATTCCCTTATAGGAGATGTATTTATGTTGAACTTTCCTTGGAGATTTTTTTATCGCAAACAGCGGCGCGTTCAATCTACACTGGCGCGCACTTATCAAGCGATTAGTTCGGCATCAGTAGACGATCTGTGGAAAAAAGTAATTGATTTAGCGGATGTCTCTTGGCATCCGATGATCTCTAAGACTAATGTGCCGCGTGGACAGGTGGCAAAACCCGGATTGATTTATGAAGCTGTAACCCGATTAGGCCCGTTTCCGATTCGGATCTTTGTCGAGCGAGTTGATCCGCGAGAATTGCTCAGTGTGAGAATTATTGCGATTCCAGGACTCGAAGAACGGATTCGATACGAAGTAAAATCAACGGTTTCTGGAACCAGCATCGCGTATTCGGTGACGCTGCAAGGCTGGCTTTCGCCGCTGATCTGGTCGATCATCAAGCCGTACGCAGCGCGAGTCGCGGAAGATTTAGCTCACGCGGCAGAACAACCGATCGATTCCACAAAATCCACGCAACGAAGCTGCTTTGATTTCTAGGCGATCGTCCCCGGAGCGGTAAGATCGAAGCATTCCCCCTCGATCGCGAAGTTTTACAAGCTCATGTTAGAGACTCTTAGTGCAGAATCCGTTTTAGAAGTCCTCAAGCCTGTTCAAGATCCCGAACTGCAAAAAAGTTTGGTGGCGTTGAACATGATTCGGAATGTGTCGATCGCAGATGGCAAAGTCCGCTTCACGCTGGTTTTAACGACTCCCGCTTGCCCGCTGCGTCAATTTATCGTCGAGGATTGTGAACGCGCGGTGAAGACGCTTCCGGGTGTGCAATCGGTTGAAGTCGAAGTCACCGCCGAAACGCCGCAGCAGAAAGGACTGCCCGATCGTACCGGGATCGATGGCGTAAAAAATATCATTGCGATTTCGAGTGGAAAAGGCGGAGTCGGGAAAAGCTCGATCGCGGTTAACGTCGCGGTGGCATTGGCGCAAGCAGGTGCGAAAGTCGGCTTGATCGACGCGGATATTTACGGACCAAATGCTCCGATGATGTTGGGCTTAGAAGGTTCAGGAGTCGCAGTACGGCAAACGGCTCAAGGTGAAATTCTGGAACCCGCCTTTAATCACGGAGTCAAGCTCGTTTCAATGGGATTTCTAATCGACAAAGATCAGCCTGTGATTTGGCGCGGTCCGATGTTAAACGGAGTGATTCGACAATTTCTTTATCAGGTGACATGGGGCGATTTGGATTATCTGCTAGTCGATATGCCCCCTGGCACTGGAGATGCTCAACTCACCCTAGCGCAAGCGGTTCCGATGGCGGGAGCAGTAATCGTCACCACTCCTCAATCTGTGGCGCTGCTTGATTCTCGTCGCGGCTTAAAGATGTTTCAACAGCTAAACGTTCCGGTGCTTGGCATTGTCGAGAACATGAGCTATTTTATTCCGCCGGATCTGCCCGATCGACAATACGATATTTTCGGTTCAGCAGGCGGCGAGAAAACCGCAGCCGAGTTAAACGTTCCGCTTTTAGGCTGTGTGCCGTTAGAGATTCCGCTGCGTGAGGGCGGCGATCGGGGAATTCCGATCGTGGTGGGTGAACCGGATTCAGCTTCGGCGAAAGCGTTGACTCAGATCGCTCAGCAAATTGCTGCTAAAGTATCGATTGCAGCCCTCGCTTAAGCTAATTTCTCTATGTTTCGGAAAAAGTCTCCTTCTCCGCTCCGACCGTGGCTTCAACCTTGGCAAGGTATGGACTGGTATTTGTTCGCGGCAGTCTTGGCGCTAACGGCTCTCGGCGGTGTGATGATTCACAGCGTTCAACTGGCGCACAGCGATCGTCAAGACTGGGTGTTTCATTTGTGCATCGGCGGCTTGGGTACGTTTCTGGTGCTGCTGATGTCGCGAATGCGCTACGATGCCCTGCTGCCGTGGAAATGGTGGATTTATGGAGTGACGAACGTTTCGCTGCTGCTCGTGATGGTGATGGGACTGGAAGCGAAAGGGGCGCAGCGCTGGCTGGGGTTTTTTGGGTTTGGGATTCAGCCGTCGGAATTTGCTAAGTTGGGCGCGATTATCACACTGGCGGCGGTACTGCATCAGCGATCGGCTTCGACGATTCCGATGATGCTCAAGGTGTTAGCGATCGCGGCTTTGCCCTGGGTGCTAATCTTTTTGCAGCCGAATTTGGGAACAGCGCTCGTATTTGGGGCAATTACGATCGGGATGTTGTACTGGGGAAATGCGAATCCAGGTTGGTTGTTGCTGCTGCTGTCTCCGGTCGTTAGTGCGGTTTTATTTACAACGCTGATTACAAAAGGCGCGTGGGGAATTGGCGCGATCGGGCTTTGGATTGTCTTCATTGGATTAACTGCATGGAAAACGCTACCCTGGCGCACGTTTGGAACGCTGGTTCCGGTTGTCATCAATCTCGTCGCGGGTGGATTGGGACAGGTTCTATGGCAATTCGTGCTGCACGATTACCAAAAGGCGCGGATTCTGATGTTTATTAATCCGGATCAAGATCCGTTAGGAGCGGGCTATCACTTGATTCAGTCGAGAATTGCGATCGGGGCAGGAGAATTAACCGGGCGCGGGTTGTTTCACGGTACTCAAACTCAACTCGATTTCATTCCTGAGCAGCATACCGATTTTATTTTTACAGCGATCGGTGAAGAATTAGGCTTTCTTGGTTCTGCGTTCGTTCTCGGTGCTTATTTGCTGATTTGCTATCGACTGCTGATTATTGCTCAAAATGCCAAAGACGAATTTGGTTCACTGCTCGCGGTCGGCGTGTTTTCGATGATTATCTTCCAAGTGTCAATTAATATCGGCATGACGATTAATTTATCGCCTGTGACTGGGATTCCTTTGCCGTGGTTGAGTCACGGAAACGCCGCGCTATTGATGAATTTTATGGCGATCGGGCTAGTGCAGTCGGTGGCGATCTTTCGTCAGAAGCCGAAATTTTGAATCATTGGAAAAACGAGATTGTTTTATCGATCACAATCAATAACAGACAGACCAACACCGCCTGTACACTGATAGTGAAGCTACTTCGCAAAGATTATGTTTTTACCAGGTTCAGCCGTTCGCGTCACGAATATCAACGACACTTACTACGGGTTTCAAGGACTCGTGCAGCGCATTACCGATGGAAAAGTTGCCGTTCTGTTTGAAGGCGGTAACTGGGATAAATTGGTGACGTTCAGAATGTCAGAGCTTGAAATCGTCGAAACTAGCAAGAAAAAAGCTGCAAAATAGGCATTTTGATTTTTGAATGCGGTAGATTGTGGGGAAGTTCAGACCGTTTGTACGATCGCTTATGCGCCTCCCACTTCCCCAATTTTCTGCCCAAAATCGCCCAGCAAATCATATTGCCGAAGTGATCGAAACGGCGACGACCGAGTTTCTTGCTCAATGCCTGGAACCGGAAGATCTTTCATTTCCGGTGATGCCACCGTTTGGAAGTTGGGTCAAAGCGCTCGACGAAGAATCAAACAATTTAATTTATGCGGTCGTTTATCACGCAACGACAAGCCCGATCGATACAGTGCATCGGGCAAGAGCATTAGGAATGTCGCTGTCAGAACTGCGCGAACAGCAGCCACAGATTTTCGCGATGCTGAGAACGGAATTTCGATCGGCGATCGTCGGCTATCGGGCGGGTGGAAACAAAAAGAACGGCTCCACGGGTGGAATGCTTTATCAACATTTGCCGCCTCGTCCGCCCCAAATTCATCAAGCCGTTTACGCCTGCGACTCTAAAGAAATTCTCGAATTTAGCAACGAGCTTGATTTCTTGAGAACTTTGCTGCAAGTGGGAAGCGCTCCCGTAGATGCGTTAACTGCCGCCTCGATTCGCGAAATTTATCAACTGAGGAAAGCTGATCGCGCTTGGCTGGTTCAAGCGGGTCGAATGCTGAGTTTGCTGCTGAAAGATGACTACGATCGCTTACGGGTCATTCTGAGCCAAATTCATCTCTAGGCGGATTTCGCACTGAGTCTTGCTTGATAATTGTAGGGTTTGATTTTGTGGCGTTCGTGCATGTTGCTGTTAACCGCTGGCTCGTTTCAAGAACCGATCGTTTCGTTTGTGATTCTGCTGGCGGTCATTTTAATTGTACCCATCCTGTTCGAGCGGCTCCGATTGCCGGGATTGGTTGGATTGTTAGCATCAGGAGTTGCGCTCGGTTCTAACGGGCTAGGACTGATTCAGAACGACTCTGAGACGATGAATTTGCTTTCAGACATCGGATTGGTTTATCTGATGTTTGTGGCAGGTTTGGAGATTGATATCGATCAGTTTACTCGCACTCGCAATCGCTCGATCGGGTTCGGAACCTATACATTTTTAGTACCGTTAATCGTCGGAACGATCGTTGGTCGCATGTTCGGTTTTGATTGGAATCCTGCGATTCTGATTGGTTCATTGTTTGCCTCTCACACACTATTGGCTTATCCGATCGTCAGTCGATTAGGCGTGGTCGGAAACGAAGCGGTAACGGTGACGATCGGGGCAACGATTTTTACCGATATTGGCGCACTGTTGGTATTGGCGATTTGTGTGGGGATTCATGCGGGAGATTTTACGATCGTCAAATTAATCACGCTTCTCGGATCGTTGGTGATTTATACGATCGTTATTCTCTTTGGATTCGATAGGGCTGGACGCGAATTCTTTAAGCGATCGGGCAACGAAGAAGGCAATCAGTTTCTATTTGTCTTACTCGCTGTGTTTCTCGCTTCAGTTGGAGCGCAGTTAATCGGAGTTGAAAAAATTGTTGGAGCGTTTCTGTCTGGACTTGCCGTAAATCGCGTAGTCGGAGATAGTCCAGTTAAAGAAAAAGTGGTATTTGTCGGCAGCGTTTTGTTTATTCCCATTTTCTTTGTCGATATGGGATTGCTGATTCGGATTCCGGCATTTGTGCAGAGTTTGACCAATCCGAAACTGTTGGCGTTAACTTGCGCGATCGTTTTTGGGCTAATTTTCAGCAAATTCGGAGCCGCTCTCTTAGCAAAACTAACGTATCGCTATAGCTGGCAAGAAATGATGGTAATGGGATCGCTTTCCCTGCCTCAAGTTGCGGCAACCCTGGCAGCCACGCTCGTCGGATATCGGGCTGGACTGCTGACCGAGGGCATTCTCAATAGCGTGATCGTGTTGATGCTCGTGACTTCGACGTTAGGACCCATTCTGACCGCTCGATTTGCCAACGAACTGCGAGTCGAAACGTTAGACGCGATCGATTCAACCGTTTCTACCCCAACTTGGACGCATCAAACGACGGTACTTGTCCCGGTTTACAACCCAAACACAGAAGCGAATTTGCTCGAATTAGCGGCGTTGATTGCGCGATCGCAGTCGGGTCGCTTGATTCCGTTAGCGATCGCGCTGTCTCAATCTCATCTCAATTCGCCGCAAATGCAAGAACGCCTTGTACACGGCGAATCTCTGTTAGCGCGCGCGACTGAACTAACCGAGAACTTTGAGGTGAACGTTTCACCCTTGCTCCGAATCGATGACAACGTTGCTCAAGGAATCGCGCGCGCCAGTCGTGAAAATCGTGCAGATTTGATTGTGATGGGTTGGGGGCGCAAAAATGCGATCGAAGAACGCCTGTTTAGAAATATTGTCAACAGCGTTTTATACACGGCTCCTTGTCCGGTTGCGGTCGCGCGCTTAGTCAAATCTCCGAGTGAATTTCAGCAAATCTTGATCCCAATCGCGGATCTGACTCCGCGATCGATTTCCACGTTGCAGTTTGCTCACAGCATCACCACAGCGACAAAAGGACAAATCACGATTCTTCACGTCTGCGGTCGCACCACTTCTAGAAGTAAAATCGCCTGGATCAAATCCCAAATGTCGCTTCTCGTCGCCAAGCTTCCTACGATCGCGGCTGTGATTCAAATCGTGCCCGATGACGATATTGTTCGCGCGATCGCCACCGCTGCTCGATCCTCGGATCTGCTAATTCTGCGATCGCCGCAACGTTTGATCAGTGCGGGCGGACTGGCACTAAACAGTTTAACGGCTCAGATCGCGCCGCAAATTCAATGTTCGATCGTGCTATTGGGTGAGCCTGAGTTTGTCGATCGTGCTGTTGTTTTCCCGTCTTCCGCACAGCTACCGAGTTAAATTCATCGCTCAAAATCATCAAAATTTTCAGAATGGGCTTGATTTGCTGAGGTAAGCATGTGAAATTTGATACATGCGAACGTCTCGCCAAATTCAGCCGCGAATTGCAGCGAGATTGAATTCGTGAATTGCTCCCGCTATTTCTCCACGTTGACCGAAAATAATAGTCAACAAGGGTGCATACGCGATGACAACTGCCCAAGAAACCGGATCGAACATTTCGATCCGAATCCTGCTAATTGAGGACAATGAGCCGAATCGAAGGCTGCTCGAAGACTATCTGATCTATCAGGGCTTTACTGTGTTGGCACTGGCAATTGGAACAGGATTTGAGCAGGCGATCGCGGAGTTTCAACCTCATGTCGTGCTACTCGATTTAAAATTACCGGATATTGATGGCTGTGACATATTAGAACAAATTCAGCAAAATTCAGAATTGAGCCAGATTCCCGTGATTGTGGTATCTGCGCGCGCGTTTTTAGCCGACCAGCAGCGCGCGCTTAATCTTGGCGCACGTCGTTATTTAGTCAAACCGATTCGGCTGCAAGAGTTGCTTCAAGTAATTCGAGAAGAATTGATTCGATCGACTCCCCAATAAAAAATCGGGAATCGAGCGATTCAGCCCCATTCCCGGTTTGCAGAAATTCAGATTTGCCAAGGTTACTATCTAGAGAGATGCACGATCTGGATGGGTACTGATAAATTGCTCGATCGTTAAACTTAGATTTTTCACAGTGTCACCAGACTCTAGAATCTGGATTTCAAGCGCAGAAAGTAATAAGGTTGCGGTTTGTAACTGGGTGAGCGCTCGTTCGATATTGCTGCGAGTTCGGATCTCAAACTCTTGTAGGTTCATAAATTTAGCTGACAAGTCTAGTACTAATATTCAGACTATAATCACTCAGGTTCGGTGATCGTCACCCTTGTCTGCCAGGATTGATTTAAAATTTAAATATCGCTCTTTTACATAAAGTTTTAAGTGACTGCTTCCCCTCAAACTCTGTCGCTGATCGACGATCCGGAGCGCCTAGAAGCTCGGCTCAAGGAAATTCCTCAAGAGCCAGGGGTTTACTATATGCGCGATCGTACCGATCAAATTCTCTACATTGGCAAATCGAAACGCTTACGCTCTCGGTTACGCTCTTATTTCAATGGGCACGATACGCGACCCCGAATCGCATTAATGATGCGTCAGGTGGTCGAGATTGAAGTGATTGTCACCGATACCGAAGCAGAAGCACTGGCGCTCGAAGCGAATCTGATTCGGCAGCATCAGCCGCACTTCAATGTGTTGCTGAAAGACGATAAAAAGTATCCGTATCTCTGTATCACCTGGTCGGAGCCGTATCCTCGGATTTTCATTACCCGCAAGCGGCGGATGGCAAAAGAACGCGATCGTTATTACGGCCCCTATGTTGATAGCCGCACCCTTCGCACAACGCTGCATTTAGTCAAGCGGATCTTTCCGCTGCGTCAACGTCCACAGCCGTTATTCAAAGATCGCCCTTGTCTGAATTACGATATCGGGCGCTGTCCGGGTGTGTGTCAGGCGATGATTACGTCTGAGGATTATCGTAAGACTGTGCAAAAAGTCGCGATGATTTTTCAAGGACGAACGCGCGAGCTAGAAGAATCGTTAGCGGCTCAAATGGAAAAAGCGGCTGAAGATCTCAATTTTGAACATGCCGCACGATTACGCGACCAGATTGCGGGATTGAAAAGTCTCAGCGCCGATCAAAAAGTCGCCCTGCCCGACGATACGGTGTCGCGAGATGCGATCGCGCTTGCTGCTGATGATCAACACGCCTGCGTTCAACTCTTCCAGATTCGCGCAGGTCGCTTAGTCGGACGCTTAGGATTTATCGCCGATTCCCAATCTGGTGAATTCGGTGCAATTCTTCAGCGCGTGTTAGAGGAGCATTATCAAACCGTTGATCCGGTGGAGATCCCCGCAGAGATTCTGGTACAGCATGAGTTACCGGAGAGTGAAATGCTGGCGGAATTCCTCAGCCAGTCGAAAGGGCGGAAAGTGTCGATCGTCGCTCCTCAACGTCAGACCAAAGCAGAACTAATCGAAATGGTTGAACGCAATGCGGGCTTTGAACTGGCGCGGACGCAGAAATTTGCCGATCGCAATGCTCAAGCGATGCAGGATTTAGCGGAAATTCTCGACTTACCAGAGTTGCCGCGTCGAATCGAAGGCTACGATATCTCGCATATTCAAGGCTCGGATGCGGTTGCTTCTCAAGTTGTTTTTGTTGATGGCTTGCCCGCAAAGCAGCATTATCGCCACTACAAGATTAAAAATCCAGAAGTGCGATCGGGTCGATCGGATGACTTTGCAAGCATGGCAGAAGTGATTTCACGTCGATTCCGCAAGTATGCAGCGGCGAAAGCGAAAGGAGAAACGCTGGTTCCGGCTTCTCAAGACTCTAAGCTGAAATCTCACACACTCGGAGATTTTCCCGACGTGGTGATGATCGACGGTGGTAAAGGTCAACTTTCAGCCGTGGTCAATGTTTTACGCGAGATGAATTTGCTGGAAGATGTCAAAGTTGTGAGCTTGGCAAAACAGCGCGAAGAAATCTTTTTACCGGGCGAGTCTTTCCCGCTCGAAACCGATGCTGAACAGTCTGGAGTTCAACTCTTACGCCGCTTGCGAGATGAGGCGCACCGATTTGCTGTAAGTTTCCATCGTCAGCAGCGCACGACTCGAATGCGTCGATCGAGCTTAGACGAAATTCCCGGTTTAGGGCTGCATCGCCAAAAGCTATTGTTGGCGGAATTTCGCTCGGTCGATTACATCCGTGAAGCGAGTCCGGAGCAGTTAGCGACAGTTCCCGGCATTGGAATACAGATCGCAAAACAAATCTATCGATATTTTCATCCAGGAGATGAAGCGATCGACGAAATTACAAACGCAACAACCATAGAGGCGAATCCTTAAGAAAGATTGCTGTCAATCTATCGATCGAAAGAGAAGCGGAGTGTTAACTGAGGCTTGAATTAAGATTTGTTTGAAAATGGTAACTTAGATTACTTTTCAACTCGAATCTGAGAGAGGCTGATATTGTTAAAGAATTCATTAAGACAAAGGAAAGATCGATATGCAAACCTCTAAAAAGCATTTGGGTGAGTCATTTGCGCTGGTGCTTTTACTTGCGACAGCTTGCGCTGGACTCGTTATGATGATGTCGCAAATGCGCTAGTTTGCTAAAGTCGATCAATACTTTGGCACTCTGGAAAAGCTGGAATTTCTCAGATTCTAGATGAGACAGCTTAATCTTAATTTATAAAATATCGGGCAGAAGCATTTTCGAGTTGCTTCTGCCCTTCGCTTTTTCTAGAGAGTGAAGCTTGAGTTCGACGCTCCTCTCTATAATGAGATGAAGTTTGAAGGTGATGGCTCAAGATGGATAAACCACTCGATGCAGAACAATCGATCGATGTCGCGACTCGGATCAAAAGCAAAGCAAAAGCGAGTTTTCAAAACGCAGCAAAAGCGATCGAGACTGTCGAAGGCGCGCTTTATGTTCAAGGCTTTATTGCATTTGTGGGATCACCTTACAAGCCCGTCGAGCATAGTTGGTTAGAGTTAGACGATCGCATTGTTGATCCGACGTTTCCCCACTTGAATCGCAAGCCTGAGCAACTTTATTATTATTCAGCACAGAAATTAACTCCAAAGCAGCTTAGAAAAGCGATCGACGAAGCCAAAGAAGACTATCCCGAAGATGATCCGCTACCGATTTACGGCTCGACTCCTTACGAATATTACGGGGATATCATGTTGGGCGGTAAAGAATATACGCAAGCATACGAAATCGCGAATGTGAAATGTATCGAATTGAATCCACCTAAGAATCGAAATCAGCAAAACTAACGTGAACGTATTCGCGAATTTAGATCCGGCGTTACGGA
Organism: uncultured Leptolyngbya sp.; assembly: GCA_964242045.1. GTDB lineage: Bacteria > Cyanobacteriota > Cyanobacteriia > Leptolyngbyales > Leptolyngbyaceae > Leptolyngbya. Next base: position 148 of record CAXTDB010000064.1, on the reverse strand, counting down.
GTGCGATCGTAATCAGTCTCGGCGCAATTCCCGGTGCATTAAGTCGCTACTATCTCACCGTCTTGTTTGCTCGGTGGTTTGGCACACAATTCCCTTACGGCACTTTTTTCATCAACATCACAGGGGCGATGATCATGGGATTTTTTGT
>CAXTDB010000063.1:17238-17988 GCA_964242045.1 uncultured Leptolyngbya sp. | reverse complement strand
GCGTAGTCCCATCGACTCACATACGGCACGAACATAATATTGGTGCGGTTTTCGGCGATTTTCTCCATGCCTCGGTGGAGATAGCCAATTACAGGTTCACAATCGACCACGTTCTCGCCGTCGAGCGTGACGATTAAGCGCATCACCCCGTGCATCGAGGGATGGTGCGGGCCCATGTTGAGAACCATGGGTTCTGTCTTGGTTTCGATCATTGCCATCGGTGTTGGTGCCTCTCGGTTCACGATTTACGGGCAAGCTTTGTGGAATAAGGCTTTGTGGGCACTTGTTGCACTTTCTTAATTATAGAGAATCATGCCTGATCAGGTGGATTGGAATCAATTTGCTCAGGATTCAATTTACACTTAGACGCGAATAGAATTAAGTCAATAGTATTACTGTGTGCGATCGCTAAATCATAATGAGTTCTGAGTTTATCCACATTCCCGTTTTGAGTCGTGAAGTGATCGAAGGGTTAGCGATTCGCAGCGGTGGAGCGTATCTCGATGCAACGGTAGGCGGTGGCGGTCACAGTGCGCTGATTCTGGCGGCAGCTTCTGATGTGAAGTTAACGGCGATCGATCAAGATGAATTTGCGCTATCTGCGGCACGAGAAAAGTTAGGCGATCGCGTCACGTTCCACCATACAAATTTTGCTGAGTTTGATCCGGGTGAGACGAAGTTTGATGGAATTCTGGCGGATTTGGGTGTGAGTTCGGCTCAGTTTGATATTGCCGATCGCGGATTCAGTTT
>CAXTDB010000063.1:0-17228 GCA_964242045.1 uncultured Leptolyngbya sp. | reverse complement strand
GCGGCATTAGACATGCGGATGGATCAGCGGCAGGAATTGACCGCAGCCGAACTGATTAATCACTGGGAAGAGTCGAAATTAGCAGATATCTTTTACACCTATGGGGAAGAGCGGTTGTCGCGCCGAATTGCGAGACGGATTGTAGAACAGCGACCGTTTAAGACCACTACAGAACTCGCGGACGCGATCGCTGGATCAGTTCCAAAACAGTATCGCTATGGTCGAATTCATCCGGCGACTCGTGTGTTTCAGGGCTTGCGGATTGCAGTGAATCGCGAACTTGAGGTTTTAGAGAAATTTATCGAGAAAGCACCGACTTGGTTGAAACCGGGCGGGCGAATTGTGATCATCAGTTTTCATAGTTTGGAAGATCGCATCGTGAAGCATCGATTAAAAGAATCCGAGATTCTAACGGTGCTGACGAAAAAGCCGATTGTGGCTCAAGAAGACGAGATTCAGGAAAACGTCAGAGCGCGATCGGCGAAACTGCGAATTGCAGAACGGAAAGACTAGAATTGGCTGCTTGAACCGCGATCGCGATGCCTGAAGACCTCTGGAACTTTTGATCCTGCTGCTGCATCTAGAAGATGTAGCACGCGGTTTTTATCACAGGCTTCCGACGAGAAAGATGGAGTACTGCCCAGCAAATTTATTTCCTGCTGTTTCCGAAAAACTTTGTTGAGTTCGGGTAGTTATTCTCAGCCCTTCGGGTTAGAAACTTCTCAATCTAAGAATACGGAAAACCGAACTTCAACGTCAATTTTCACGCCTAAAACTAATTAATTAGGGGCATATTCTTTAGCACAATCGCTAAGAGTGCCCCTATTTTTTTGCTATTTAGAAAGAGAGTTAACTGTCACTTTCTATTATGTGACACTTGCAGAACAGACCATCATTTAAGACAGTTCAAGAACTCAGGCGATATACCTATAGATATGAGAAATCAATACGGTTTGTAGCTGGTTTCTCAAGGTTTCTCCAGAATCAATTCGATGTTTTTCACTTATCAAGCAGAAGCTCTTTCTTAAGAAATAGATCCCTTCAATTGAGTCGAAAAACTTCTGAATTTCTGGGAACAAACCAAACAACTCTTACGACATTGAAAGTAAGAAAACCTCAAATCAAGTTTGTTTGATACTCTAGGAAAACCATGAAACTCTCTCTTAAATCGGTTGCAACTCTTTCCGCTCTTTCTGCTCTCGCTTTGTCGCCTTTGTTCTTTGCTGGTTCCGCTTCTGCACAGCCTGTACGCTTTGATGGTAGCTATGTCGGTGCGGGAGTTGGTGGTAGCGTGACCAACGGTGGACGCGGCAATGATAACGCAGTATTTGGCGGCAACATTCAAGGTCGATTTGCAGTGCCAAATGCACCTGTTTCTGTTCGCGGTTCAGTCATGTTTAATGGCGACAACAGCGTGATCATTCCTTCACTAACTTATGATCTTCCTGTTGCTAAAAACACGAACGTTTATCTTGGTGCTGGATACGGATTTGTACAGAAAAATGGTCAAACCTCTCAAGTTGGTAACCAAAATTCTGCTGTCCTTTCTGCGGGCGTTGAATCTGAAGTTGGAAAAGGCGTTGTTGTTTACAGCGATGCAAAATACGGCATTAACGCTTACCAAGATACTGGTCGTGGTGCGCTGAGCTTTTCAGGTGGTGTTGGTCTGAGATTCTAATTTCTTGAACTCACAATCACCAATCAGTTTGCTTGTCTCTTTCTGATCTAAAGGTTTGCTCCTGATATTTCATCAGGAGCTTTTTTATTAGCCTTAAGAAAGAGGATGGTTACTAAAGGCTACGTCACACTGAAGAAGTAGATTTGATAAATTTTTAATTAGAGGATTCTATGTCTAACTCTGTCAAGGAAAAGATTTCAACCGACCTGAAACAAGCGAAAGAAGTGGGACAACTGCGCGCCGATCGCATTCGGGACATTATGCGAAACGCGATCGCTCAAATCACTTCAGAGCTGAAAGCGGGAACCGGAGATGTACGATCGCTTGTAAAAGATGCGTTTTCCAGCGCGGCGACCAGCTTGCAAGAAAACGGAACGCAGGTGAAAGAAGAGATTACCGCCTCAGTTGAAGGCGTGATCGAAGGAATTAGTCGCGCACGTCAGCAGCGGATCGCAGAAACCGAAGCAGAAGTGAAGCGCCTCCAAGCTCAATTGTCCGAGCAAGAAGACGAACTCGAACAAGAAGTCGAAGCGGGCATGGACGGGCTAAAAGATGCAGCCAGAGAGATGTCGGCTGAAGTTCGAGAACAAATCGAAACCGCGATCGAATCAATCCGCAACAGTGAGGAAGCCGCTTTGTTGAAAAAACGCTACGCCCAAGTTCAAGCGCAATTGGCAATTTTGAGAGCGAATCTCGCTGCGCGCACCGAAGATTATCACGATCGCGCTCAAGCTCACTTAAACGAAGCGAAAGAATGGTACGACCAAGCGCGCCCACAAGCGGAAGCAGCAAAGACGCAAGCCGATCAAAAAATGGCAGACCTCGATCAGAAAATCGGTGAAGCGGGTGTTGCTCTAGCACAACGAGAACGGCAGGTACGGCGCTTGCTCAAGGACTTGCTGAAACAAGCAACCGACATGGTGAGAGAAGCGGGAGAAGCTCGATCGAAGACTTCTAACAAAACGGAAAATTCACCACAGTTGCCACCGCCTCAGATTGAAATCGAAGACAGCAAGATTCGATAGAGTCTTAGCAGAGCGAATATGAATTCAACGGGTTCCAGTCTTTGGAACCCGTTTTGCAATAAAAAAACTGCCCGCAGCGAGTAAAACCCATCACGAGCAGATTAGAAACTTCGGCACAGTTCTCCACTGCGATTCGATTTTGCGCTTGAATCGCCAGCGTCTCCCTATTAGTTGGCAGCAGGATTTGGGCTTTTGGTTGTAATTCTCTGCATTAGCAGTGCGAGGTACAAGACGAAGGAATTGGCATCTCGATGGAAGATCAAGCCAAGCTGTTTGAACCATTTTATCGGGGGCAAAATCGGGCTATTCTACAGGGACAGGATTAGGATCATCTGTGGTTAAAAAGTGTGTGGATTTGCAGGGTGGTACGATCGCAATTCAAAGCCAAAAAGAGCGAGGAACTACTGTAACCGTCGAATTAATGCGACATACCCCGGTGCTTTCGATTCAGCGATCGATGAAAGCATTATCCGAAGACAACCGTTCGATTTCCATACACTAAAACGCGATTCTGTAAGTGCAACCTCACCGCTCTTGCTAATACAATCCGTTCTAAATCTTTGCCTTTGCGAATCAAATCTTTGACATCATCGCGATGGCTCACCCGCACGACATCTTGTTCGATAATCGGGCCTTCATCGAGGTCTTCTGTCACATAGTGTGCGGTTGCGCCAATAATTTTGACTCCACGTTCAAACGCTCTTTGATAAGGATTCGCTCCCGCAAACGCAGGTAAGAACGAATGATGAATGTTTATCACATTTGGAAATTTAGACACAAAATCTGCACTTAGAACCTGCATATACTTCGCCAGAATCACTAAGTCAATTTGATATCTCTGAAGAATTTCTAACTGCTTTGCTTCTTGGTCTAGCTTGGTTTCTTTTGTAATTGGAATGTGATGAAATTCGATGTTGAACTGTTGCGCGATCGCTTCTAGTTCCACATGGTTGCTGATGATTACCGGAATTTCTGCTTTGAATTCTCCCGATCGCTGTCGCCAAATCAAATCATATAAACAATGGTCTTGCTTACTCACCCAAACTGCAATGCGAGGCACAGCATCCGAAAAGTGTAACTGCCAATCAGCATCGAGCGGAGTTGCGATCGCTCTAAATGCAGGCTCAATCACTTCGCGCGGCAAGTGAAATCCTTCGAGCTGCCATTCGAGGCGAGTTAGAAATAAGCCCGCAGAAAAATCAGTGTGTTGATCCGCGTGAATAATGTTTCCACCATTCGAGTAGATAAAGTTGGCAATCTTCGCGACTAAGCCTTTCTGATCCGGGCAAGAAATCAAAAGCGTTGCGGTTGGGGTATTCATTGCGGAGAAGTAGGACTAACTGAAGGAGAAGGTTTTGGCTTGTCGCGTTTCCATTCGCTCAACGGTCGATCGACGGCATTTTGAAAATCAATTGGAATCAGCAAGACTGAAAGATCTTGATTTGCAGGTGGATCGACTAAAGCATACAGAAAGTTACGATTAAAATTCGGTTTACCAATCACTAAACGATGACTTTGTTGATTGCTGAGTTTAACATCCACGATTGCAGATGGCTGTTCTAAACCGAACTCCGATTTTCGAGCAGCGGGAACATTGAAAGAACGATCGCTTTTTCCAGTTGCCATCAGATTGAGTAGAAATGCGATCGTACCTTCATCAGCAGGCGTAACTTCAGGCTTTCTCATCAACCAAGGCGGAGAATCGCTAACCTGGGGCTTACCCTTCTGATTTGGTGGAATCGTCGGTATGAACGGCTCAAAGCTAATAGTTTGCTTCGGAGTCTGAACTGTCAATGCTTGAACATCTTGTTCCTTGAAGTTAAAAAGCGGCTTTTCGTCTGACTTTGCTTGATCGACTTGAGGCGGTTTCTTCGACTCGGTGTAATAAACAAAGCCACCCAGCGCTAAAGCTGCAAATACGAGAATCAAAGACGCGCGCTGAAATTTCATAAGCGGTATCAAATCACCGCAGCTATTTTAGAAGATTTCGCAGTGTGACGACTCAGTTAGAATAAATTCACGAGCTTTTAGAGGGTAAAGAAATGACTCAAGCAACAGATTTGACAAAAGCAGTTGAAAGTCGAATTACCCAAATTATCGATCAATTGCAGCAAGAGTATCCTGTTTTTCAAGAACTCGATCGAACTCAACAAATTCGCGAACATACTGATGGAATGCTGCAGCACTGGCAACCTCAGCAGATCTTGGACATTCCAGAAGAAGAACTAATTAGAATCATTCGCGATGTCATGACATTTGATAGCATGGCAGGATTGCTAAATGATCTGACTCCTGAGCAGATGCAGCGGTTTGATGCAGCGGTGAAACGTGGAAGTTAAGCATGAGCTATTTGCTGGATACAAATATCATCACTGCAATTCTCAAAAATAATCAACAAGCAACGACTCAATTAAGGTCAGCCGGACAATCTGGTGCAAGAGTCTGCATTAGTTGCATTACTTACTACGAAACCAAAAGAGGGCTTTTATACTCAGACGCAACACGGCAACTCTCAAAGTTTGTCAATCTTTGTACAACGGTTGAAATCTTATTGATTGACAATCTTGAAATTATTGAAACTGCTTCAGAATTCACGCTGAGTTGCGCCGACGAGGAAGACCGATTCAGGATGCCGATATTTTGATTGCGGCAACTGCGATCGCTCATTCCCTCACTCTCGTTTCCAATGATGCTGATCTGCAAAATGTACAATCTTTGAACCTAGAAAACTGGCTGTAACTATCGAATCCAAGCTTCAAACTGTTTCAGAAACACGAGAATCTGAGCAAAAGCATCTCGAAGTTGTGGCAAATATCGAGCCGCCAAAATTCCGCCAACAAACCCAAATAAATGTTCTTCCCACGAAATCCGTTGATAAATCGGCAGCAAACCCCAAAGATACTTACTATGAAAAAATGCAGTAAAAACTAACAGAAGAACAGTTGGAATATTGCGATCGAAAAATGCTAAAAACATCAAAAATCCCAAGTACCCAAACGTCACCCCACTTGCGCCGATGTGAATCGTGCGATCGCGTCCTAATAGCCACGTTCCAAGCCCACTGGTTAAAGCGACCGTTACGGTGACTGCGCCAAAGTTATTGGGATTTTGCAGCATAATCAGCCCGCCATAGGTAAGAAACGCGATCGAATTTCCTTCTAAATGTCCCCAGCTTCCATGTAAAAATGGCGCAAATGCTACTCCCCACAATCCTGACCATTCACGCGGACGAATGCCAAACTGATTCAGCCACTTGCCAAAAATCCCAAGATTCAGCACCGACACAATCCAAGCCAACAGCAACAGGTATCCTAGAATTCTGGCTTGACTGATCCAATTGATCACCGCAGTTTGGCTAAGATCATTCATAAATAAAAAAGATCGGGATTCAGAAACTTAATCTCTCACATTTAGTTACATGGAAACTCCAACACTTCTGGAAACCGCAGATATTTATTTGTGGGATGAGATCGCTCCCATTGCCAATCAGCTTGATCAAGAGGTCGAACTTCTACGATCGGCACTACATGGGCTTGGCGATCGTCATCTCCTCGCGCTCCGTGTTCCCAAAACCTACAGCGGCGCAGAACTAAGCGAGCATTTGTTTCACGCTTTTCAAGAACAAGTGGCACGATTTTCAGGAGCATTGGCGTTTCTGCAAACTCAGCATCAAAGCGCAGGAGCGATCTTGTCAAAAAGCAACAACGAAGCCTTGAAACAAGCCTATCTACCGCGCATGGGAACAGGTGAAGCACTTGTCGGAATTGGATTTTCTCATTTACGACGACACGATCATCCGCCTTTGAAAGCGATCGAAACTGACAACGGCTATCAACTTCACGGACACATTCCTTGGATTACCGGATTCGGCTTTTTTGAAACAGTTTTAATTGCAGCACTTTTGCCGAATGGTCAAGCGGTTTACGGCATGATTCCCTTTCGCAATGTGCAGCAAGATTCAGGTGGTTCGATTCGTTTCAGTGAACCAATGCAGCTTGCCGCGATGAGTTCAACTAACACCGTAACGGCAGAATTAATCGAATGGAATTTAACTGCTTCAGAAGTGGCGTTTGTGACGGAAGCGGGAGCAATTTTTAGAAGCGATCGCGCCAACGTTCTCAATCACAGCTTCTTTGCCCTCGGTTGCGCCCAAGCTGGACTTGATATCGTCAGTCACACTCAAGAAATGAAGCCTTATTTGTCGCTCGCGCCTGCCTATGAAACGCTGCTAGAAGAGTTGAAACTTTGTCGCCATTTTATTTATTCGGCTCAGGATCAGAGTTTTGAGCAGCGGTTAAATCTGCGCGTTTGGTCGATCGATTTAGCCGTACGCTGCGCTCATGCGGCGGTTGTCATATCGAGCGGTGCGGCAAATTCTAAGCGACATCCAGCACAGCGCGTCTATCGAGAAGCGTTAGTGTTTTCGGTGTCAGGGCAAACGACAGCAGTTTTGGAGGCATCGCTCGATCGTATTTCTGCAACCTCACGCCGATATCAGTAGAACTGCAAGCTGTGAAACACTACACTTCGCGATCGATCCCAACAAACAAAAAACTCCCGAATCACCTGATTCGGGAGCCAATCAAATTCGATTCAATTTATCGAGCAAGCGTTCTCCGCTTCGTGACCATTTTGTAAGCCTCGACAATATCGCCTTCGACCCAATCCTTGAAGTCATCCAGACCGATACCGCACTCGTAACCCGAATTCACTTCCCGCGCATCTTCTTTCATCCGCTTCAGTGAATCTAAGTTGCCAGAGTGAACCTGCTTACTACCGCGATGGACTCGAACCTTACAGTTCCGCACGAGCTTACCAGACTGCACATAGCAACCCGCCACAGCTCCACGTCCTACCGGGAACACCGCACGAACTTCCGCCTGTCCGAGTGCTTCCTCAACGAGTTCAGGTTCGAGCAGACCTTCCATCGCGCCTTGCACATCATCCAACAGTTTGTAAATGATGTTGTAGTCGCGTACATCTACCCCTGCTCGATCGGCAGCTTGACGCGCACCCGGAGCCAGCGTGGTGTTAAACCCGATAATCACAGCATCACTGGCAGCAGCCAAGTCAACATCTGTTTCGGAAATCTCACCCGGAGCCGAGAACAAGACCCGCACCTGCACTTCGTTCTGAGGTAACTGGCTTAATGCGCCTAAAATCGCCTCGATCGAACCCTGCACGTCAGCTTTCAGTACCAGATTCAACTCCTTGAGTTCGCCTTCTTGCGCCTTGGCAGATAGCGTATTCAAGCTCACCCGACGCGATGACATTGCTGCCAGCAGTCGAGAAGTCCGTTGTTCATCTGCTCGATCCGAAGCAGTCGATCGCGCTTCTTTCTCGTCTTTGTAGACCTGGAACTCATCACCTGCCGCTGGAACATCACTCAAACCGAGGACTTCCACCGCAAATGAGGGACTCGCCACTTGAACGCGCTGAGCGCGATCGTCAACCATCGCCCGCACTTTACCAAGTGCCGAGCCTGCAACTAAGACATCGCCAACTCGCAGCGTTCCATTTTGAATCAGCAAGGTTGCAACAGGCCCCTTCGCTTTGTCCAAATGCGCTTCGATCACGGTTCCTCGTGCAGGTCGATCGGGGTTCGCCGAAAGGTCTTCGACTTCCGAAACCAGCAGAATCATTTCCAGCAGCGTATCAAGGTTGTCGCCTGTCAAAGCGCTCACCGGAACCATGATTGTGTCGCCACCCCATTCTTCAGGGACAAGTCCAAACTCGGTGAGTTCTTGCTTGACTCGATCGGGTTGTGCGCCTTCTTTATCGACTTTGTTAATCGCCACGATGATTGGCACTTCTGCCGCCTTCGCGTGACTAATCGCCTCGATCGTTTGGGGTTGCACTCCGTCATCCGCAGCCACAACCAGAATAGCTACGTCTGTCACTCGTGCCCCACGCGCTCGCATTGCAGTAAACGCTTCGTGACCCGGCGTATCTAGAAACACAACTTGCTGCATCGCGCCGTTATGTTCCACATCGACGTGGTATGCGCCAATATGCTGAGTAATTCCTCCAGCTTCTCCGGCTGCCACTTTCGTTTTGCGGATCGAGTCGAGCAGCGTTGTTTTACCGTGGTCAACGTGACCCATAATCGTGACAACAGGAGGACGACGGTGCAGATAATTCAAATCATCCGCATCGATCATTTCCGTCACTTTCTTCGCTGCGGCTTCTTTCTCACCGACTTCAACCAAGATGCCGTACTCTTCAGCAACCATCGTTGCAGTTCCGACATCGAGCATCTGCGTGATCGTAGCAGCGATGCCCTTCATAAACAGCTTGGTAATGATTTCAGTGGGAGGAACTGCAAGCAGATTGGACAACTCTTGAACAGTTAATCCACCTGAAAGCGAAACGATTTCTGGACGTTCTGCTTTTTCAGTTTCATTTCGTCGATCGCGGCGATCGCGGAAGTTATTCCGTTTGCGCTGAGTTGGAGCAGCAGTCACGGCGACAGGTCTAACTTGCTGCTGTCCCGGTAGACCTTTAGGTTTCGCAGGACGGGCTAGCGACAAACTGACTTGAGCAGAACTGACCGTTCCTTCTTCGTCCTCGTTGAGTAGATCGAAATCATCCTCGTCTTCGTCCTGAATTTTCGGCTGTCCACGACGCTTACCTTTGCCGAGTTTCGCAGCTTTGTCAGGAATCTCTTGGACTTCTTCTTCCTCTTCCTCCCAGCCTTTAGTTCGCCGCTTCGGTGGAGTCGGTTTATTCAGCGCTAGATCTGGTGCGCCAGCGGCAGCAGGTTCAGGCTGCGTCGGCTTCACGGGGCGCGATCGTAGCACTGGAGCCGCTGCGCCATCCAGCGTGACCCCATCATCCGCCGCTTGTACAGGCTTGGGTCGACGAAGTTCAACGATTTGCTGAGGTTTGGCAGCAGCTTCTCCGGGTTTCGTCGGTGCGCCTGGACGTTTATTGATCGTCGGACGCTGACTTTTCTCGCCTTTAGGATCGCGGGCGGGTTGCCGATTTTCTAGACTATCCGCAGGCTTATCGCGCTTCAGAACAGGCTTGCTAACGGGGGGTGCAACAGAGCGAACAGGCGCGGGGCGCGCAGGCGTAGGCTCCGCCTGAACAGGTGGCACTGCCGCTTTGACAGCTTTAGGTGTAGCAGCAGCTTCAAGGTTTGCACCGCGCTCTGCGTTCTCTTGAGGATCTGGAGTCGGTTCGGCAACGGGTTGCGGTTCTGAAGCAACCGGAGCGGGACGCTCTGGAACCGAAGCTGGACGAGCCGGGCGAGCTGGCTCCGCTGATTTAGCGGTCGAAGGCTGTGCCGCAGGAGAAGACTGAGGCGGCTGTGGGGGAGTGCGAAGTTCGGAGGCTTCCGCAGCGGCAGTCGATCGCGTAATCGGACGACGAATTTCTAAAATTTGCTGTTTCTTCTGGATATTCAAGGGCGTTTTCTTTCTTGATTCAACAGATTGTGGGGCAGATGGGCGGGCAGAGGCACGACTGGCTGGAGAAGGCTGGCTAGCAGCGTATTTCTCAGCGGCGGCGCGGATTTGTTCCGCTTCGGTTTCAGTGATCGTACTGCTGTGGCTCTTGACCGCGATATTCAGTTGTTCACAAATGGCGAGAATGTCTCGATTGTCTAGGTTCAATTCTTTGGATAGCTCGTAAATTCTGACTTTGCCGTTGTTCATCCACTCTTTCCCTCATTCGATCGTTGGTGTTACATATTGACCTTCTGTTTTGACTAAAACGACAGGTTTTACTCGGTTATTGCAGATGATCTGCGTTGGTAAACTTGAAGAAGAGAATACCCCCTTGGTTGAATGGTAGCTTAGAAACGAAGTCGCTGATGAATCAAGCAGCAATTTGCTCGAAAAATGGCAGCGCGACCAAAGATTCGATCGTGTCAATTACTGGTGATGAGTCACCCTCCCTAGATGTCATGCCTGAGCTGCTCTGAAGCAATAAAACTGAAGAGAGGATACAGAAAACATCTCAGAGCAAGGGACGGCGAATCTCCTACGATAGGACGGAATCGGTAGACTAAATTGAAATAATTCGATCGTTTAACTGGTAAGCGAACGCTATATCTAGTATAGCTCAGGTTGCGTAACCGAATGAACCTCAGCCTGCTTTTGCTTCAAACTTTGATAAATCTCAGGCGGAACGGGAGCTTTGAGGGCACGGCTAAGACGGTCTTTCTTTTGTGCAGCTTGAATACAATTTAGATTTGGACAGAGATAAGCCGATCGACCCATGCCGTGATCGATCGAGATTTCATGAGACGGATAAAGTCGCACCACTCGCAGAAAATTTTCTTTGGGTGCGACTTTGCGACAACTGAGACAGCGACGATGATTCGGTGGCATGAGACGGGGATTGTGATCCTACCGTTCTATTTTGCCTCTACGCTTGCTGTTCTTCGAGTTCGGGTTCTAAAACTGGAGTGACTTCCTCTTCTTCGTAAAGTTCCTCATCTTCGTCGTATTCATCGATCGCAGGTTGAGATTGACGACGCGCTTCGATCGCGGCTGTGATTTTCTCGGTTTCTGCCTCAGCATCGTATTTACGGCTGTCTTTGATGTCGATTTTCCAACCCGTGAGACGAGCGGCGAGGCGGACGTTTTGCCCTTCTTTACCGATCGCTAAACTCAGTTGATCTTCTCCGACTAAAACGTGGGCTTGACGACCTTCGGGATCGACTAAGCGAACTTCGTCGACTCGTGCCGGACTGAGCGCATTGGCGATGTAGGTTGCTGGATCAGGCGACCAGCGAATCACATCGATTTTTTCGCCGCGCAGTTCGTTTACGACCGCTTGAATTCGAGAGCCACGCGCTCCAATACAAGCGCCAACCGGATCGACATCGCGTTCTAGCGTGTCTACCGCAATTTTGGTGCGCGGACCAACGTGACGTGAAGGCGGATTCGCTTCGCGGGCGACTGCCACGATCCGCACGACATCATCTTGGATTTCAGGCACTTCGTTCTCAAATAAGTAGACCACTAAGCCCGCATCGGCTCTCGACACGAGCAATTGAGGTCCGCGATGCGATCCTTCGCTAACTTTTTTCAAATACACCCGAAAGGTTGCATTGGCGCGGTAGTTATCGTTCGGCAACTGATCGCGTTTCAATAATTCGGCTTCGACTTCGGGCTGACCAAATCCGCTCACAACCGCCATGATTACCGATTGCCGCTCGAATCGTAGAACTCTCGCTTGCAGAATTGTGCCTTCTAAATCTTGGAACTCTTCTTGAATCAGTTTGCGCTGTTGGTCTCGAAGTTTTTGCGCCAAGACTTGCTTGGTTTGAATCGCTGCCATTCGTCCAAAATCGCCTTGATCTGGAGTCACATCTAAAACGACTGTATCGCCCGTTTGCGCTTCAGCGGCGACTTCTTGAACTTCCGTGAGTGAAATTTGGTGATCTGGATTGCCAACTTCTTCGACGATCGTTTTTGTTGCCAGCACCCGAAACCCTTCTTCTTCGACATCGAGTTCGACCTCGAAGTTGTCGAAATATTCCTCGTCAAATCCGTCTCCGTCGATCCGCTGAGTGCGGCGAAATCGCTCATACCCTTTCATTAGGGCTTCTTTGAGCGCGGCTTGAACTGAGAGTTTGGGCAAATTGCGTTCGCGGCTGATGCCGTCGATCATGTCTTTGAGTCCGGGCAGAGCGACCATTGACATAGGAAAATCTCCGTAAATATTGAGTTGTCAAGCAAAATCAGTCTTCGCCTTCGATGAGTTGAACGCTAGAAATGATCGTTCTTGGTAGCGCGATCGTGCGTCCTTTTTTGCTGATGTAGACGTTGGCTTCGTCGCGTCGAATCAGGTTTCCTTGCCAATAAATGTGACCTTGATACGGTTCGGAAGTTGTGACTAATGCGGGAAAACCTCGAAAGGAAATGAATTCTCGATCGCTGGTGAGCAACTTAGAAATTCCAGGGCTAGACACTTCGAGAACGTACTGATCTGGGAGCAATTCATCTAAAAGCGGTTCTAGAGCGCGACTCATGCGTTCACAGTCATCGAGTCCGGTATCCTCCTGCTTGTTCCTGACATCGATCCGCAACACTGGCGGACTTTGATTCGTTTGAAACACCGCATGAACCACTTCTAGATCGATCGACTCCGCCACCGGAGCCGCCATTTCTAAAATTTGAGGAATCAAAGGATGCGCCATCGAACAACTTCTCCACATAAAAAAAGTGGGACGACTGCCCACTTCTCATGAAACGACTGATTTCATGAAGTTTGGTCAAACAGCAGAACTGTTCTTCCTTCCCAAGTTTAGCGAAAAAATTTAGAGTGGCTCGTTTTTTTGAGGTGGGGGGTAGAGAGTAAGAACTAGAATCACGTCACTCCCTAACCCCCCGTCATCCTTAGAATGAGAAGGTCGTCCGAATCACAGGCACGATCGCCGTATCGTTCGCGCTTTGTCCTTCAGGATTAAAGATCGCGAAGACACCGGGCGTAATGCTGAGATTGTCGTTCACCCGGAAATTGAAGAAGCCTTCAATCTGATACGGAGTGCGGTTCTCAGGATTAATTGCCGCACCGCCGACCAAAACCCGCTTCAGCGGCTGACCAAAAATAAGTCCTGCTGAATTGCCTTTCTTCAGCAAATCGGTAACGTAGAGTCCCACGAGCCAGGTATCAAAATTCGTTCGCGCGCCCACATCCACTAAATTCGCGAAAATGTAGCTGTAGGAACCCGCCAACGTGATATTTGGACTCAATCGGAACGAGGCAGATGCGCCGAGCGTGTTCAGCCGAATCCCGTTGTTTAAACTGGCGGCGAAGCCTGGTACTCCTGTCAGACTGCCCGGTAAGAAGACCGAGTTGATGTCCGAATTGCTCAAGCCTGTTCCCAAAATGTTGATTTGGTGATAGCTGTTGGCGTAGTTCAGCCCGATGTTGAATGCCTCGGAAGGCTTGATCGTGAGTTGACCTGCGACCACGTAGCTACCGCCGCCCACACCCGCACCTAACGGAGTGACTGCATTACCCGTGAAGATCCCGCCTAAACCGAAATTAGAGGGTAGGTTTGCGTTGACTGAGCCGTATAGCGCCCGAAAATCGATCGCGTCAGAGATATTGAAGATCAGCCCCGCTGCCGCTGCCAATCCGGTTTGAGAAGTTCCACCAGAGACTCGCTGAGCCGCAGGAAGCGATGCAAATCGAGAGATTGCACCTTGTCCTTCACTTGCCCAAGGCAGAATCGACGGGAAGGCATCCGAAACTTCTGCGTTTGTGCCAGCGAATGCTGTGATTTTATTGGCGATTGGAAAGATGTAGAGCAATTTGTAAAGCGTGGTGCTGTTTCCTGCTCCTTTCGGGCTTAAAGTCGATGGGTCAACCGTCGGAAACTGTGGCTCATAAGCCAGTTTGACATTGCTAGAAGAGCCGAAAACTGGATCAGCTAGTCCGAGAGTTCCACCCAGACTAGAACCGCTACCGACTAATCCGCTTGCACCAAAATTTTGCGATTGCAGCCCAGTGATCAGCAGGTCTTTTCCACTAAAGCTGGTTTGGAGGTTCAATCGAACTCGGTTGTTGAACACCGTATTTGCATCTCGTCCGGTCGGAGAACCTCCATATGCCCCCGCAAGACTGAAGATTGCTTCGCCTACAAGTTTGGTTGTCGTCGAGAACTGCTGCTTTTCGAGCGTTGTGGTTCTGGCTTCTAAAGAGTCTACGCGACCGCGCAAAGTCGCCAATTCTGCGGCGAATTGCTCTTGAAGTTTTTGCAGCGTTGCTAAATCTTCTTTTTTGACCAAATCAGCCGTTGAAGCGGCGATCAATTCGTTGACGCGATCGAGACACGCATTCAGCCCAGCGGCAAATTCGTATCGCGTCAGTGCCCGATTACCGCGATAAGTGCGATCGGGATATCCCGCAATACACCCATAACGCTCGACTAGCGACTGCAACGCTTGAAACGCCCAATCTGTAGGACGCACATCCGAAAGCTGCGAAACCGAAGTCACTTGTCCCATCGATTTAGCCGAACCCTCACTCAGTTGAGCGACTGAAGTGATTTGACTCAACTGCGGACTCGATTGAGCGATCGCGCTTGCGGCTGCCGACGGTATCGTCGTTTCGGCTACTGAACTCGGTTGAGCGGTTATGTTTGCAGCTGCCGGAGGACTGATCGTTTGGGCTGGTGATGCAATTGCGCTTGTGGCAAACAAGCTGATCGAACCTGCCAACACGCTAATCACACCGATCTGCTGATTGAACTTGAATTTGTTGATTGTCATATCGTCTTAACCTCACCACACAAAAAATCCGAATAACTAACCGTGCCCAAAACTAGCGATTTGCAAGCGCAGTTGCGTTACTTATAACGCTAAGCCCTTACGGTATCCGAACGGAATAGACAGGGCTTCAGAATATTCCCTCAGTTAGCATAGAATAAAATTTATATCTCTTATTTTCTAATGAACTAAATTGCTCTGGCTGATTAGAAGGAATTGAATTTGCCTGAATTGTAAAAGTCATAGTAAGATTGAAAGCTGTGTCGAATTAGAGCAAACCCATGCCGAAGCTGAAAACCCGTAAATCTGCACAAAAGCGTTTCAAAGCAACGGGCGGTGGCAAGATCCAGCGCCGTCGCACCCACGGAAATCACCTTTTGTTTCATAAGAGTATGAGCCGCCGCCGTCGAATTGCAGGCGGAGACTTAGTGAACGAGCGGGACGAAGCAAACGTTCGGTTGATGATGCCTTATCTTTAAGGGCTGGCTCAGACACGATATGTACAAAAATTAGGCGCATAAAATTTAGTCAAGGATAATTGAAACATGGCACGGGTGAAGCGCGGCAATGTGGCTCGAAAACGCCGCAAGAAGATTTTGAAACTCGCAAAGGGCTTTCGTGGCTCTCACTCTCGGTTGTTCCGCACTGCAAATCAGCAGGTGATGAAAGCGTTGCGAAATGCGTATCGCGATCGTCGCAAAAAGAAACGTGATTTTCGTCGGCTGTGGATTACTCGGATTAATGCAGCGGCACGTCAGCAAGGAATCAGCTACAGCCAACTGATCGGTAAGCTGAAAAAAGCGGACATTTTGATTAACCGTAAAATGCTGGCACAACTCGCAATTCTTGATCCCGATGGATTTGCAAAAGTGGTCGAGAAAGCAGTTCAGGCATAGATGAAAAAGCGATTCGTCGCGGTTTTGAGTTTGTCTTGGGTGGGGGCACAGTTCGTTGTGTCCCCATCTTTGTTTGCTGCGGATCTCAGCACGATCTCGCAGCGCAATAAGCTAATCGTGGCGGTGAAAGATAACGTTCGACCGCTGGGATTTCGCGATGCCAAAGGCAATCTTCAAGGCTTCGAGATTGAGATTGCACAACGACTCGCCCAAGAATTACTCGGACGATCAACCGCGATCGAGTTCAAACTCGTGAGTAATCGCGATCGTCTTTCGGTTGTCACCGATGAAAAAGTAGATTTCGCGATCGCGCGCATCACTGCGAATTCCTCGCGTGCTCGAATCGTTGCATTTAGCGAACCCTACTATCTAGATGGAACTGGGATCATTACGAAAAACGCGGCAATTCAAACACAGCGGGATTTAACCAATCAAACGATCGCAGTTCTAAACAACGCCAGCACGATCGCAACCTTACGCTATCGATTCCCTCAAACCAAGTTAGTCGGAGTCGAATCCTACGAAGCTGGAAAACAGTTGATCGAATCGGGAAAAGCGATCGCCTTTGCCGCAGATGTCAGCGTTCTCGTAGGCTGGGCGCAAGAATTTCCTGAATACCGGGTGTTACCGTTTCGGATTTCAACGGAGCCATTAGCGATCGTCTTTCCCAAAGGGATTGAATCTGACCAGTTGCGCCGCAGCGTCGATCAAATTCTGCGTCGTTGGAAATCTGAAGGTTGGCTACAACAACGGGCTACCTATTGGGGACTTCCTTGAGATACCCTGAAACAGAAGCTTAAAATTCGCGATCGACAAACTCCTATGGACAGTGCAGCCTCTCCGATTCTTTACATTTCCCTTTTGCTCGTTTTACTCGCTAGTGCTGCTTTCTTCGTCGCTCGGCAGGTTCTCAGAACTCGTCGAATCGAAAGCGCCCTGTCTCGCCTTCAAAGCAAGCTCAACAAAGAGAAAGGCACGGCTGAAGAATATTATGAACTTGGTAGCATTTTGCTCGATAAGCGTTTATTTGCTCAAGCGATCGCTCAGTTTCAGAAAGCAATCAAGCTTGAAACGCTCGAAGGTCAAGATCTTGCCGCAGTGTATAACGCGATGGGATTTGCGTACTTTGCTCAAGAACAGTATGATCTCGCGATTCGCCAGTACAAAGAAGCACTGAAACTTGTGCCTGAGTATGTAACCGCGTTGAATAACTTAGGACACTCGTATGAGCGAAAACAGTTAGCAGCTCAGGCATTAGAAATGTATGAGCAAGCCTTGGAGATTGAACCGACGAATCAGACAGCAAAGCGACGGGCTGAGTCGTTGAGAAAGCGGCTCGTGCCGTCAGCATAAAGCTGAGTGGGAAAAAGAGGGCGATCGTATTATACGATCGCCCTCT
>CAXTDB010000062.1:0-18022 GCA_964242045.1 uncultured Leptolyngbya sp. | reverse complement strand
GCGGAGAGCGCACTTTGATACTGTGGCTCTAACACGACATAGACCACCTTGAGTAAAGACCGTCCTGCCTGGTTCTCAGGAACAATGTGTCGAACGGTGGGCTTGACGTGAGTGAACATGCGATCAGACTCCTTTAGGCGTGTTCTCTGCTTAAAACAACCAGCGATCGCAGCACTCAATTCAGATTAAAGAACCTGAACCAAGCTGAAGAATGTAACGCTTTATGAAGCGATTTTCTCGGCTTTACGATCGCGAAATGTATTTAATCTACATCTGTGTTTTTACCAGAAAACGTAGACATAAAGCGCATTTCAACGCGCATCCGATACAAATTGATAAAAAACTCGCGGATTTTTGTTACGTAGCGTTACAGAAATCGTGAGGAAGCACTCACTCCTGCCTTAACGATTCTTAATGCTCGTCAGCTCAGTCTTTTGTTTCTGACTCCTTGAGCATGACTTGCTGCACCCAATCGGGTAATCTTTCGGCTCGGCTTAAGACCGACACCGAAAAGCCGACTACGATCAAACTGCCGACAATCGCGATCAAAGAAGAGTGTTTTGCAATGCCAGAATCTCTGAGAATTCTAGCGATCGGGCGACTCTGCTTACGGAGTTGCTGGCTGGATAGTTTTTTTGCTCGAAACGGATCGCGCACATAATGACCGCTTAGACTCACGACTAAGCGCGATCGACAATGCGGACAGGTTAATAAACCGCCGACCGATTTAACCGAGGGCAGTCCTCCGGTGCGATGGCAAACTGGGCAAGCATTAGAACCGCGATCAAAAGTATCAGCATTCATCAGACGCAAGGCAGCAGCAGGACAACAAGGGTTAAGTCACTAAAGGTGCTTTTCTATGGCAGCGATAACTTTAGATAAAAAATAAATTTAGTTGATCGAAAATTAGCGAATTATTTTAGTTATAACCAGTCTACTCGCGATCTCCAACATCAATCACGATCGTTCAGCAAAATCGCTGAAACCTGATATTTTTATTCTTCCGAATCCTCTCGACTGGAAATCACCGACATTTTTTCGAGCCGTTTCACACCGACAAGCGTGATCAGAGTCAGCAGGGTTCCTAGAACTGTAAGTTCCCAGAGTCCTGCTCCTGCGGTGATGCCTAAAGCGGCGGTCACCCAGATCGACGCGGCAGAAGTTAAGCCTTTGACTTCTTGGTTACGACTGTTGGGACGCGATCGATGCAAAATTTCTCCGGCTCCCAAAAACCCAACCCCCGCAGCTACACCTTGAATCGCACGACTGACGCTATCAACTGAGCCACTGACCTCGATCGGCACTAAGACAAAAAGCGCGGCTCCGAGGCTCACGAGCATGTGGGTTCTGAGTCCTGCGGATTTGTGGCGCTGTTGGCGTTCCCAGCCGATCGCGCCGCCTGCTAAAAGCGCGCTTCCTAATCGCAGCAGCAGTTGACCCCAGTTGTGAATGTCGATCGCATAATTAGCCATAGATTTCAAGTATTTTCTGACACAAAACGCTGGAATTAAAATTGAAGTAGATTCTGATTTTTTTAATAACAATCAGCTTATTTGATGGTTTGCAAAACAATTCTTTAATCGAAGAAAGCATTACTAAAATTAACGTGCTGATTTAGGGAACTCCACCCAAACAACGGGTAACTCTCCTGTGGCGCACATTATTTCACTCTTCTATCTTTTAAGGTGAGTCTGGAGTGAAGACCCAAAGTGGTGCTATCTCTATTCAAACTATGGTTAAAAGTCATGCCTGAATGTCCTTGCTGTTCTGAAAGACTTCTGCGTCACGTTCGTCATGGCAAAGTGTATTGGTTTTGCACTCACTGTTGGCAGGAAATGCCAAATTTAGAAGCAATAATTTGTGATGCGGCGCTGACATCCAAAGAAAGAGTTCCTGTGAAAGAAGTTGTACTAACCTGATGTGTGATGGCATTGGGGATTGGATATGGCGTTGGGAATGATGGTAGACGGAAAGTGGACGACCGATTGGAATGAACGCGACGAAAGCGGCAAATTTAATCGCACCCCCACGAAGTTCCGCGATCGCATTACAGCAGATGGCTCAAGCGGCTTTCAAGCGGCATCAGGAAGATATCATCTTTATGTGTCGCTGGCTTGTCCTTGGGCACATCGAACGCTAATTTTGCGATCGCTCAAAGGATTAGATTCTGCGATCGGATTGTCGATCGTGGATGCCGTGTTGAGCGACAAAGGCTGGTTCTTTTCAGAAGCACCTGGAGCGATTCCGGATGCGGTGAATCATGCGGAATATCTGCAAGAGATTTATCTCAAAGCTGATCCGAAGTACACCGGACGGATTACGGTTCCGGTGCTGTGGGATAAAGAAAAGCACACGATCGTCAACAATGAATCGCGCGAAATTATTCGCCTGTTCGACACGGAGTTTAACGAATTCGCAACGCGAGAGATTGATCTTTACCCACAAGCTTTACGGCAGCAAATTGATGACACGATCGATAAAATCTACATGCCCGTGAATAACGGCGTTTATCGATCGGGCTTTGCGACGACTCAAGCAGCCTATGAAGAAGCGGTGACAGAACTTTTTCAGAATTTAGATCATTGGGAGACAGTGTTAGCTGATCAGCGCTATCTCTGCGGGAATCAACTAACTGAAGCCGATATCTGTATGTTTACAACGCTGCTGCGCTTTGATTCGGTTTATTACAGCCACTTTAAGTGCAATGTGCGTCGGATTGTGAACTATCCGAACTTGTGGAACTATCTCAAAGAGCTATATCAGCATCCACAGATTAAACCGACCTGCAATCTTGATCACATCAAACGGCACTATTACATGAGTCAAACTCAGATTAACCCGACTCGAATTGTCCCGATCGGACCTGAGATTGACTTTGAAGCACCGCACGATCGCGATCGATTCAACTAATCAAACCAGCCAATTTCTTGATCCGATACTTTAGGAGGTGCAGGATCATTCGGAAAGATCGGATGAGCCAAGGCAGCCGCTTGTCGCCTTCTTAGGATCTCCTGATGACTTCTTAGATTTGTATCCTCTACAGGGGCTTTAGGCATCGAGGCTAACTTTGATTTGGGTTCAGGGGGTTTTTCTTTGAGCTTTTGATTTTCTTCGATTAGCTTTTGATTTGAGTCTGCGAGTTGCAGCGCGGTTTGTTGAGCCTGGGCAAGTTCAGCACGAATTTGCTCGGCTTTTCTAGCATCGGCTTGAAGATGCTTGTTTTCTTCGATTAACTTCTGGTTTGCTTCCGCAAGCTTTAGTGCATCTTTCTGAGCGTGTTCAAGTTCGGTGTGAAGATGCGAGGCTTTATTCGCGGCAGTTTTTTCAGCGTGTTTGACCTTTGTTTGCGCGTCTTCAGCGTCGGCTTGAAGCTGCTGATTTTCTGCAATCAGCTTTTTATTTTCTTCGGCTAACTTCAATGCGGTTTGCTGAGCTTGCTTTAGTTCAGATTGAACTTGATTTGCTTTTTCGATGTCGGTTTCAAGCGTTTGAACGATCGAGGTTTGTTCTTTGATCTGAGTTTGCAATTGTTCGATCGTCTGTTGAAGCTGTTTTTCGCTTTGTTGAGATTGTTCTAGCTCGTGTTTCAACTCGTCAATTTTTGTCAGCTGTTCTGCATGATTAGAAGAACTCGCTTCTGCTGCGATCGTCGGAGCTTTGCCATTTTGAGCGGGAGTTTTTCGCTGTCGTTGCGTTGTCATTGTTCGTCCCCTTAGTTCCTATCTTTAACCGTACACTCGATCCGGGAAGTCTCAAGCTGATGTTGACGAATCTTTGCTTGAAAGCTTCTGGAGAAAATGTGTACAGCCCATTGGTAGATCGAACATATGCAGTTCAAAGCGGCGGGAGAGTTCTTCACAGACTCGAATGCCGCGCACACTATTTCCGTGGATATCTAACAATGGAGAGAAGACAGCAATGCCAACTTGATTAGGAACGACTGCAATAATTCCGCCGGAAACGCCGCTTTTTGCAGGAATGCCCACTTCATAAGCCCATTGACCCGCATAGTTATACATGCCGCAGGTGTACATTACAGACAAAATATCGCGAATGTATTTGATAGTAACAGCGCGATCGTGTGTGATCGGATTAATTCCTTTATTTGCTAACGTTGCTGCCATCACTGCTAAATCATGACAGTTGACTAAAATAGAACACTGTTGAAAATAAAGATCCAACGCTTCATCGATTTTTTCGTCAATCATGCCAAAGTGGTACATTAAATGCGCTAAAGCACGATTACGGTGTCCGGTTGTGCGTTCAGACATGAACACAGAAATATCAATAAAAACATCGCGACCTGTATAGTTCCGAAACATTTCTAACAATCGATTGACTCGTTCGGTAGAATTGCATCCTTGAATCAAACTGGTCGTTGCGATCGCGCCTGCGTTCACCATCGGATTGTCCGGACGCTTTGAGTTTTCATCGAGTCGAATAATCGAATTAAACGGATCGCCCGTTGGCTCAACTCCGACTTTTCTCAGTAGAGTTTCTCGTCCGCGATCTTCGAGTGCCATTCCATAAGCGAATACTTTTGAAATCGATTGAATGGTGAACAGTTGACTCGAATCTCCGACTTCAAACACCTGTCCATCAATGGTGACAACGCAAATACTAAACCAGTTTGGATCGGCTTTTGCAAGTTCTGGAATGTAGCTGGCAACTGTACCGTCTTTGAGATTACGATATTTCAGATATAGTTCTTCTATGAAACCTTGGAAGGGATGAGCCATGGGTTGAAAGAACGCAGCAAAAGAATAGTAGCGCCATTTAGCAAATGATGTATGTTTCAAACAACGCGGCGACGATTAGCGCTTTGGTATACCACGGTAACAGCAGTGTTGCTGTTGCTGTTTGCGACCGGGTTCTATTTCTATGTGCGATCGACCTTAATCGAGCGAATTGACGACACGCTGAATCATGTTGCAGAAGTGGTTCAGCGATCGCTCGTGATTCAAGCCAAGGGCGATCAGGTGAGCGTGAATGTTGAAGCTAGTTTTCGCGATAATTCGATTTCACTCGAAGATGATCACATTGATCTCGAATGGTTTGATCCGAACGGAAATCAGCTTTGGTCAACCTTTGCAGAACCGCTTTCTGTTCCATTGCATCTCAACCAAGATGGTGAAACGGTGCATGTCTCAGATACACAGCTTTTGCGGCAAGTCACCGAGCGAGTTCAGGTCGGGCGGCGGGTGTTGGGCTATTTGCGCGTGAGTCATCCTTGGTTTGAAGTAACGAAGCCGACTCGTCAGTTAGTGCTGGATTTAAGTATTGGAACCGCGACGATCATTGGAATTGTAGCGGCGATCGGGTGGTTTCTTTCAGGAATTGCCATGCAGCCGATTCGCGAATCTTATCAACGGTTGAAGCAATTTACCGCTGATGCTTCTCATGAACTGAGAAACCCGATCGCAATTATTCAAACAAATGTGCAGGTTGCATTATCTGATCCAAATCCAGATCCACAAACGCAACAACAGCATTTACAAGTGATTGAACGCTTAACTCGACGCTTAGGAAAGCTAGTCGATGATTTGCTGTTTTTGGCACGTCAAGATAGCGGTATTGTTCAACCGCAGCGCAGCGCGATCGAACTCGATGAATTGCTCGATGAAGTGTTAGAAGAACAAGGCATGACCGCAGCAGAAAAGGAAATTTCGCTGTCGTTCAAAGTCGATCGCAGTTTGGAATACTGGCTGCAAGGCGATCGCGATCAGATGTCGAGACTGTTTACGAATCTAATTAGCAACGCGATTAAATACACACCAGAGCAGCGAGAAATCACCGTAGAACTGACACCAATAAAATCGGGATTGCAAACAAAAGTGATTGATACGGGAATTGGAATTCCAGAAGATGCGATCGCGAATTTATTCGATCGATTTTATCGCGTTGATCCGGCGAGAACAAAAGCGACGGGCGGATCGGGATTGGGTTTAGCGATCGCGCGAGCAATCGTCGAAAATCATAACGGACAAATTCAGATCGAAAGTCAAATCAATCAAGGCACAACTGCGATCGTAACGCTGCCGCAATCACAGATAGAATTGGCGTAATTTCTTTTATTCATTTATTAAGATGTGAGCAGCCTTTGCTCTGCACGATTCACAAATAAGCGTGCTAACTCTAAAGTAGTCTCAGCCTGCTCATGGGTCAATTCGTCATCATCGTAATCACTGAGCTGTCGTAACGCATAGGTTTCACTTAGCGATCGTGCGAAGTCTTTTGGAAGCTCCTCTGTTCTAATAAAGTGCTGATTGAAAAGCTGAATCACTCCGCGATGAGTTCGACTTTCAATCGATTTAGAAGCTAACTAAGCTTGAGCCGCATAGAACATTGCATAGTAGCAGCGAGAAATGCAAACACGATCGAGATGGTTCACATACAGCAGTTCAGCCGCGACTAATTCCTCATTGGCACGAGCGAGTAAACGCGAAATTTGATTCATAGAAGTCGGATCATACAGCAATCCCCTCCTTGCGAACATTGTTCATAAAAGAGGTGGTTCGCTGCTTAAAATCAAGCTCTGAGATCGGAAAAGCTGCAATCAACTCGTCGTATTTTAGATTTAGCTCAGTCACAAGCCCACCCATCCTAAAGATCTCATTGCCTGGAGAAATAGTTCCACGCAGAATCACCATCACATCGATATCAGAATCCTCAGTCGCTTCGTTGCGAGCTTGAGAGCCATAGAGAACGAGCCGAACAAAGCGTTCTCCATAAAGTTCTTCTAAACCTTGTCTCAGTTCCTCAAGCAGTGCTGTGAGTTTCTCATTCATA
This sequence comes from uncultured Leptolyngbya sp., assembly GCA_964242045.1. Taxonomy (GTDB): domain Bacteria; phylum Cyanobacteriota; class Cyanobacteriia; order Leptolyngbyales; family Leptolyngbyaceae; genus Leptolyngbya. Next base: position 11,233 of record CAXTDB010000062.1, on the reverse strand, counting down.
CTGGCAGCAGTTCTGGTTCCGGTTCTTCTTGCCAACCCGATCGAGCAAGTCGATCGATCGCTTTCTCTAACAAATCTAAGCCTTGATTCACGTTTTCAATCACGCTCAATTGTCCCCGCAGTTCTGCCGCACCTGCAAAACCCTTCGAGTACCAAGTCATATGTTTTCGAGCTTGACGGACTCCGCGATCGCCTTTGTATTCCCAAAGCATTTGAAGATGATCACGGGCGCATTCTAAACGCTCGATCGGAGTTGGTTTAATCTTTTCGATTCCGGTCTTGAGAAAGTAATCAATTTCGCCCACTAAGAAGGGATAGCCCAGAGTTCCACGCGAACACATCACTCCGTCTGCTTGGGTGAATTCTAGACATTTTACAGCCGCTTCGACCGAGAAAATATCGCCGTTTGCAATCACCGGAATCGAGAGAATTTCTTTGACTTTGGCGATCCATTCCCACTTTGCAGCACCGTTGTAACCTTGAGCGCGAGTGCGTCCATGAACGGTAATCATTTTTGCGCCTGCATCCTCCATGCGTTTCGCAAAATCGAGAATGTTGATCTCTTTGTCTGTCCAGCCGATTCGCGTTTTGACGGTGACAGGAACTTCGACAGCATTGACGACCGATCGTACAATTTCTTCTGCAAGTTCTGGCTGTCGCAGTAAAGAGGAGCCACCACCGTTTTTAGTGATTTTGTTCACCGGGCAGCCCATGTTGATATCAACCGTATCTGCACCTTCACCGACTGCTTTTTGAGCCGCTTCTGCAAGGAAATCAGGACGACAATCAAACAGTTGAATACTGATCGGGCGTTCGTTTGGATCAACTTCCATTAGGATTGGAAGTTCCTTGACATAGTGCAAGCCTGTGGCGTTGACCATTTCGGTGTACATCATCGAATCGGGTGCATGACGACGCACCAATCGCCGGAACACGAGATCCGTCACGCCCGATAGTGGAGATTGCAACACGCGGCTTTTTACCTCGAAGCTACCAATTTTCAAAGGTCCAGCGAGGCGGGTTTGCAGGTCGGGAGGAAGAATTAACATAGCGAGAGAAGCAGGCACGCTTGCGTGTACCGGACGTATCGACGTTTTCCAGCATAGATCATCTTGCTGGGGTTGGGGGCTTGAATCAGGGGCAAGTTTGAATGTAGCGCTGTTGTATCGATCGTTTTTTGCGAAGCCTGAACATAGAATGTTCGATCGATTATCACCGCTTCTACTTTGCTTGCAATCGAAACCTATGAATTGATTTTAATTATAGAATTGCTCTAACTTTCTTGCAGTTACTTCAGTTTATTAAGTGCTAGTAATTACATCTATATCCTTCTATAAAGGCAGCCGAAGCTATCAGGATTGCGAGAACAAGTTCATCCGCTTTATTAATACATGCGAATAATTAGACAACGAAATAATCTGCTCCTAATATTGTAGATTGCTGAGAAGAATGGGCATCGCAATCAACACAAAGTAAGGCATTTATGCTCTACCTTAAGAAGTATTAGCCGTTGAAAAACCAGAATATTAACGACTGTAAAAATGTAGAGACAAATTTCTGTAATTGACTTGACAGTATTTAATTGATTCTTTAGAGTTGTGGAGAACTCAAAGCAGTCTGATCGCTTTGGTTCGACTGTGAAGCTTTGTAGGTACAAAGTTAGGTTGGCAAGTCTCAGTTTTCGTTCAGCGCTTCTTGTTTGCTATAGCTGCTGTCTTAAGCAATTCTATGATCCATTCGTTTGTTTGCCTCTAAACCTTCGATCGAGAGATGCTTCTCTGTCCGCAACGCTCCGATCGCGCCGCTACTGCAACGCCTTTGATGTCAACTAGGGGGGTTAGCCACGGTGAACTTTGATTTAGTTTTTAGATACTCAGTTCTTAGATACTTAGATTGCTGTAGTTGTTGATCAAAATAGATTTTCCGAAGCAAAGTATTGAACTGCAATTTATTTTGCTACAGCCCTGTTAGTGCCTCAGTTTAAGTGAGTTGAATTGAAACGCAGCACGATTTTTGCACCGACATTTAAACGCGATCGTTCCATGTTTTATGGGCGATGATTTATCTTGAGGAATTCGTCATGCACGACCGGATTAGTGCAGATTTGCCCCTAGCCCAGCCTCGATTTCATGAAGAAGCCTTGATTCAGTTTCTTCAAATTGACTCTGCTTTAGCAAAAGAACTGGGTCGAACTGCCAAAGTTGATCAATTTAGTCTCGGAGACGCAATTTCTACGAAGTGCTTTTGTCTCGTTGAGACGGGTCGAGTTCGCCTCGTTGGTCTCGATCGACAACAGCGAGAAGTTTCAGTTGGAATTGTCGAAGCTGGAGAAACCTTTGGTCAAGATTCGGCTTTCTGTGAAACCTTGACCGAGTATCAAGCGATCGCGACCGCTGAAACTCGCATTATTGCGATCGATAACCTTTCATTGTGGCTTGATCGACTACCTCAATGGCGACAAATTTGGGCAAATCAAGCCATTCTCAGAGCGCGATCGATCTTTTTGAAAACGCAGACGAATCTCGGTGTTTCTCAACCTTACGATCGCGCAAATCGGGCTGTCACTAGCGCCCAACTCCAACAGCTTGCCTCATTGTTGAATGAGATTTCAATTCCTGCTGGAACTGCGATCGCACAGTCTGAAGCGAATCAAGGTTACTGCTGGCTCCGATCTGGTGAACTTGAGCCGCCGAATGAAACGCTTTCAACCTGGGGCGATACGGCAGTTTCACCGGATTGGAAAGCCAAAACAGCCTTGAAGGTGTATCAGTTACCCACTGCGGTTTGGGAGACGGCAATCGCGATCGCACCCGTTTTAGGCACGCTGTTGTCAACTGCTGCGCCCAAAGCGACAAAGCCGATGACGATCGCAAAAAAGCCGCCTGCTTTACCGCCTGTAGTGGAGACGAAACCCAAAGAAGGCGAAATCGTTGAATTTCCCACGCCTGTACGATCGCGCAGATGGCGACCGTGGCGGAGCTATCCCTACATCGAACAGCAAAGCACTTCAGACTGCGGGATTGCCTGCCTTGCGATGATTGCTCAGCATTGGGGCAAACGATTGAGCCTCAACGGATTACGGAACATCGCGAAAGTCGGACGCACCGGAGCGACTCTTAAAAATCTTGCAGCAGCAGCAGAAGTCATCGGATTTCAGGCGCGACCTGTTCGCGCAAGCCTAAACCGCCTGCGCGAACAGCATCCTTGGATTGCACATTGGCAAGGCGATCATTACGTCGTGGTTTACCGTGTTACTCGAAATCGAGTGCTGATCGCCGATCCTGCAAGAGGAAAACGCCAAATTTCACACCAAGCCTTTCTCAAAGATTGGACAGGATTTGCGCTTTTACTAACTCCGACCCCAGAACTCAAAGCCTTCAAAGATCAGAAAGACGGCAATTTCTTTCGATTCGGACATCTATTTTGGTCGTATCGATCGACGTTGATTCAGATCATTCTCATCTCATTGTTAATTCAACTGTTTGGACTGATCACACCGCTGTTTACACAGATTATTCTCGATCGCGTGGTAGCTCAGAAAAGCCTTGCGACTCTGCACGTATTTGCGATCGGCTTATTGCTGTTTAGCCTTTGGCGAGTCGGCTTGATCGGAGTGCGTCGCTATCTGCTCGATTACTTCTCGAACCGCTTTGATCTAACGCTATTGAGTGGATTCGTGGGTCATGCGCTAAGACTGCCACTCAAGTTCTTTGAAGATCGGCAAGTTGGAGATGTTATCACTCGCGTCCAAGAAAACCAGAAAGTGCAGATGTTTCTGGTGCGGCAAGCGATTTCAACTTGGCTCGATGCGCTGATGGCGATTCTGTATTTGGGGCTAATGTTCTACTACAACTGGCAGTTAACGCTGTTAGTCGTGGCTTTGATTCCGCCGCTGGTGATTTTAACCGCGATCGCGACTCCGTGGCTACAGCGCATTTCTCGCGAAGTCTTTAACGATACCAACGAACAGAATTCGCAGTTAGTCGAAATGATGACCGGAGTTTCAACCGTGAAAGCATTAGCCGCAGAACGCGATGTTCGCTGGCGATGGGAAGACCGTTTAACCACGATGCTGAACAGTCAGTTCCGAGCGCAGAAACTAGCAAATGGACTGCAATCGGCTGGAGGCTTGATTAATGCGATCGGCAGTACTGCTTTGTTGTGGTACGGTGCAACTTTGGTGATCAAAGGACAGTTAACGATCGGACAATTCGTCGCCTTTAATTTGCTAATTGGTAACGTGATCAATCCAGTCTTGTCGATCGTAGACTTTTGGAATGAACTTCAAGAAATTGTGATTTCGGTTGAGCGATTGAACGATGTTTTCCTTGCGCCGCCTGAAGAGAGTAGTCAACGGTTAATGTTAGTTATGCCGCCGATTCGGGGAGATGTGCAATTTGAGAATGTGACGTTTCGCTATGACGATGCTGAAGAGCGCAACACCCTTCAAAATCTCACTCTCTCGGTCGAGGCGGGAGAAACGATCGCAATTGTCGGACGCAGTGGTTCTGGAAAAAGTACGTTAGTGAAGCTCTTACAAGGCTTGTATCAACCAAACAGCGGTAGAGTCCTCGTTGATGGTCATGATGTGCGTCACGTTTCGCCTCCAACTTTACGATCGCAGCTCGGCATTGTGCCGCAAGATTGCTTTTTGTTCTCTGGCACGGTTCTCGAAAACATTCAGCTTTACCGCCCAGAATATGGTTTAGAAGACGCGATCGCAGCCGCAAAACTTGCAGAAGCGCATTCGTTTATCCAAGATCTCACACTCGGTTACAACACCAGAGTTGGAGAACGTGGCGCAAATCTATCGGGCGGACAGCGACAACGAATCGCGATCGCGCGCGCACTCCTTGGCGATCCAGCGATCCTTGTTCTCGATGAAGCGACAAGCTCACTCGACACCGAATCAGAACGGCGGTTTCAGCAAAATCTCAACCGCATTAGTCGAGGACGCACAACCTTTGTGATTGCTCATCGACTTTCAACGGTTCGACATGCCGATCGGATCTTAGTTCTCGATAAAGGCGTATTAGTTGAGCAAGGCAGTCACGACGAACTAATTGCCCAACAGCGACTTTATCACCATCTGATTCAGCAACAACTTGCACTAGCTTAAGTTGATCTCAGTTCGATGAGTTTTCTACTGTGTTTTGAGCGGTTTCGTTCCCTAAAAGACTTTCAGATTCAAAGTTCCTCAGCCTGAGGAATTCAGCTAGCTCTGCCGAATTCACAATCGAACCACCTCTCGAACTGAGATCAAGTTGACCTCAACGTCTTACCTTCTGCTTTATCAAGGTGTCCCTATGTACAATCGAATTCCTCAAGACAAACCGCCGACCGCTCATCAATCTGTTACTGTTCTTGAGCCAACTGCTCGATCGCATCGTTCAGATTGGTCACAGCCTGTTCAAACTGTTCTTGATCATCCGCCTTCGATGTTTCCAATGTGGCTGACCTGCGGCGGTCTTGCTTTCTCACTGTGCTTTCTTACTTGGGCGCACTTTGGTCGCATTAGCGAAGTTGCGCGCGCTCAAGGCAGACTGATTCCAAAAGGCGATGTCTTCAAAGTCAACCCGATCGAGCTTGGCAAAGTGGCGCGCATCAATGTTACCGAAGGGCAAAAAGTCAAAGCTGGACAAGTTTTACTTGAACTCGATTCCGATTTAGCTACAAACGAAATCAAGCGGTTAGAAAAAGAACTGTCTGCTACTCAGACCGAAGCAAATCAAACGGAAATGCTGATCGGACAAGCGCGGCTTCAGTCTCAAATCAAGCGCGTCATGGCTCAGGCACAAGCGCGATCGCAAGCTCTAGAAGTCACTAAAGCTGAATCTACGATCGGTAGCACTGAGGCGATGTTAGCGCAGCTTCAGTCCGATGCCGAGGCGCATCAAACCCGTCTCGCTCGCCTTGAACCTTTGGTGAAACAAGGCGCGATTTCTCAAGAAAATGTGTTTCAAGCCGAGCAGGGTTTACGCGAACGCGAACGCAGCTTAACCGAGTATCAAGGCAACTTAGCGCGATCGCGTTCCGAAGCAACTCGTCTGCGCGAAACATTAGCGCAACAACAAGCCGAAGAACAAAACGTCGCACTCGAAGCCGAACAGCAAATTCAGCAACTCAATGTTCGACTGGCGCAACTGCGGGCGAAAGCTAGCCAGCTTCAAACCGCGATCGAAGCTGCTACCACTAAACTCAAAGATCGCTTTTTGTATGCCCCGGTCAGCGGCACAATTTCTACGCTCAACGTTCACAATCCTGGCGAAGTCGTGCAGGTCGGGCAAGCAGTGGCAGAAATCGCTCCTGCACAGCGTCCAATGGTCATTTCCGCTGTGTTACCGAATCAAGAAGCCGGACTCGTCAAGCTGGGAATGCCTGTTCAACTCAAACTCGATGCGTTTCCTTATCAAACTTACGGTGTGATTTCGGGTAAAGTTCAGCAGATTTCACCCGATGCGAAGTCCGATGAGAAGCTGGGGCAAGTTTATCGGATGGAAGTCGAACTCGATCGCAATTATGTGATGAAAGACAATCAGAAAGTGTTTCTCAAGTCAGGACAAACTGCCAGTGTTGAGATTGTGACTCGTCAGCGCAGCGTGATGGATGTACTGTTAGAACCAATTCATCAGCTTCAAAATGGCGGACTGACCCTTTAAGTACGAGACTTGAATCCTGTGTTTTAAAAGGTGATTATGACTCAGCAAAATCCTTATCTTCAGTCTCATCTTGATAAAAAGATGACTTCCGAGGAATTTACCCAAGTGATCGCGGCGATCTCAGAAGGTAAATACTCTTGGGCGTGTGTTCTGATTCTGCAAATTGCAGGCTACAATCCGCTGCATTACATTCCCTACCGGACTTACAATCGATTAGTCAAAGACAACCTGCAAACGCAGAAGCATACTCTGGGTCACAAAGCTCGATCAAAGAGTTCTGCTGATTCTCGCGATCGGGTTCACAGAATCGAAGACCTAGAGCATCTAGAAATCATGAATCAGAGACGAGTAGATGTGCGCGGCGGAAGCTTTCAGCGCATTTTTAGCAGTCTCCGAAACATTAGATTTTGAGCGGGTGTTTGAAAAGTATCGAAAGGCGCTTCGCTCTCGTTGCAGTTTCGTCCGAAATTAATTTCTGGGTGGGGCAATGCGATGAACGACCACTTTTCAAGCATTCTCTAACCAAATCGAATCTACTGCAATGGAGTTAAAAGTCCCTGATTGGGCAAAATGCTCGATCGAGTACCTAAGCCTTTTGATTGCTAAATAGAATTACTAAATTTTATTCAGCACTTCAAGTATTACTGAATACTCGCTCAAACGAGCTTATATCTGTATTTCCGTTTCTACATTAAGTCACAGCAGTAGAATCGAGTAAGCTTTTCGGTAAAAAATTAGCACTTTGCGCTAAGTCGCAATTTGAAATCTAGAAAACTCAGGATTTGAAGGTTGGATAAATCTGCCAATTTGGCAGCCTTTCAAATTGAAATTCGGATACGTTGTTCTTAACTTAATCAATGCGGTTGAGTTAAAGACATCCAACAACTAACCGAGGAATTTTACTGATGATTATTGCTGACTTGAATCACTTAGAAGTTGTTACAACAGAACCTGGAATTGTGGGTGGTGGCAAATATTTCTTTCCATTTGCAAAAGCAGTAGCGGGTGCAGATGCTCAAGCGATCGGCTTTATTACCAAGACGAAAACCTACACGATTACAGGTGCTGCGGCAGGTGTTGCGGCGAGTTCTAGCTCCTTCTCATCTTCCTTCGCGGCTGGATATCCCTAACTAAGTTCGATCGCGAATTAACAACATCGCTGAGAGCTTTTGAAAGAATGCTTTCAGCGATTTACCCGTCTCAACACGAGGAAAAATCATGAGTGGCTTGACGATTTCTGATCTTGATTTTATTGAATCCGCTGCTAAATCTAGCTCGGTTTCTGGTTCAGCTTTAGGAAATGTTGCTCCTAAGATTTCGACTTCTTTCTCGACTTCTTTCAGCACAAAAATTCAGACCGCGATCGATGTCATCCCAACCCCAAATGGCTTAACCCTGCTTCAAATTGCAGTCGGGAGTGGTGCGGGTGCGGGTGCGGCAGCGGGCGCAGTAGGTGGTAGAGCGGTCGCGATCGCGGTAGCGGTTTCTTAACAGCGACGGTCTATCGCCCTTTCTGAAATTTATGGGTCTTTTATTCAAGGAGAATTTCATGCAAATTCGGAGTTTAGAGTATTTGGAAGAGGCTCCGCAAGCGATTCGCGGTGGCTTCACGGTCAACAAAATCACGATCGTTACATTAGCTCAATCCTTAGCAAGTGCTACAGCAGTCGCATACTACGGCGATGCGACTGCTCGTGCTAAAGCGAGGAACTACATCGATATCGGCTTAGGAAATCTACCGTTTTAGTAGAAATCTTTTACCCGACTATAAAACACTAGAAACTGAAAATTTCAGAGTTCTAGTGTTTTTTATTGCATTAAAAATACGGGGACTAAATGTTGGGTTTTAAACTCGAATAAAATGTTGAAAAACTGCCAAGTTGGCAACACTTTATTATTCAATTTGAATACAGTAATAGTGTCAGTAAATCAAGCTGACTTCGACAAAAAACAGGAGAAAAACACCATGTTGATTTCTGATTTGAACTATTTGCAATCTGTTGGAACCTCGACTGTTAAAGGTGGCGGCTACTACAAGAAGTATGTTATCGACATCGATATCAAGCAGAAGGCTCAGTCTGAAAGCTATGTCAAGGCTTACAAGAGCGATGTTGCTGTGGATGCAAGCGCAACCAACAAAGCTTACGTCTCGATCGAATTCTAAATCGAGACGTACAGTTTAGTTGTGTTAAAAACATAAAACCACTGAGAACATTGCACTTGATAATGCTCTCGGTGGTTCTTATCGATTAATATGAGTAAATTCAGTAATGGCGAATTCACATACCCTCAATACTCTAAGCGGTTCTTCGTCAAAAGAAAGTTGGCTAGCATCTTCAATGTCTAATTCTATACCTGCTCAGATTGAATCAGAACAAATCGTTTCTTGGTTAAAAAAAACAGTTCGATTTAAAGAAACTTTCAGTAGCATTCTATCTCAGCGCATTATTGAGCGAGAAGCGAAAGAAAGAGCGGTGCAAGTGACGGATACGGAAGTTCAAGCGGCGGGAGATGAATTTCGGTTGACCCATCAATTAGAGAAAGCATCCGATACGATCGCTTGGTTATCGAGTGAGATGATTAATGCAGAAGAATGGGAAGCTGGAATTCGCGATCGACTTCTAAGCAATAAGCTGAAAGAATCTTTATTTGGGGCAGAAGTGGAGCGCGTTTTTACCGAGAATCGCATTAATTTTGATCAAGTTTCGTTTTATCAAATTGTGGTTCCGTATCAGCAACTCGCACAAGAATTGTTTTACCAAATCGAAGAACGAGAAATCAGTTTTTTCGAGGCGGCTCACCTTTATGATATTGACTTAAATCGTCGCCAACACTGCGGTTATGAAGGAAAGCTCTATCGCTGGAGCCTACATCCTGAGATTGCAGCGATCGTGTTTGGCGCAACATCCGGTGAGCTATTAAGACCGATTCAATTTGAAGAAAACTATCACATTATTTTGATCGATGCACTGATCGAAGCAGAGCTTTCTGCTGAACTGCGTCGAGAAATTTTAGATCAATTGTTTCAAGAATGGTTGAGTCATGAATTGAATTATCTGCTCAATCAATAGAATGAACGGCTCGATGGTGCAATGGTTTTCGCAACGCTTCAGCAACGAGATTGATCGATCGCTGATCGCTCACCATCCAAGCATGAAGCGGCACGTTGATTTGAATCGATTCGCCCACGGGTAAAACTGAACTATTCGCAGGCACAATAATTCCATCAAGCGGTGTCCAAATCGACGTGAACTGAATGCGATCGAGCATTTTCACATCTCGATTTAAGTCATTGATAAACTCACTATTCGGACGCATTTGTAAACAACCAGGACGCTGAGATAGATACGCTGCGATCGTGCCATTGTGCGGAGCGGAAATCGTGATATATCGCTGAACGCGATCGATTCCCCCTAAGCGCTGCACATAATAGCGGCTGACTAATCCGCCCATACTAAAGCCAACTAAATCGAAAGGCTGATCGGCGGGTAAGTTTGCGTCGATAAATTCTGCTAACTGGTTGGCTAATCGATCGAGCTTGCAATCTCCGTTTGCGGGCAGTAGATCTAAACCGTAAGTTTTCCAGCCTAAACGCTCAAGCTGCTCGGTCATCGTTTTAAACAAAGCAAACGTATCAGTGATACCGTGAACGAATACAACTGGATTGCGTGACATGATTGATCGAGAAAAACACCTTCTTCAAGGTACTGTGTTCGATCGCAATTGACATGCTGAACCAGACAGCCGCTCGAATGTCCTATTCAATACTTTCATCTGATGATCGATCTGCACCATTGCGCCGTTTGCTTTTCGGAATTGTTTCTGGATCACGCACACTCGGCGGCTCTTTCAAAATCGCAATCAATCCTGAAACTCCAGTTTTTAAACAAGTGCTGCTGAGCAATTGCACAACCGAGGTTGTCGCGATTTCTTCGATTAGCGCGATCGTTTCGGATTTAATACTCTCTTCGAGGGCAGCGCGAAACTTTTCCGCTGCTTCAGATCGTCCAGAATCAAGGAGAAAGCGTTCTGCGGGAGTGAGAATTTGTTCGAGAACGATCGCAAGTTTTTCATCGAAAAATTGGCAGGTGACTTTTTCGGGACGCTGCCCAGTCCGCTCTCGAAAGAGTGCCTGTAAGCGTTGTCCGATCGTGCGTTCAATCTGTCCACGAGTTGGATTATCGTTTGTCATACGAGGCGGGTGTTTAAATCAAAATTAAAAATCGATTCGATCGAGTGAATTAAAATTTGGTTAAATGATTTCCGGATCGTTGTTTACCCTAGTGCCAAAGTAGAAAGTTTGCGCCGTTTTCTCCTCTACCGGGAGAAAGGATTTGAATCAAGACGATGAGCGAATTTCACCCCTTATTACTGCAAGTTGCTGTGAGAGTTTTATGTCGATCCGATCGTTCTTGAAAGTCGTTTTAATATCAGGCGGATTGTTTTTACCCCCTGTGGTGTTTCCAGTTCAAGCGGCTCCGCTGCTTTTGGCTCAAACTGCAAGTCAGTCAGCGGAATCGAAGGTGAATCAAGGTTTGACGTTGATTCAGCAAGGCAAGCTCAATGATGCGATCG
>CAXTDB010000061.1:0-18041 GCA_964242045.1 uncultured Leptolyngbya sp. | reverse complement strand
TTGTTCGGAAAGCCTTCGATTTCATGATCAAACCTTGCCAACCGACTTTTCGCTAAATTCACTTGAAATCGACAGCGTTTTAATAATCGTTGTCGAATATTTTCAGCCAGTGCTGGATCTGTTGTTTCAAGATCAACGATCGCGCCTGTTTTTAACAATGGAATTACATCGAGATTCTCTTCTAAAAACAATAGGCTGCCTTCGCGGTTGTACATAGTAATTCCATCAATGCCCAATGCACCCAAATCGGCTAAAGCTAAAATTCGAGCCACGATCGATAAATCTGGCTGATCGAGTTCAGGCTGATAAATCGCTTGTTCTGTCGTGTCATACGCGCAAATCGTAGCGTTAATCGCTGATCGAATAATTGAGCGATCGAGGTCGGTTAATGCGGTCGAACACTCAGCATTGAGATAATCAAGCAATCGATCGAGCGTTGCCGTTTCGCTCACTCCCCTCGATCGCTGTCGAGTCGTGTGCGGTTGTGGCTGTGCTTCAAAGATTTGAATCATGTCGTGCGCCATCACACACAAATCCAGCAATCGTTCGATTTGATCGAGTTGGTCAACGCTTAGATCCGAGCGAATCGCTTCAAAGATTAACTGCGATCGACGTTGCACTTGAGCGAGGTGATCGCGCGTGTGATAGTAAAGCTGATGCAATTGAATTTGTCGATCGAACTCTTGCAGCGAGAATGCTTTTACTTTTTCAATACAATCTGTTAGTGAATCAGACTGCTGGATGTCACGTCTCATCGAACATAGACAAGATTAGAGAGTACGTCAATTGTAGTAGATTGTTGATCAGAAGATCGCTTCTGTCATACAGCATTTCCGAATCGATAGCCTTTTCCATACACGGTTGTAATCAATGGCGTTTCTCCTTTCGCCTCAATTTTTCGCCGTAGCAATCGAATTTGTGCAACTAAAGCATTGCTTGTCGGCTTCTCGCTTTCACTCCATAAATATTGTGAGATCTGTTCGTGCGTTAAAAGCTGATTCGGTTGTCGCATCAGATAAGCTAGCAGTTGACTTTCTTTTTCCGAAAGCTCGATCGCTCGTCCATTTCGGTGTGCAACTTGATTTTGCAAATCTAATTCCAAATCATCGACTCGCAATCGCGCGACAGCAGCAGGCTCGATCGTGGTGGGTCGTCGCAACAATGCCCGGACTCGCGCCAAGAGTTCTCGCAGTTCAAACGGCTTCACAATGTAATCATCCGCGCCTGCATCGAGTCCTTGAACCCGATCGTCGATCGTATCTTTTGCCGTGAGAAATAGAACCGGAGTCGCATCGCCGCGCGATCGCACGCTCTGACAGATTTCTAATCCCGATCGTCCAGGCAACATCCAATCGAGAATTAACAGATCATATTGACTTCTAGATGAGAGTTGCAAACCGCGATCGCCATCGTGCGCGACATCAACTTCATAGCCTTCGCGCGTCAGCAAACGGCTCAACGGTTCAGCCATTTCGATTTCATCATCCACCAGCAGAATTTTCATGTCCCAAGACTTAAAGAAAAATCAAGCAATCGAGATCTAATATAGAGATTCCCCCATTGATTTTGTGGATATGTTAACGGTTGCATTACCTAAAGGCGCACTTCTGAAAGACAGTATTCGGTTATTCAAAGCGATCGGGCTAGATTTTAGCGCGTTTCTCGAACCCGGCAACCGACAGCTTCAAATTACAGATCCGACCCATACGGCAAAAGCTTTACTGGTGAGAAATTCCGATGTTCCAGTCTACGTCGAATACGGACAGGCACAGCTTGGAATCGTTGGCTATGACGTACTAAAAGAAAAAGCGCCGAATGTGGCTCATTTGATTGATCTTGGGTTTGGACAGTGCCGCATGTCGGTCGCGGTCAAGGCTTCGAGTGCTTATCGATCGTCGCTAGAATTGCCGCTGCACGGTCGCGTGGCTTCTAAGTTTGTTCACTGCGCGCGTGAGTATTTTGAAAATCTCGATCTGCCTGTGGAAATCGTGCCGCTCTATGGTTCGGTCGAATTAGGTCCGATTACGGGAATGTCAGAAGCGATCGTCGATTTAGTCGCTACCGGAAACACGCTACGCGAAAACGGCTTGATCGAAATCGATGTTTTATTTCACAGTACGGCTCGTTTAATTGCTCATCCGTTGAGCTATCGGCTTGATACAGATCAGGTCAGCCAACACATTGATCACATTCGGACTCAACTTACTGCCTCGATCGTATGATTTCTTCTCGCCGCCCTAAAGAAACCGACTGGCGTTTATTTCTCCGCCTCGCGCCCTACGCCCGTCGTAATCTCCGACTCTTGCTGCTTTCGATGGTGTTTCTCGTTCCGTCTGCGATCGCGACGACCATTCAGCCGATTCTGATCGGAAAAGCCGTTTCTTTATTGAAACAAGAACCTTCTGCGTTCAATTTTCCGTTTGGATTTCTACGCGATCTCTCTTTGCAAGGTGGCTTAAACGCCTTGACGTTTTTGCTGCTCACAACAGTTTTACTGCGATTGGTGTTCGATTCCTCGCAGGGCTTTCTTGTGCAAAATGTCGGGCAGCGAATTACGGCAAATATTCGCAGCGATTTATTTGATCATGTGACATCGCTGGCGGTGAGATTTTTCGATCGTACTCCGGTCGGTAAGTTGATTACTCGATTAACTAGCGATGTCGAAGCTTTGGGGGAAGTTTTTTCAACCGGAGCGATCGGTGTGATCGGCGATTTGTTCACAATGCTCGTGATTGCCGTAACCATGTTCCTGATTCAGTGGCAACTTGCACTGTTGTTGATTTTGATGCTGATTCCGGTCACAGCGCTGATTGTCTATTTTCAGCAGCAGTATCGCAAAGCAAACTATCGAGCGCGCGAGGAACTTTCAGAACTTAACTCGATGCTGCAAGAGAACATTACTGGAATCGGAGTCGTGCAACTGTTTCGACGCGAGCAGTTTAACAGCGACCTGTATCGCACCGTCAACAATCGCTATATCAAAGAAGTCGATCGCACAATCTTTCACGATTCAGCCGTTTCTGCCACATTGGAATGGGTTTCACTTGTGGCAATTTCAGGGGTTCTCGGTGTCGGGGGCTGGCTGGTTACAGGCGGCAATCTCAATTTCGGGATTCTTTCCACTTTTATTCTGTATGCTCAACGCCTGTTTGATCCGTTACGTCAGTTTGCGGAAAAATTCACGGCGATTCAAGCTGGATTTACCGCGGTCGAGCGGGTGAGTGAGATTTTGAATGAACCGATCGAGATTCGCGATCGAGCCGACGGACACATTCCCCCTTCTTCCAAAGCAGGTGAAATCCGCTTTGAAAAGGTTTGGTTCGGCTATAAATCCGATGAATTTGTGCTGCAAGACCTTGATTTTACAATTCGTCCCGGTGAACAAGTTGCATTAGTTGGTCCAACCGGAGCCGGAAAAAGCTCGATTATCCGCTTACTCAGCCGCTTGTACGAACCGACTAAAGGTAGAATTTTGCTCGATGGCGTAGATATTCGAGACTTACCTCAAGCAGAATTGCGACGACGCATGGCGATCATTCTGCAAGATGGCTTTTTGTTTGCGGGTGATGTCAAAAGCAACATTACTTTGGGAGAAACTTACAGCTTCGAGCAAGTGCGATCGGCAGCCGAGCAAACTAACGTCGATCGCTTGATCGAACAGTTGCCCCAAGGCTACAACACGATGCTGCGAGAACGCGGAACCAACCTTTCTGGCGGACAAAAACAGCTACTTGCGTTCGCCCGTGCTGCGATTCGCGATCCAAAAATTCTGGTTCTTGATGAAGCGACTGCGAGTTTAGATGTCAGAACCGAAGCTTTGATTCAAGACGCTTTAGAACGATTGCTAGAACATCGAACCGCGATCATTATTGCTCACCGATTGTCAACGATTCGGAATGTCGATCGTATTTTGGTTCTCAAACGCGGTCAGCTTGTTGAGTCTGGAACACACGAGGAACTATTGAATCTCGGTGGACTTTATGCCAGCTTGTATCACTTACAAATGTTGGAGAGTTAGCCGCGATCGCCAAAGAAACGCGAATTCGGTCAGTTCTGATCGGACAATCCGTTCGACGAGTTTTTTCGACAGCACTGCCGCAGAGAGAATTCCATTGATCGGTGGAATTCCGAATCCTGCTGAACCAGAGAAAAACGCGATCGCAGCTCCGACAATACAAGCTATCACGCCTACTTAGTTAAACGCAGGTAGCGGATGTTCGAGCGCAGAGAATTCTCCCTCTTTCGCGAACCAATAATCTGCCATAGCTGTCTAATAGAAATTCCTGATATTGCCCGGAACTCAAGCAAATCTAAAGGTATTCCACGTTGCGACAAATTATTTTTGTAGTACAATTGATCTAAATTCTTTTCCCCTCTAATATGTCAAAACTCACGATTTCCGGGAAAGTCATGGGAAAGACTCGCCCAACCTTTACCGATTGGGAACTGTCTTTGCCAAAAGAATTGGAAGCGACAATCACACTACGATCGCTGCTCACTCACATTGTTGAAGCCGAAGTCGAAGCGTTTCGATCGCGGCAAACTCAGCGAAGACTGTTAAACATTCTCAGTCCTGAGCAAATTCAGATTGGGCTTGAGCAAGGAAAAATTGATTCAGGCGGAAGTGAGCTAGATCAAGCTGTAGAGATGGAAACGGCGATCGGGACTGCACTGCAAGCTTTTATCGATGGCTTTTACTTTGTGTTTTTAGACGATGAACAGATTGAAGATTTAGAGGCGCGGGTAGCTTTGACTGCACAATCACAGTTGTTGTTTCTGCGATTGGTTCCATTAGTCGGGGGTTGATTGAGGGTAAATCTACTGTCGTTGTTATTGATGGAGCCTTTTAGAGATGCTGAATCCCGAAGTTGCACAAGCTCAACTGAAACAGGTTTATGACAAAAATTGGCGATCGCATCGTTTGCGACAAGCAGCAACACTGCCAGAATCGATTCGCTCGATCGCGTATGGACTGCTTGATTGTGATGCGAAGGGTCGAACCTCTACGGATTATCAGCTTCTTTATCACTATCGAGAAACAGCGCTACAACAATTAGAACAAGTTGATGATCCAAGCCTAATTTTTGACTGCCTGTTTCCGAAGTTTGGCGCGATCGTTGCTGCGGCTTGGAAGCTTCACGCTCAGTTGCCTTATCAATCGGGATATTATCGTCGATCGTTTCGCGCTCCGCAGCATCCCCAGTTTCAACAAAATCGGCGGTATTGGCTGTTAGGGCTAGTTGAAGCAGTCGTAGGATATGACCAAGATTTGAAGTGGTTTGCGGCTTGGATTCCTTACTTTGAACGCGCAGTAGACGGGTTTGGGATTGTGTTTGCAGCAGCGATCGATCAAGGCGATGACGAAATCTTTCAGATTTTGATGGATTCGGCGCGGGGTGATCATGAGATCGGGGCAATGGGAAGACATATCATTCGGGCATTCTTGGTTGCCAATCGACAAGAAGGATGGGAATTTATCGAGCGATTGCTGTTAGCGGCACAGCGTCAGGAAGGCTTAAGACAAACGATTCTAGAAACGATCGATGAAGCAAACCCGATCGCATTTGAGCGGATGCTGCGGCTGATTGTATCCGAGAATCTGACGCGATTTAGTGCGGTGATTCGGGCGATCGATGTTTGGTTTGGATTTGATTTAGAGTCGCTAAATGAGAAGGCTGCTAAGCAAATTCTGATTCAAGTCAGTGAATTGTTAAGCGAGGAAACAGCGCGACAAACGGCGTTAGAAAGCTCTGATCCACAAACAGTCTATTTGGCGCTTTGGAGTCATGGATTTAGAGATGCGATCGCGGCGATTGATATCGCGGTTCCTCTACTTCAGCATACCGAGGCGACTCATCGTTTTGTTGCAGTGCATTTTTTGGTGAAGTTGAATATTACTCCCGCGCGCATTGCTTTGATTGATGCGATCGATGATCCTGATCAAGGTGTAGCAACTCTTGCAATTCATGCGTTTCAGGCTTACCCGGATCAATCGTTAAAAGATTCCGAAGTGTTCGAGCGATTAGAACGTAACTTCGCTCGGTTTCCTCAAAAGCCGAAAATCGTTTCGCTGGTTTGGGATTGGATGCAGCTAAAATCGAGCCAAGAGCTTGTTACGACAGCAATGATCGAACATTTGGGAACGCGATCGCCCAAACGATTGATTCCGTTTCTTTCTGCGATGGATGCTTACCGACGGCAACAAGTAGCGGGATTGTTAGCAGCGATCAAACCGTGGGATGCAGAAATTCGAGAAACCCTGTTTAAGCTAGTTGGAGATGCAAGCCAATGGACACGCCAAGCCGTGATTCGATTGCTGCATGAATGCACGATTACAACCGATGAAAGTATTCAAATCGAACAATTGTTGTCTCGCAAAGCAAGCGACCTGCGACGAGGAATTCTAGGATTGTTGTTGAATCAATCCGATGAAGATGCGATCGCGTCTGCCGAAAGACTTTTACAAGCGAAACAGCTTCCACAGAGACAAGCTGGACTAGAACTCTTGCGAGAGTTAGTTCTAAGTCAGCGATCGATTGAACTCTGCCGAACTCTAGCAACAAGCTATCAAACTCAGCGATCGAAGCGTTCTACTACTGAAGATCAAGTGCTGGCGGCAATTTTAGAACCAGACACCAAAGAAGCTTCGTTAACGGATGCGTTGGGCTTAGTGGATGTGACCGAACTTACGCCGATTGTAACTCCAGAGCCAACTTCAGCCGTTAAATTCTCCACTTCAGCCTCGATCGCGTGTTTAACTGCGCTTGATCAACTGATCCACGAACATCGCCAAACGCCAGTGCAAGTCAAAACTTGGCAAGGTCAAGAAGAATACTTATTGGGAGATCTCACTTGGCAAATCTCCGAGGATGAAGACAACTTTCCTTTGAACGATGTTTGGGAAAACTGGTGGCAGCAGAGAACTCCGAGACTGCGCGATGAAGATGGCTTAGAATTGCTTCGCACGATGCTTCCACGGTTTCAACCCGCAACGCCTCAAACGATCGAGCGATCCGATCTTGAATCACTAAGCGAAGATCAGATTCAACTCTTGAACGAACTTAGCTCGATTCCAGACCAAATCACAGATATGGTTCGATCGTTTGTGCCCGACTATGTTCCCTACGACGAGATCGCGAATCAAGTCGAACAATCGCTGAAGAATCTTGCCGCTGAAGCTCCTCAGCTTCGTTATCCCTATTTAGTAGCAGCGATCGTGCGATGGTTAGTTAAGCAACATCCATCAGAACAAGCATCGAGCTTTGTTTTAGATGCGATCGCTCAAATCATTCAACTGATTCCAGCCGAAACACTGCGAGAATATCCATCCTGGAATCAATACGAGTATCAAGGACTTCGTTATCGAGTGGAAAACTTGCTGAGAAGTTGGGCTGGGTTAGCTCGATCGTTTCAAGCTTCAATGGCTTCATGGCATACTTCTCGGCAATGGTGGCAAAGCATTCGCTGGCTCGATCGCTGGTTTCCAGACTACAATCCCTTTACGACGGTATGGGACATTCATCTCGCGTGTGAAGCGGGAGAAGCCACAGAAGCCGATTTAATTTTTCATCTGATTGGCGTTCACGAGCAAGAGATTAAACCTTTAGACAACTCAACACGCGGAACATTAGCCGAAGCAAAAGCAACGCTGAGAACTTATTTTCCAGAGTTAATGCAGCTAACGCGGCGGAAGCGACCCAAAGAGTATGAAACCGTTCCGCGCATCGGTGAAATTGTCGATCGCATTCGACAGCGAATCTTATCGATCGAACTTCAGCGCGGTGACTTTCCCACCGCTGCTTCGAGTGCTGCGAAATCACTGCGATCGATCAGCGGAATTTCAACGGTGATTCAACTCATTCAAGCATTAGGACAAGAAAAACTGGTACGCGGCTACAGCTACAACAATCTCAGCAAAGCTTCTGTGTTCAGTCATTTAATGCGCGTTAGCTTTCCCGCTTCAGAAGACACCCCCGAAGAATTCAAACAGCGCGTGATGTCGGCTCAAATTTCGCCGGAAAAGCTGATTCAATTTGCATTCTACGCGCCGCAGTGGGTGAACTATGTCGAACATACACTCGGCTGGGTGGGGTTTGCGGATGCAGTTTGGTGGATTCATGCTCACACCAAAGATACAAGCTGGTCAGTCGAACAAGATGTCCGCGAAACGTGGGAAGCCCAAATCAGCGAACGTACTCCGCTTTCAGCCCAAAGTTTAATGGATGGTGCAGTAGATGTTGCTTGGTTTTTGAACATTCGCAAGCGATTAAAACAAGACCATTGGCAACAGTTGTATGATCTGGCGCAGTTTGCTTCAAGCGGAAGCGGACATCAACGCGCGAAGCTATTTGCCGATGCGATGCTTGGACAGATTGAAGCAGAAACGGTACGCGATCGCATCGCTCAAAAACGCCACCAAGATTCAGTTCGCGCGCTCGGATTGTTGCCGTTGCCGAAAGGAAAGAAGCGCTCTGGAGAACTGCTCGATCGCTATCAATTGCTGCAAGAGTTTCGACGATCGAGCAAAAAGTTTGGCTCTCAGCGTCAAGCAAGCGAAAAACTTGCGGTCGAGATTGGCTTAGAAAACTTAGCTAGAACCGCAGGTTTTATCGATCCACAGCGATTACAGTGGGCAATGGAAGCTTCACTCGTAGCGGATCTCGCGGGTCAGGCACAAACTGTGACGATCGACACTGTGAGCGTTAGCTTATCGATCAATCGATTAGGAGAGCCTGAAATCGCCGTTTCTAAAGCTGAAAAAGCTCTAAAATCGATTCCTGCTAAGTTAAAGAAAGATCCGCAAATTCAAGCACTCACAAGCCGTAAGCAAGACATTAGGAAGCAAGCTTCTCGAATGCGGATTTCATTAGAGCAAGCGATGTGTCGCGGAGATCGCTTTACCGTCGATGAATTGATTCAACTCCGCAATCATCCTGTGCTTGCACCGATGTTGTGTCAGTTAATTTTAGTCAGCGATCGAGACATCGGATATCTCACCGAAACTGGATTGCAACATCATGACGGAACTATCAGACCGATTCAATCTGAAGCCCTGAGAATTGCTCATCCCTATGATTTACTGCAATCGAATGAATGGCATTTGTGGCAACAAGATTGTTTTGTGCGATCGCGCGCTCAACCGTTCAAACAAGTGTTTCGCGAACTGTATGTTCTGACTTCAGCCGAACAATCAGAAAAGGTGTCAAAACGCTACGAAGGGCATCAAGTGAATTCAAGCCAAGCGATCGCGCTGTTTGGACAACGCGGTTGGATTGCAACACCCGAAGAAGGCGTAAGACGCACGTTTCATGCAGAGGGTGTGATTGCAGAGGTAGACTTTCTCGGCGGCTATTACACCCCGCTGGAAGTAGAAGGATTAACTTTAGCTGGAGTGCGATTCTACCGTCGCGATCAGTGGAAAGCGCTGCCGCTAGTTGAAGTGCCGTCGATGCTATTAAGTGAAGTGCTACGCGATCTCGACTTAGTTGTGAGTGTGGCGCATCAGGGCGGCGTTGATCCTGAAGCAACGGCTTCGACAATGGAAATGCGATCGAGCTTAGTCCGAGAAACCTGCCGATTGCTGAAGCTGCCAAATGTACAGATTCAAAGCAATCATGTACTAATCGAAGGGCATCTTGGAAGCTACTCGATTCATCTTGGTAGCGCAATGGTGCATCGGCAACCGGGCGGAGCCTTGTGCATTATTCCAGTATCGTCACAGCATCGCGGGCGAATTTTTCTACCGTTTGTAGACAACGACCCGAAAACAGCGGAAGTGATTTCTAAAGTGGTGCTGCTGGCAAAGGATAAAAACATTCAAGACCCGACCATTTTGGAACAGATTCTTTGAAATTCCCTCGATCGCTTGACTCTCCCCTCCACTGGAGGGTTCAAAATAAGAGTGTTCCAGTCATTTCCCTACAACATCATGACGCTTCAATTGACTGTTCCTGATATGGCTTGTTCGGCTTGTGTTACCACGATCGCGGATGCCATTAAAGCGATCGATGCGGCTGCGATCGTCGAAGCTGATCCTAAAACCAAGCTCGTGAAAATCGAAACCGCTCAATCTGAAACGGCTGTAAAAAGCGCGATCGCAGAAGCGGGATATACCGTTGCTTAATTGATTAGGAGTTGAATGATGGAAACCGCGACCCTAAAGCTTCGCGGCATGAGTTGTGCTGCTTGTGCAAATAGCGTTGAAAAAGCAATTCTGAGCGTTCCCGGTGTTCAAGAAGGTCGGGTGAACTTTGCTGTAGAACAAGCGACCGTGATTTATGATCGTCAGCAAACGAACTTAGACGCGATCGAGAAAGCAGTTAGCGAGGCGGGATATCAAGCCTTTCCGCTACAAGAACAAGAACTAGCAACAGAAGATCAGGCTGAACGAAAACTGCGATCGGCTGAATCGCGTCAACTTCAGCGCAAAGTTATCGTTAGCGGTGTTCTTAGCGTTCTGATTGTGATCGGCGCAATGTCCGCGATGCTGAATTTACCGCTTCGAGGATTAGACAATCCTTGGATACAGCTTGTTTTAGCGACTCCGGTATTATTTTGGTGTGGCGGTAGCTTTTTTAGAAATGCTTGGAAAGCCTTGAAGCATCGAACCGCAACGATGGATACTTTAGTAGCGATCGGCACTGGAGCCGCTTACAGTTCTTCTCTGGTTGCAACGGTGTTTCCAAGTTTCTTCACCGCTCAAGGCTTGATGCCAGAGGTTTACTACGAAGCTGCCGCTGTGATCATCACATTAATTCTGTTGGGGCGATTGTTAGAATATCGTGCTAGAGGTCGAACCTCAGATGCGATTCATAAACTGATCGGATTGCAGGCGCGCGAAGCTCGGATCGTTCACAATGGGCGAGAAATGGAGGTTCCGATTCAAGCCGTTCAAATCGGCGATGTGGTGGTTGTGCGTCCGGGTGAAAAGATTCCGGTTGATGGCGAAGTGATCGAAGGAAGCTCGACGCTGGATGAATCGATGGTGACAGGCGAAAGTATGCCCGTTCGCAAACAGCCCGGAGACGAAGTGATCGGGGCAACGATTAATCAAACAGGTCGGTTTAAGTTTCGCGCGACACGAGTTGGAAAAGAGACGTTACTCGCACAGATCGTCAAGCTCGTGCAGGAAGCGCAAGGATCAAAAGCACCGATTCAGCAATTTGCCGATCGAATTACCCGCTGGTTTGTGCCTGTGGTAATTGCGATCGCGCTTTCTACGTTTATCGTTTGGTCTTTCGTTGGCAACCGAACTTTTGCGTTTATCACCATGCTTGAAGTATTAATCATCGCTTGTCCTTGTGCATTGGGACTCGCAACGCCAACCTCGATCATGGTCGGAACGGGCAAAGGAGCCGAAAATGGCATCTTGATCAAAAGCGCAGAAAGTTTGGAACTCGCGCATCAAATTCAAACGATCGTGCTTGATAAAACTGGAACGTTAACGCAAGGAAAACCGACGGTTACTGATTTCTTCACGCTCAGCGGAACGGCAAATCAGAATGAATTAAAGCTGTTGAAGTTAGCAGCCTCGGTTGAACACGCTTCGGAACATCCTTTAGCGAGTGCGATCGTGCGATACGCCGAATCGCAAGAGGTGACATTAACAGAGGTAGAGACTTTTGAAGCTGTCGCGGGAAGCGGTGTAGAAGGAACTGTTTCAAATCGCCTGATTCAAATCGGCACACAGCGCTGGATGCGGGAGTTAGGAATTGATACAGAAGCCTTAGATGCTCAAAAGAATCAATTAGAAGCAAGCGGTAAAACTGTGGTTTGGATTGCTGTAGACGGCAAAATCGAAGGATTAATGGGCATTGCTGACGCGCTGAAACCTTCCTCGATTCAGGCAGTTCGATCGCTGAAAAAACTCGGTTTAGATGTCATCATGCTAACCGGAGACAATCACCAAACCGCCAATACGATCGCGCGAGAAGCTGGAATTACACGAGTGATTGCCGAAGTTCGCCCTGACCAAAAAGCAAAGCAAATCGCTGCTCTGCAAGCAAATGGAAGAATTGTCGCAATGGTCGGAGACGGAATTAATGATGCGCCTGCTTTAGCTCAAGCGGATGTGGGAATTGCGATCGGTACAGGAACGGATATTGCGATCGCGGCAAGTGATATCACTTTAATTTCTGGCGATCTTCAGAACATTGTGACAGCCATTCAACTCAGCCGCGCCACGATGCGAAACATTCGGCAGAATCTATTTTTTGCTTTCATCTACAACGTGATTGGAATTCCGATCGCTGCTGGCATTCTGTTTCCGGTTTTAGGTTGGCTGTTGAATCCGATGATTGCGGGCGGTGCGATGGCATTGAGTTCTGTCTCAGTCGTGACGAATGCGCTTCGGCTTCGCAATTTTCGACCGAAAGCGATCGCTTGATCAGCAAAATCCCAACAAATCAATAAGGGTGATAGAGTTTGATTCTGTAAATGTCATCTTTGATCTTTATGAGTTCTCCGATCCTTGAAGTTGAAAATGTTCATGCAGGCTATGTCAAAGACTTAGATATCTTGCAAGGCGCAAATATGCGAGTCTATCCGGGTGAACTGGTCGCGATCATTGGTCCGAATGGAGCCGGGAAATCAACGCTAGCGAAAACCGTATTCGGATTGCTGAAGCCACACACCGGGAATATTCGCTTCAATGGAAACGAGATTGCAGGATTACGATCGGATCAAATCGTGCAGCGCGGTATGTCTTATGTGCCGCAGCTCGCCAATGTGTTTCCGTCTTTGAGCATCGAAGAAAATCTTGAAATGGGCGCATTTGTGCGAGATGTGCCATTGCAACCGCTCAAAGATGAGATTTATCAGCGGTTTCCGAGACTCGCAGAACGACGCAAGCAGCGAGCCGGAACCCTCTCCGGCGGAGAACGGCAAATGTTAGCAATGGGAAAAGCCTTGATGCTCAAACCAAATTTGCTGCTGCTCGATGAACCGTCTGCGGCATTGTCTCCGATTTTGGTGAATAGCGTGTTCGAGCAAATCCGCCAGATCAACCGCGATGGAACTGCGATCGTTCTAGTCGAACAAAACGCCCGCAGAGCGCTAGAGATGGCGGATCGAGGCTACGTTTTAGAATCGGGACGCGATCGATTTGAAGGAGTCGGTTCAGAATTGCTCAACAATCCACGAGTGGCGGAACTTTATTTGGGTGCGGGCAAAGCTCACGGGTAGTACGTACTCGAATTATCGTCTCTTACCGTTGACAGATCGCGATTAACCTCGGAAGACAGAGACCGGTGATCGTTTTTCTTCTTACAGTAGTCAGTATAGAAGAACACAGATTTTCTAACACCATTATCTTTTTGTCCTTTGAGGGAAACTATGAAATCACACAATCGTATGAATGTTTTGCAACGCACTTTCGCTGTCTTGGGCGCAACTGGCACTGCTGCATTGATGACTCTGCCTGCTTTTGCTCAAGCGCTCCCGACTCAAGGAGTTGTGAACAACGGTGATGTTAACCGTAACTCCGGCATGATGAACAACCAAGCGCCAACTTCGGATAACTGTAGCGCGTATGTGAATGGTGGCATGGGCGGCCCAGTTGACTCGCAATCAAACACTGCCCCTTCGAGCACTGACACTGCAAGAACTGGAATCCCGAATTCTGCTGGCTCGAACACCACAAATTCAAGCATGATGGGATCGAGCAATCAAAGCATGATGGGACAATCGAACAATCAAAGCATGATGGGTTCGATGTCATCCAATAACTCAGGAATGCGTCCGATGATGCGCCAGTTTGACGGCAACAATCCTAGCGCAGCGATCGCATATCGCAACAATGGGCCTGCGGGAACAGCCGGGCACGAAGCGAAAATGAATTTGGATGCGTTCCAAATGCGTCAAAATTCGTACCCCTCTGCGTATAACTTCAACTCGTCGAATCAAGCTTCTGCACCGATGCCTGTCGCTTGTGCGCCTCGCTAATAGCGAATCCGAGGATCGATGTAAGCATTGATAATGTCAATCGCGATACTTGCGATCGCAACAATTGCAGCAAAGAAGACAACGATTCCCTGAACAGTTGGATAGTCACGTTGCGAAATGGCTCGGTATAAGCGATTTGCAAGTCCGGGCCATGAAAACGTGACTTCTGTAAGAATTGCTCCCCCTAACAGTGCAGCTAAAGTAAGTCCCAGAATTGTAATCACTGGAATCATGGCATTTTTCAAGGCATGATTGATCAAGATTTTCGATTCTGGGATTCCTCTTGCGCGCGCGGCTTCAACATATTCGGCTTGAAGCGTTTGTCTGAGATTAACGCGAACAATGCGCTCAAAAATGCCGCTGATTAGAACTCCAAGCGTGACTGCTGGAAGTGCGAGATAGTAAAGCGCTACAAAAAACTGATTCAGATGACCTCTGAGCAGACTATCGATCGTATAAAGTCCCGTAACGTTTTCTGGAGCCGCGATCGTCACTGGAAATCGCGTTCCTAATGGAAACCATTTTAAGCCAACCGCAAACACAAGCTGCAATAGCATTCCAAACCAAAACATCGGAATCGAGTAAGTAATAATTCCGAATAGTCTTCCACCTGCATCAAGGGCAGTATTGGGACGCGAGGCGGAAATTGCACCGATTGTTACACCCACAATCAGCGCGATCGCTAAAGCAACGATCGTGAGTTCCACTGTTGCCGGAAAGAATTTACCGATAATCTCCCAGACCGATTGTTCTTTGGTCGTCAAAGACTGTCCGAGATCGAATCGCAACAGCGACCCCATGTAATCCAGGTATTGAAAAAATAGCGGTTTATTCAGTCCAAGCTGATTTCGGAGTTCATCTTTTGCGGCTTGGGGCGCTCTTGGACCTAACAAGGCATCGACTGGATCGCCTGGAGTTGCCCGTAAAAGCAGAAACACGATCGTTGTAATCAACCACAACATCAGTGGAGCCATCAACAATCGGGATAAAACGTAGTAGCGTAGCGCGCTCGATCGGGACATGGTTCTTACCTTAATTAATCAGCAAATCGATCGCTTAAAGCCGCCCGCGCCTGCTCTCGATCGTCAAAATGAATTTTCTCGGTTCCTAAAATCTGATAATCTTCGTGTCCTTTTCCCGCGATTAATACGCCATCGCCCGGTTTCGCCTGCAAGATTGCTGTTCTAATTGCAGTGGCACGATCGCCAATTACTGTCGGACTGATTGATTTTGGAATTCCGGCAACAACATCCTTTAAGATTTGCTCTGGATTTTCGGTTCTTGGATTATCCGAAGTAACGATCACTTGATCCGCTAAGGTTGCGGCGATGTTCCCCATTTTCGGGCGTTTGGTGCGATCGCGATCTCCACCGCAGCCGAACACACAAATCATCTGTCCACCAATAAAGGGACGCGAGGCTTTCAGCATATTTTCCAAACTATCCGGCGTGTGTGCGTAGTCTACAATCACGCTGATATCTTGATCCGGTTTGACTTGAACTTGCTCCATCCGTCCGGGAACTCCAGTAAATCCCGGTAATGCTTCCACGATCGCGCTCAATTCCAAGCCCAACTGCAAGCCTGCTCCTACCGCTGCCAGCAAATTCGCTAAGTTGAACTGTCCTACTAACGGCGATTTGAATGCAGCATTCCCGATCGGCGTATGCAGTGTTCCGCTCACTCCATCAGATTCATAGTTCAGATCGCTTGTCCAGAGATCCGCTTCTTGCTGTGTGCTGTATGTCCAAATCGATTCGCGGTTTAATCGATCGACTAATTTCTGACCGTAAGCATCATCGAGATTGACGATGCCTCTCGGCACAGCGGAGCTGCCCGCTTTTCCCTTCAAGTAATCCGTTCCGAACAACAGCGATTTTGCCGCAAAGTAATCGTCCATATCACGATGAAAGTCGAGGTGATCTTGAGTCAAATTCGTAAACACCGCGACTTCAAATTCACAGCCCAGCACGCGACCTTGAGCCAATGCGTGAGAACTCACCTCCATCACGCCGAACTCACAACCAGACTCGATCGCTAATGCTAACTGATGCTGCAATTCCACCGGAAACGGTGTGGTATGAAGTGCCGTTTGCTGAAAGCCTTTCCAGCGGGTGTAGAGCGTTCCGAGCAGCGCGGTGTTTTTGTGCGATCGCTCCAACAAATATTCGATTAAATGCGTCGTCGTGGTTTTGCCATTCGTGCCCGTAACTCCGACTAGCTTGAGCTTCTGAGCCGGAAAATCATAAAATGCAGTCGCTAAATGCGCGCAAGCTTGCGGCATGTCGATCGCGGAAATCACAAGCGGTGGCTGACCGGATTGAAATGCCGGATCGCCCATTGCTCGACTTGCCGCGTCAGGAGAAACAATCGCCGCGATCGCACCCGACGCGATCGCGCTTTGCCAAAAATCACCGCCATCGACACGAGTTCCCGGCATTCCGATAAACAAATCTCCCGGCTGACACGACAGCGAATTGGTGGTTAATCCTTTCACTTCGGCATTCAGCGCGGCATGATCAGGAATCTCTCCGACACCAGGAAGCTTGGCTAATAATTCTTTAAGCTGCATCGATTTCTCCTTGCTCGATCGGGTTCGCCTATTTTTTAAGCGTTTGATGACATATATTTCTGTAGCATAGATTCCAGTTGTTGAACGGTCGATCGCGGAGAAGGACGTGGCAGCATCGAATTTTCTAGATATAGCACCGGGATTTCATACTGGTATGCTTGAAACCAATCGTCGCGCGTCGTGATATCCCGAATTTCCAAGTTAAACGCGATCGTGTGGATTTGCTCTAATTTTTCTTGCAATCCTTCACATAAATGGCATCCGGGCTTACTGTACAAAATGAGTCTCATGATTCGCGCCAAATCTTCCCCCGATATTATGACGAAAACTGTGCTGATTACAGGTGCATCGACTGGAATTGGTCGATCGACCGCGCTCTTGTTTGCCGAAAAAGGCTGGACGGTGATTGCAACGATGCGATCGCCCGAAAAAGCAGATTGGATTACCGAAAACATTCATCCGATGCGGTTGGATGTGACTGATCTCGAATCAATTCAGAGTGCGATCGCGAAATCTCTGACTCAATTCGGCGCGATCGATGTTCTAGTCAACAATGCGGGATATGGCTTGCTGGGTGCGTTTGAGAATTGTTCGCCCGAACAGATTCGCAAGCAGTTCGATACGAATGTGTTTGGCTTAATGGAAGTAACGCGCGCTGTACTGCCGCATTTTCGAGAACGACGATCGGGAGTGATCATTAATGTCACCTCGATCGCGGGCAGAATGGCGTTTCCAACCTACACGATGTACGCTTCTAGCAAATGGGCAGTCGAAGGCTTTTCCGAAGGGCTGCAATACGAGTTAGAACCGTTTAATATTCGCGTCAAACTGATCGAACCAGGACCGATTAAAACTGATTTCTACGATCGTTCTCCCGATGTCGCCACATCAGAAATTACCGCTTACGACGAATTTGTTAATCAAATCCTGCCGAAAATGAATCAAGCAGGCGAAAAAGGTGCGCCCCCTGAAGCAGTCGCACAAACGATTTACAAAGCCGCGATCGATCCGTCTCGAAGATTGCGATATGCTTCCGATTTCTTAGCTCGAACTACATTGCTGACTAGAAAGCTGCTTCCCGATCGCATTTTGAGTACAATCATTCGCAGTACCTTTGTTCGCTGAATCATGGTTAAGATCCTCCATCTGTCAGATATTCATCTCGGTAGTGGATTCGTTCACGGCAAGATTAACCCCGAAACTGGGTTGAATACGCGCTTGGAGGATTTTGTTGCAACCTTGGGGAAATGTCTCGATCGAGCCATTTCCGAACCCGTCGATTTAGTTCTATTTGGCGGTGATGCTTTCCCTGATGCCACACCGCCCCCTTATATTCAGCAAGCGTTTGCCCATCAGTTTCGCCGTCTTGCCGATGCTGAGATTCCCGTTGTTCTCTTAGTCGGGAATCACGATCAGCATTCTCAAGGAGCAGGCGGCGCGAGTCTGTGTATTTATCGAACGCTCGGTGTACCGCATGTGATTGTGGGCGATCGATTAGAAACCCATCGGATTCATACTCGTAATGGTGACA
>CAXTDB010000060.1:0-18339 GCA_964242045.1 uncultured Leptolyngbya sp. | reverse complement strand
GCGGCTTTTTGATCGCACAGCACCTTGCTCATATGATGCTGGTTCAGGCGCTACGAGCATATTTAGCAGAAGGGTTAAGCGGTGGCGTAGGGTGGCTCTTCGCCTTGGCAGACAAACAGATGGGCGCAGCAATCAGCGCTATCCATAATGACCCGGCGCATCGCTGGACACTACAAGAGTTGGCGGAGCATGTTGGACTGTCGCGATCGACCTTTGCCCTGAAATTCAAAGCGACGGTTGGGGCGACACCGATGGAATACCTGACGTGCTGGCGAATGCTGCTGGCTGGTGACAGGCTGACGAATTCCAGCGATTCCATTTCCGTGATTGCCCTGTCGCTCGGCTATGAATCCGAAAGTGCCTTTAGCACAGCCTTTAAGCGGGTGATGGGCTGTTCGCCACGTCACTATAGCCGTGACCGGAATTCAGCTTCCCAATCGGCTTGAATTGATCGCAGGTTGATATGCACGGTTGGCGGTTCCTAGCGCATCCAATTCTCTTAGAGGCTTTTAGATAGTCGTGTTGCCCTCAGTAAACGAGTCGATATCAGCAGTCGGTGGGCGTTCGATTTCTCCCTCGCTATAGCCAAGATCATAAAAACTAGCGGCTTGCGGATCATGCTCTGGGGGTTGCTTCGATCGACCTGCCCAAGCATCCTCTTTTCCGCGATCGAACCATTCTTGGTCAAGCTGCAAGGAATCGCTACCGCTCATCATGAGAATGCCTCTAAACAACTTTTGACACACTGTAGATCCTTGCAAGCGAATATGTATCACTCTAATGGTCTAATCATCTAGAAACCAACAAACAATATAGTTAGTCCCTGCCGGAACAATGCAACAGCAACATGGCATTAATTTATTCAAACAAGTGCGGTCACATTTGGCTCGAAGTCCCACTCGTTTTGTAAAGATAGTTAGATGCTTCTTGGTCGCTGAGCAGATGTGCTCGTAAGAATAGTCTACTTCAGCACCCGCGCTGCGTAGCGGATACTGCAAAGGTTGCTCCGGTTGCAGTTGTTTGATCTAATGTTGGTCTGCAAGCTTCGGGACTTGTGCAGGCAAAGGTCTGGAAATGATCGTGAAACCTACAGGGGTTCAATCATTGCTGGTCGCACCATACAGAAGGATGGGGAACATCTAATTGTGTAAGCAAGGTCTTTCCGCCCTCACCCTACTGCTCCCTAAGAAAGAGGAAACCGAAAGTCTTGCTCCCTTCTCCCTGGGGAGAAGGGTTGGGGATGAGGGCGGAGAGAGTTTTGCACAATTGGAATGCTCCCGAAGGATGCTTCAGCGTGAATTCCGCTTCTCCTTAATTACCATCTGCGCTCCTTTTGCTGGGGCTAGCAAAGCACCTTTGCGAGCAGGTTGCAAAGGATTGCTATCCCCCACTGCCATCTGACAACGAGATAATATAGTTGCTAACACCACTTTCATTTCAAATAGTGCAAAAGCCATTCCGATACACCGACGATTGCCACCGCCAAACGGCAAATACTCAGACTGAGCAAATTGCTGCTCTAAAAATCGCTCCGGTCTAAACTGCTTGGAGTTCGGGTATAACGCCTCGCGATGATGAGTGAGATAAATACAAGGCACGACCAACGTCCCTGGCGCTAATCGGTATCCCAGGATCTCGATCGGCGATTTGACCACTCGATTTAACGCCAACATCGCCACTGGATAAAGGCGCAGCGTTTCACAGCAGACTGCATTCAAATAAGGCGATCGAAAAACAATATTTGGGTCAGGATCTTCACCCAGTTCCTCTAACTCCTGCAGCAGTTTTTGATGAACAGCGGGCTGCTGATGAATCCAAGACAATGCCCACGCTAAAGAACTGGCTGTCGTTTCATGTCCAGCCACCAAAAGGGTAATCAACTCATCGCGTAGCTCCACATCCGTCATCGGCTGTCCCTGCTCATCGCGCGCTGCCATCATTAGAGACAGAATATCGGTTCGAGATGAGGAATCGTTCTGCTTGCGGTCTTGAATCTCTGCGTAAATTAAGTCATCAATCTGCTGAATTTGGTGCAAAAACTGACCCCATGGACTCCATGCGCCAAAGTCCTGCCGCAACCCTGGGAATAGAAACATTAGGGCTGTAATCAACGGCGCTTTTGGGTTCAGAATGGCAATTAACTGATCTTTCAGCGTTTGATACCGATCCCCGTCCTCTAATCCAAAGACTGCTTTGAGAATAATTTCAAAGGAAATCGCTTGCATCGAAGGTAAAACCGGGAAGGGTTCTCCAACCTGCCACTGCTGAATCTGTTGCTCGGTAATGCTCCGCATCAGCGATCCATAGGTCAGCATTCGTTCTCCGTGTAAGGGCGGAGTCAATAGCTTACGCTGGCGCTGATGTGGCTTTCCTTCTAAGGCTAAAAGAGATTGCTGTCCGAGCAGTGGGGATTTAATTCCGGCAGCCTCTCCTGAGTCCAACTGTTTTGGGTCAGCCGCGAAGATTTGTTGAATCGCCTGAGGATGACTGACCAAAACTTGAGGCATAAACACGGGACCAATGCGTAGTGTAAAGATGTCGCCGTAGCGTTGGGCGCAGTCTTCTAAATACGCTAGCGGCTGCATAAGCCACTGTTGTGTTTGTATCCAAGGATGCGTTTGAGGACCATCGGGTAACTGATATTCGGGCATGTGTCAAACTCCCAATTCGTTGCCGCTGTGGGTTGCTACATTGCTAATCTTTCAACTGTAGTAAGAACGATCGAAGGGATTGTTCAAGGATAGTTACAGTTGGTTTCTACGATACTACACATCGCGCTTTATTCGTTAGTTTAGACGACAAATACTCGATCGAGCTGCTTCAGGGATTGCAAGCGCACTAGTGATTGTGATAGTTGCCGATTGAGCCAAAGGAACCCGGCAATTTAATCTAGAAGGTGCGATAATTCGTCGATCGAGAGCGGGGCTTCGTTGAGCAATCTGACGCTCGGTTTTCTAGCAAAAGTGATCGAGTTCAAAGTCGTTTTCATTGTAGCGGCAGCGATCGCGCTGAGTGCTTTCGTGCTGTTTTGGCTCAAGATGCCAGTGAACACGAGAGTATTCGAGTCGGTGTTCTTTCAATGGGAGGACGCGATCGCAGTTCCGCTTGCTTATCCTAGTAAAAATTTGGGAATCAACCATGTCAGAAATGCTTTATCGAGAACTGGGTAGCACCGGAGAGCGCGTGTCCGCGATCGGGCTTGGCGGATGGCATCTCAGTTTGTCGCATGTCGATGAATCGCTCTCGACTCGGATTGTTCACACGGCTATCGATCGCGGCATTACCTTTATGGACAACTGCTGGGATTATAACGAGGGTGTGAGCGAAATTCGCATGGGTAAAGCGCTGCGAAATGGCTATCGAGACAAAGTATTTTTGATGACGAAGCTTGATGGTCGATCGAAGCAAGAAGCGGCTAAACAGTTAGATGAATCGCTGCAACGTTTGCAAGTAGATCATGTGGATCTCATTCAATTTCACGAAATTCTGCGGTTTGAAGATCCGCATCGGATTTTTGATCCAGAAGGCGCTTATGCTGCCATCTTAGAAGCTCAGCAAGCCGGAAAGGTTCGCTACATCGGCTTCACCGGACACAAAGATCCCACTGTTCATTTACACATGCTGGAAGTCGCGGATCAAAACGGCTTTAAGTTTGATGCCTGTCAAATGCCGCTGAATGTGATGGATGCTCACTATCGCAGTTTTGCTAAGCTTGTTGTTCCTGAACTGGTGAAGCGCAAGATTGGCATTTTAGGAATGAAAAGTATGGCGAACGGGATTTTACTACGATCGAACACTGTTACCCCGATCGAATGTCTACACTATGCGCTGAACTTACCGACCTCGGTTGTGATTGCGGGAATGGACACTCTAGAAATTCTTGATCAAGCCTTTGAAGCGATCAAAACATTCCAGCCGATGAGCGACGAGCAAGTCGAAGCATTGCTCGCAAAAACGGCACAAGCCGGAGCGCGCGGAGAGTTTGAGCCGTTCAAAACCTCCTCGATTTTTGATGGTACGGCTCAACATCCCCAATGGCTCGGTGAAGAACCAGAACGCATTCAGCAATTGATGTCTGCGTGATTCAGGACTGATTGAGCGGGTTTCTCGATTCTAGAACCGTCTGTTTCAGCTTCAAATTTAACGGTACTTTTAACGCCGATCGCTGTTTCAAACTCGTCTGATATCGCCCTAATGCAGTCAGCGGAAAATGCTGCTGATACAGGTGATATTTCAGATAAAAATGTCCTGGAAACCCTGTGCCTGTGAAGAAATCTTCGTTCCAAGCTCCATCGCTCTGAGTTTGAATCAGATAGTTGATGCCTTTGTCGATCGCATCCCAGTCATAGTCTCCGGTTCCATCTCCGGCTGCCAGCAATCCAATAATTGCCCAAGCGGTTTGAGATGCAGTACTGTCGCCTTTGCCTTTAAGGGCTGGATTTTTGTAGCTTTCGCAAGTTTCACCCCAGCCCCCGTCGAGATTTTGCGATCGCGCTAACCAATTTGCTCCTCGCTGGATCGATCGCCTGTGTGTGTTCGGAGCCACTTTCGACAACGCAACCAAAACGCCGCTGGTTCCATAGATATAGTTCACGCCCCAACGTCCAAACCACGAACCGTCAGCTTCTTGTTCGCGCACGAGATAAGATAAAGCACGATCGAGCCGTTCGGGTGTCAAGGCTGCACAGCGCTTTTTATCGCCAGATTGAAGCTGACCTAGCATTTCTAAAACGCGCGCCGTGACATCGGCAGTATTCGGATCAATCATGGCTTTAAGATCCCCGTAAGGCATTGCATTTAGCCAGTCTTGATCGTTGTCGAGATCGAATGCTGCCCAGCCTCCGGGCTTACATTGCATCGTGCTAATCCACTCGATACACCGCACGATCGCTTGTTGTTTCACAGCTTCATCGGGCATCTGAATTAAATCGAGCGCCATCACGATCACCGCAGAATCATCCACATCGGGATAAAAGCGGTTCTCAAACTCAAACGCCCATGCACCCGGTTTTCCTTCGGTGTTTTTGATTGCCCAATCGCCATAGCTAAGAATCTGTTTTTCTAAAAGCCAGTTGCCCGCTTTGATTAAAGCTG
Source organism: uncultured Leptolyngbya sp. (assembly GCA_964242045.1). Taxonomy (GTDB): domain Bacteria; phylum Cyanobacteriota; class Cyanobacteriia; order Leptolyngbyales; family Leptolyngbyaceae; genus Leptolyngbya. Next base: position 13,245 of record CAXTDB010000060.1, on the reverse strand, counting down.
GATCAGATGGAGAAACACCGGATTCAACCAGCGATCGCACCACCAACCCGGTATCCCAAACCGGAGACACACAAGGCTGAATGCGATAGCTGTTGTCGTCTTCGATCGCAAAGTGGTCGATCGCTTTTAATCCCCGCACCACAAACGGATCATTCACGTCATAGCCCAAACATCGCAGCGCAATCATTGAATTAATCATTGCGGGAATGATGCCGCCCCAGTCTCCGGTTGCTTCTTGACGTTCGAGAATCCAGCGTTCTGCCGCTTTGATGCCTTCTTCGCGGAACGGCATTAAATTCCAATCTTCGGCAAACTTGAAGACTCGATCGAGATCCAAAAATAAGTCTGTCCAATCCGATTTTCGTGGTAATTCATACACGGCACTATGAACACCTTCGACATAGAGTTCATCGAGCGTTACAGCCGGATCAGTAATAAAAACGGGTTTACGATCGAACGCGATCAGTAAAGGAACGGTACTACCGCGCGCCCAACTCGACATTTCATAAATGCTAAAGGTATGCCCAGAGACCAACGGTTCAGAGCCAAACGGATTCGGAATCTCGACTTTCAGCGACGGCAAAAACATAATCCAAGGCGGAAGCGAAGGAATGCCGCGCCAGTCGAAGCATCCAATCAGCGCCAAATGAAACTTCGTGAAAATTCGTGTTTTAGTAACTCCACCTCGCGCCAAGATAAATTCTTTCGCTTTGATCAATGCCGGATCTGCTGCTGCAACACCAAGCAATCGAAGCGCCATGTATGTTTCAACCGTGGTACTCAAATCGCCGCCATCGTTGTAGTACAGTTCCCAACCCCCGTGATCGCGTTGCTCGGATCGCAAGTAGTTCTCAGCTTTGTGTAATGGACGGTCACGCTCTGTGCCCCAAATCTTGTGAAGCAAAATTGTTTCAGCGGTAATCGTCACATTCGATTCGAGTTCTGCCCACCAGTATCCTTCTGGCTTTTGCTGCGATAAAAGATACTGCTGACTCGCTGTAATTGCGCTTTCTAATGATTGTTCCTGCATTCCAAATCTCCTCACACCCAATCCTTACCAACCTTTGCGACTTCGTTGCCAATCTGCCGAATTCGGTTCGCTGTTTTTGTTGCGCGGCAAGTCTTCTCGCGTATGAAGGATATCCCACAGTTTATAAGCTGCCGTACCTTTGACCGCAACGACTTCGTTTTTATCTCCGCCTGTGAGAAACACCGATCCTGAGAGTTCATCATTATCAGTGTTGAGTTTCCACTTTACTTTTACGATGTACTGAGTGTTTACTGTAATGTTTTCGTCAACGCGAATGAATGCCATCTCGATCGCTCTCCGTCGAATAAAAGCGTTTATGGTGATTGTGACATGAGTGAAATGATTCTTGGGCTATCGATCGTAAGTTTATTGATTTGGATCTATCTTCTAGGGTTCCGGGGACAGTTTTGGCGAATGGATCAACGCTTGCCCGATGGCGATGATGTGAGCGCATCGGTGTGTGTGGTGATTCCCGCGCGAAACGAAGTGGATTTGCTGCCGATCACGTTGCGATCGCTGTTAACTCAAACGTTTTCGGGTTCGCTCAACATTGTTCTCGTTGATGATCACAGCACCGACGGAACCCCAGAAGTCGCACGAGAAACGGCGGAAACGTTGGGAAAATCGAATCAATTACAAATTCTTTCGGCTGCACCTTTGCCCGCAGGCTGGACAGGGAAACTCTGGGCATTAGAACAAGGAATTCAGAAGGGAATGGCACTACAGCCGGATTATTTTTTACTAACGGATGCAGATATTGAACACGATTCGGAGAATGTGAAAAATTTAGTCAGTCACGCGATCGACGACGATCGAGAATTAGTCTCTCTAATGGTGCGCCTACGCTGTATAAGCTTTTGGGAGAAGCTTTTAATTCCAGCGTTTGTGTTCTTTTTTGCCAAGCTGTATCCGTTTCGGTGGGCGAATGATCCGACTCGATCGCTAGCGGCAGCAGCAGGTGGATGCAGTTTAATTCGACGTGAGGCGTTAACTCGAATCGGGAGTGTTGCGGCAATTCGGCACGCTCTGATCGATGATTGTGCGCTGGCGGATGCGATTAAATCGACAGGATCTCGAAGAATCTGGCTCGGACTGTCTCCAACCACGATCAGCCTACGTCCTTACGATTCACTTGATACGATCTGGAACATGGTTTCTCGAACGGCTTACACTCAACTCAACTATTCTCCTTTGCTATTATTGGGCGCAGTTCTTGGAATGTTTATTGTTTATCTTGTTCCTGCGATCGCAGTCCTAACCGGAAATTTAATCGGGCTATTCACCTATTTGTTAATGACTGTAAGTTACTTTCCCATTATTCGATTTTATCGCTGTTCGTTTTGGTATGCGTTTTGTTTACCTGCGATCGCGTTTCTCTATTTACTCATGACGATCGATTCGGCTTTCAAACATTGGCAAGGTCAAGGCGGCGCATGGAAAGGTCGCACGTATGAACGCTCTTAATCGTTAATTTCTCAATCGGGACACGCTCTCTGTTTTTGGACAAGCAGCGATCGTGGTTGGCATTGTCTCATTCGTGTGAGCAACTAGCTCGACTTTACCATCCGGTGTTTTCACCCATCCTTGTGCTTCGACGATAGCGGGTGGTAGCGCTTTCGTTGTGGTGGTCGCGATTTCATGATTGCTCGGTAAGCTGTCCAAAGTGGCAAGCGTACTTGTCGCGATCGTTCCCGTCAGCGGATTAGTCGGACTCGGCGGTAAACTTCCAGAACCGCTAATGATAAATCTTCCCGCTTTGGCAAGTTCGGGAGTGCGCGGACAGATTTGACTCAGTTGATTGCTGGCATCGAGAATGGTTGTGGGTAGCTCGATCGCGCCTTGTACGGGTTGCGTTTGTGGTTGAGCGATCGCGATATTGCCTTGTACACCTAAATCAGAACTTGCCGTAATGCTACTAAGTCCGGGAATTGCAGTTGATCGCGCTTCGATGCCGTACAGTCCTTGAGTTGTAATCCCAACATTGCCGCCGTTGCCTTTAGTAGCGTTGGCTGCGATCGTATTATTTTCTTGCAGTGGTGCGATGATTTGTCCGGCATCGATCGTGATATTGCCACTGTTACCCGCATTCGCTTGAGTTGGAAGCGCAGTGGCAGAAGCAGTAATCGAGCTACCCCGACGCAGTAAGAGAACGTCTTTGGCGGTGAGAAAGAGGTTGCCACCGTTGCCGGAAGTAGTGAGGGTTTCGATGCTGGAATTATCTTTGAGTTGAATCGAGTTGGCTTGAACCTCGATCGACCCTGCACCACCTGTTCCACGATTCGCTGAAGATAATGTGCCTCCTGCTAGAATCGAGAGCGTTCCGGTTCGCAGTTGCAGAGTTCCACCTTGTCCTATACTGCCAGAGGTTGCTGAAGTAGAAATACGGCTGCTTTTCGTACTATCGATCGAACTAACACCGCTAATCGTGACAGAATCGCGGGCAAACACCGAGAGATTACCCGCATCTCCATTTCCATTCGTACTGCTCGAAACAAAACCACCATTGCTGACGGTGAGTTCTCCGGTGGTCAAACTGATGTTTCCGCCGCGTCCAGTTGCACTAGGAGAAAACGTCCCGTCTGGGAAAACAGCGCTACCTAGAACTCGACTGTTGATATTGCTCGTTCCAAGCAGTTTTCCAGAACCATCTACAAGAATTGAATCGCGAGCATTAATCGTAATGCTCCCTGCATTCCCTTGCCCTCCTGTAGAGCTACCAACATACGCACCGTTCGTAACAGACAAAATTCCCGTATCGATCTGAATGTCACCGCCATTACCGATGCTAGTTTCTAGCAAACCAGGAAAAAATCCGGATGTACTACTACCAATAAAGCTAGGTACATTAAAGGTTTGTCCAGCAAATGTTACCGCGTTTTGTACCGCACCATCGACTTTCACGCTGTCACGCGCTGTAATCAGGATTCTCCCTGAGTTCCCTTGTCCCCCTGAACCAATGCCAGTCTCAATATCTCCTCCTTCCGTCAGAAAAAGAGAACCTGTTGTAATCTCAATGTTGCCGCCGTTGCCAACTCCAAAAACACTGCTGTTTGCACTACTCGACAAAGGGAACTCAGGAATATTGATGCTGCCGCTAAATGTAACTGAATCACGGGCATTGATAATAATATTCCCTGAATTTCCACGTCCGAATGATTGGGTAGTTAGAAAACCTCCGTTCAATGCTGTGAAAGTACTGGTATCAATCTGAATGTCTCCAGCGTTACCAACACCATCAGAAGATAGTGTAGTGGAAATCGCACTAGGATTCCGTTCTTTAGCTCCGTCCACAATGACAGCATCCCGCGCATTAATTGTGATGTTGCCGCTATTTCCAGGACGATCAATCGAAGTCTCTAAGCTCGCTCCATCTTTTACAAACAGCGAACCTGTCGCAATCTGAATACTTCCTGTATTGCCCTGCCCACGATTTGCAAAAGTAGAAATGCTGCTTGAATTTTTGCCGTTTATACCGCTGAGTGTGACATTATCTCGCGCTGTAATTAAAATGTTGCCGCTGTTGCCTTGCCCAAGGTGATAGTTAGAAATTTCAGAGCCATCTTGAACGAGAAGCGTTCCAGTTTTGATGACAATGTTGCCACCATCTCCAACTGCACCATCTTGCACAAGACTATTAATGTAACTTCCCTGGCTTAAGGTCACTGAATTGGTCGAATCGATCGTAATATCTCCCGCACGTGCGCCGATCGCTCCTTTCCCCTGACCAATGCCAGTGATCAGATAGACATTACCGCTGATTACAGAATCTTTAGCAGTAACCGCGATGCTACCGCCCCCATTGCCAGTCACATCAACAACATTGGTGTTGCTGCTCGAATTGGAGAGTGAAACATTCGATCGAGCAACTTCCTCCGGAAGCCCTAAGCTCCAAATTGCACCTGTCTGATTCAGGCTGATACTTCCCGGCGCAGATAATCCACCGAATTCAATGCGTCCATCCGATGCACCCAGGTTCCCACCGTCTTGTTTAACATCGCCCCCCGCTAGTAACAGACTTTGACCTGTCGGCACTCCGAGATTTGCACCCTGATTAACAATGCCGCTCCCTTGAATCTGCGTATACAACAACACTGATGGCTGCACCGTTAACAACGGCACTCCACTCGGATTCGTCGCGCTAAAACTACCTTGAGTGCCAAAGCCGATCGCATTCGCTGTCGTTGCCAAAAACGATCCCCGCACATCCAGCCGCGCATTTTGTCCAAAAATAATCCCATTCGGATTGAGCAAGAATAGATTCGCGCTGCCATCGACTCCGAGCGTGCCATCAATGTTCGAGGCAGTGTTTCCGGTGACGCGCGTGAGAATGTTCATAATGCCTGTCGGACTAGCAAAATAGACTTGCTGACCAGTGCCAACATTAAAGTCGCTGAAGCTATGAAAGAGATTCATCCCCCGAATCGCACCGCCAGTAATTTGATCGCCACCGGAAGCGCGAGGAATCAGGGTCGATCGCTCACTTCCCAACGTGGCATCCGGGACAATCTGCGCCTGCACCGATACTCCGCCAAGAAACAACCACAACAGATTCAGTTGAAAAATCGATCGAACAACACGCATAGCACCATTCAGTTTAAACAGCCAAGAATTGGAGACGAACCCTGTTGTCGATTTTTCCATTGCTTTCGGCAAACGCATGATTTGCTTACGTAAATTTAAGGTATCAGAGTATAAATCTGACGATCGACAACTCATGCGACTTCGATCAAAAGCGCGATCGAATTTCGCCGATCGCGGTAAAACAGGATAATTTATAGGCTTGAGCTTTCTTTACCCTTATGAAAACGCATCTCCTTCGGTTTCTATTCGCTTTTACGCTAGCATTGTCAATTGTGCTAACGGCGAATGCACAACTTAATCCGACCGTGTTCGTTGACATTCGATCGATTAATCCTCGCATCGCGCTCGACATCCGCTACGCGACAAGAAACAACTTTGTCAAAGAAACGCTCTACCCGCAAGCTCGATGTATCTTACGCGCATCGACCGCACAACAGCTATCACAAGTGCAAACCGATTTAGAAAAGCGCGGACTCGGACTCAAAGTATACGATTGTTACCGCCCGCTATCGGTGCAGAAACGGCTGTGGCAGATCATGCCTGATGAACGGTATGTCGCAAATCCAGCAAACGGATCGCGGCATAATCGAGGCGCAGCGGTCGATGTTACTTTAGTCGATCACACTGGAAAAGAATTACCGATGCCCACCGGATTTGATGACTTTACCGATCGAGCAGGTCTTAGCTACAACGACTTACCCGCTCCGGTTCTAAAAAATCGTCAGTTGCTGCAAGATGCGATGGTGAGAGCAGGATTTACCCCGCTCTCAACCGAATGGTGGCACTTTGACGGGCGAGGCTGGCAAAACTTCTCAGTTCGAGATATCGCTTTTGGTGCGATCACTTCACCCCCGCTCAATAATGCCGCCCCCAAGTAGCACTTCACCGTCATACCAAACCGCCGCTTGTCCCGGTGTAATACTAAACTGCGGTTCATCGAACACAATTCGCACGCGATCGTGTTCCAACGGAATTACAGTGGCGGGTGTCGCGGTCGATCGATAGCGAATCTGTACATCGGCTTTGATCGGAGCGGACGGAGGCGCGATCGACACCCAGTTAATCCGCGATGCCGTACATTCGATCTGCTGCGCTTCAGTTCGTTCACCCACGATCACCCGATTTCGCCCAGCATCCAAACCAATCACATAGAGCGGTTCCGAGTGAGCAATTCCGAGTCCTTTGCGCTGCCCGATCGTATAGTGATGCACGCCTTCATGCTGACCGAGAACTTTGCCCGCGCGATCGACAATTTCGCCTTTGTGCGGCGCGATGTACTTATCGAGAAACGCCTGCATTGAACCGTTTGCTTCCACTAAGCAAAGATCCTGACTTTCGGGCTTTTCTGCGGTGTGCAGTCCGAATGCAGCTGCAATCTGGCGCGTTTCGGTTTTGTGCTTTTCACCGAGCGGAAAGACGACCTGCGAGAGGACTTCTTGATCGAGATCGTAGAGAAAATAAGACTGATCTTTAGAGCGATCGACCGCGCGCAACAGTTGATAACGCCCATTCTCAAACCGGATTCGAGCGTAGTGACCTGTTGCGATCGTTTCAATCCCCAAGGTTTCGCGCGCATATTTCAGCATCGGTGTAAACTTCACCGCTTTATTGCACTGCGAACAGGGCAATGGCGTAATCCCCTCGCCATACCCAGAGACTAGATAATCGATAATATTTTCTTGAAACACATCGCGACTATCGACAATGTGATGCGGAATTCCCAACTCCTCACAAAGTTTAGCCGCATCGACCATGCCTTCAGAGCAGCACTGACCCTTCCCTTTCATCAACCAAAGGGTTAGTCCAACCACTTCATAGCCTTGATCATGCAACGTGGCAGCCGCAACTGAACTATCGACTCCGCCAGAGAGTCCGACCACAACTTTGTTCATCGGAGTTTCGTCTTCTAAAATCTTTTCTAGGCTAGCATTTCGTAGCAAAATTGGCTTGATTCTAATCAAGCAACATTGAGCGAATTGATCCCTTCTCTTAGCGCATGGCAACCCCAACTGACTAATCATCAATTTGATGGAGCGCTACCCAGCCGTTTAATCGCCGCAAGCACCTTTGTCACACTCTGCTGATCATTAATTGCCCGAAAGAGAGGCAATGCTCGATTGTAGTAAGTTAGTGCCTGAGCGCGATCGCCCGTCGCGTCGTAGACTCGTCCCAGATTATTGAGTACAAGAGCTTCGCTTCCACGCTCGCGCTTTGATCGAGCCATCGACAATGCTTGATTCAGGTAGGTCAATGCCTGAGTGCGATCGCCCGATTCCCCGTAAATCAAACCGATTAGATTCAACATACCAAATTCTCCAGTACGATCAGTACGCTCACCTAACGAGCGCCAGATCGACAACGCCTGCTTGAAGTAAGGCAATGCCTGAGCGCGATTCGACGGATTGTAAACCAATCCAACGACCATAAGCGTCTCCGCTTCGTTTTCGCGATTACCCAGCGATCGCCAAAGCGTTACCGCTTGATTGTAATAGATTAACGCCTGAGTACGATCGCCTAAATCATTGTAGACACTACCAATTGTGTCGAGTAAAGATGCTTCGCTAATACGATCACCCAACGATCGCCGTAGTGATAACTCTTGAGTGTAATAACGCAACGCTTGCGGACGATTTTTCAGTGCTTCGTAAATCAAGCTAATGCTAGAAAGGGTGTTAGCTTCTTCAACGCGCTTGCCCAATGCTCGGTAGATGGGTAACTTTTGACTGTAGTAAGTAATCGCCTGGGAGTAATTGCCTGACCTATAGTGGACATAACCAATCGAGTCAAGTGTGAGAATTTCCTGTTCGCGATCGCCCAACGATCTCCAAATTGATAACGCCTGAGTGTGGTAAAGCAATGCCTGAGATGTGTCTCTCAAACCAGAGTAAGCAAAGCCGATGATGTCGAGTTGAAGCGCTTCTCTAACTCGGTCATTCAACGCTTGAGCAATTGGCAACGCTTGGATGTAAAACTGCAATGCCTGCTTACGATCGTTCAGCGCATCATAAACAAAGCCGATACGGTTCAGCGTGTTGAATTCTCCGTAGCGCTCACCGACTGATCGCGAAATTGGCAACGCTTGATTGTAGTAGTGCAACGCTTGAGTGTAATCTTTCAAAGCTTCGTAGACAGAACCTATTTCATTGAGCGTGCCAGCTTCTCCATAGCGGTTGTTCAACACCCGATAAATCAGTAGCGCTTGATTGTAATAAGTTAACGCCTGAGTGCGATCGCCTAACTTATTGAAGGCTTCACCTAACCAGAATAAGGTCGCCGCTTCACCCGCTTGAGCTTGGACGCTGCGATAAAGTTGTTTGGCTCTTTCTAATCGATCAATGGCTTGCCGCAAAGATTGGGCATTCCCTTGAATAAGTAGCTTCGTCCCTTCTTGCGACAATTGATCGGCTTCGGTTGTTGCGGGAGTTTGAGCGATCGTCAACTGCACTGATGGGGGTATGTTTTCCCTCAAAATGCTACTCCGAGCAACAAGGGCAACAGTCATACTCGAACCGAGTCCAGCACTGGTGAGCAGTGCAGAGATGAGCCATCTTTTCAACTGGAGCAGGGTGATGTCCGCCATATTCCCGATGAAGAACGTTGTGTTCCTATTATCTGCCTTCATCTAACGTCCACATTAGCGGGAACGGGAAGAAAAGCTTAAGATCCGCCCTGCTCCTTATTCTGCCTACTCTACGATATTTCTGAACAAAGCTGACGAAAATGATCGCCGCGCTGCTCAAAATTTTGATATTGATCGAAGCTGGCACAAGCGGGAGACAGTAGAACCACTTGAGCAGAATAGTGTTTCGCAAGTTCCGTCGATCGCACAACCGCCCGTTCCATTGTTCCAACATCCTCATAGTTCGAGTAGCGAATTTCCGCCAATCGTTTCGCAAACGTCGGTGCAGCTTCTCCGATCAATAATACAAAGGCTGCTTTCGATTGAATCGCATTCAGCCATGCTTGATCTTCACCGACCTTTGGTTCTCCACCTGCAATCAAAATGACTGGAGCTTTGACCGCTGTTAATCCAACTTCTGCTGCATCATAATTCGTGGCTTTACTATCGTTGATAAAGTCAATCCCTTGCCAAGTGCAGATGTGTTCTAATCGATGTGGAACGCCCGGAAACTCTGCGATCGCTTCGGCGATCGCTTCCTTTTTAATTCCCGCCAAATGTGCTGCTGCAACTGACATCAATAGATTCTGTAAATTATGTGATCCAGGCATTCTCAACGCATCGGATCGAACAATCTTTTCACCTTGAACGATCGCCCATCCGTCTTCAATGTAGGCTCCAAACTCTAGATTTCCAATTAGTTCAGATTTTCCCTTTACGCTTGTCCAGCAGGCTGTTTCTCCAATTGGATAATCTTTTTGCAGTCCGATCTTACGCAGATAGGGATCGTCGCCGTTGAAAATCTGCTGTTTGGTGCGATCGAGCAAACTCGCTTTGATGTTGAAATAGTTCTCTAAGGTTTTATGCCGACTGAGATGATCCGGTGTAAACGTTGTCCAAATGGCAATTTCAGGCTGGATCGACGGAGCCGATTCGATCTGATAGCTGCTGATTTCTGCGATCGCCCAGTCAACTTTCTGATCCAACAATGCCACTTCACAGGCTGCATAGCCAATGTTGCCGAATGCAGGCGCGTGATAGCCCGCTTTTTGAAAGATTGCTGCTGTTAAAGCGGTCGTGGTAGTTTTACCATTAGTTCCAGTGATTGCAATCCAAGGGACAGTATTCAACGCTCTCCAAGCGAGTTCCATTTCGCCGATCGTTTCAATGTTCATCGATCGAGCTTTGACCAGACTTGGAACATCCCAAGGCACACCCGGACTGACGACAATCAATTCAGGTTTTGTCGTTTCGGGATCGAATACGTCACCCAAACGAACATCGATGCCTTCTGCGATCAGTTCTTGTTGTTGGATTTGCAGCGCTTCGGAAGAACCGCGATCGCTGAGCGTGACTTGCCATCCTTGGCGTTTGAGAAGTCGGGCGGCAGCGTTGCCAGATTTCCCCAACCCAATCACAGAAGCATTCGGCATAGTCACAAACAGGATTACTCTTTTTGCATTTCTAATCGTACTGCCTAACGTTTCAGGTTGTATGATTTCTACTGACTAAATTATCTTGCTAGAATGAACAGACCTATCTATCCGACATCACAACAGGAAAGAAAGTGCTTTCTGCTTTGTCAGGCGATCACAGCGATGTTTGTTCCAATTTACATCGTTCGATTAGATCAGCGTACAGGTAGTATCTTCTTGTTAGCAGGAGAAGAAATCGAAGTCGTAATCACCCGCGACGGGGAATGGAGTTTCGATCATGAAGCCGAACTTTGATCAAATGACCCGCAAAGAACTTCGGACATATATTCTGCAACACCGCAATGATGCAGATGCAATTCACGCAATGGTTTTAAAGATTACAAACGACCCGAATACTCGATGGTATAAACCAGAGGATGCCGAACGCTTTCCTGAGATTTACGAGGAACACCGCAAAAGGAAGGATGCCGAACAAGATCTGAGTAATCCTGATCAAAATTAAATCGGGCTTCAATCAACTGTAATCGTCGATCGCATCTCTTCAGCATCAGATTCGTGACAAACCTATTAATAAACTGGCAAAATTACTGAGTTCAGAAGCGAACTCCGCCCGGATTCGCTCTAAAACATTGAGAAGAAGATTGAGGATTTGCGAGGTTTAAACTCCCTGATTTGCTTAGACCTCGCAAATAAAGAATATTTTTGTCAATAATAGAGGCTGAATCTGTTAAAAATTTATCGAAGCTTTACCCAACTTCGTCACGATTACTGATGACCCCGACCACCTCTAATCCCGCCTTTCGCTATCCGCAGAAAACCCTCGATCGAGCCAGTCGCGCGGTTCGTTGCGCTCCGTTTCGGCTCAGATTGTACGTAAATATGCTTGATCACAGTGTTGCTCTGAGTGCAGTCACGGGCACACCCGGCATTCGCAACCAGTACAGCAAACGATCGCTTTCAGAACTTGCTGCCGACGGGGAACTGCTGTGGCTAATTCAAGTCGGCATTCTTCGGCGCGAAGTCGATGGGCAAGGACTGACGGATAGTTTTCGCCTCACTCCACTCGGTCGGCAACTCGTCGGGCAATGGCAATCGGTCGGTGGATTTGGCAAAGCGAACTTCAGCGATCGTCTTTTTAATGCGCTAAATCGCTGGTTCCGACTCCCGTTTTAGATCAATCTCGCTTATTTATCCGGAGGTGAATGAATGAAAGCAGTCATGGTTGTGGGAACGACTTCCCATGCAGGCAAATCAATGATCGCCACTGCGCTTTGTCGAATTTTTGCGCGCAAGGGGTTTCGCGTGGCTCCGTTTAAGGGGCAAAATATGGCGCTCAACTCATACGTCACGGCAAACGGCGGCGAGATTGGTTACGCTCAGGCGGTGCAAGCTTGGGCGGCGGGTGTGCAGCCTTGGGTGGAGATGAATCCAATTTTGCTTAAGCCTCAAGGCGATATGACTTCGCAAGTGATTGTCAAAGGGCGCGTCGTCGGGCGAACGAATGCGGTGGATTACTACGAGAATTTCTTTGAACCCGGCTGGAGCGCGATCGAAGATTCTCTCAAACGCATTAGCGAAGAATTCGATCTGGTCATTTGCGAAGGGGCAGGCAGTCCAGCAGAAATTAATCTGAAGCATCGCGACTTAACGAATATGCGGGTCGCGAAGTATTTGAATGCGCCGACGATTCTGGTTGTAGATATCGATCGAGGTGGCGCGTTCGCTCATGTAGTCGGAACGTTAGAACTGCTTGATCCAGACGAGCGCGCTTTGATTAAAGGAGTCGTGATCAATAAATTCCGAGGACAGCGATCGCTGCTCGATTCGGGAATCGAATGGCTAGAAAAGAAAACGGGTATTCCGGTAATCGGCGTGATTCCCTGGCTCGATCAGGTGTTTCCGGCAGAAGATTCGCTGTCTTTGTTCGATCGCAGTGCTTCCAATCCAAAAGGGGATATCACGATCGGCGTGGTTCGCTTGCCGCGTATTTCTAATTTCACCGACTTCGATCCGCTCGAAGCAGAACCTTCGGTAAATGTGAAATATGTACATCCGAAGCAATCTTTGGGGCATCCCGATGCGGTGATCATTCCAGGATCGAAAACGACGATCGCAGATCTGATCGCGCTGCACAAATCCGGAATGGCTGAAGAAATTCATAACTACCTTGCCGCTGGAGGAACCGTTCTCGGTATTTGTGGCGGATTTCAAATGCTTGGTAAAATTCTCGCTGATCCAGAAGGAATCGAAGGACAGGAAGGACGCTATCGTGGTTTAGGACTGCTTCCGCTGAAAACGGTGATTGCAGGTCAGAAAGTGGCGCGTCAGCGGAGCGTGACTTCTAATTTCCCGCAAGAAGGGCTACCTGTGACCGGATACGAAATTCACCAAGGCAGAACTCGCCTGCTCGAAGAATCTGAAGGCACAAAAGCGTTATTTGATGATGCGAATCTCGGTGTCGTTGATGAATCGCAATCGGTTTGGGGAACTTATCTGCACGGCATCTTCGATAATGGTCCCTGGCGGCGCGCTTGGCTAAATCGTTTGCGGCAACAGCGCGGATTGCGATCGCTGCCCAC
>CAXTDB010000059.1:0-18394 GCA_964242045.1 uncultured Leptolyngbya sp. | reverse complement strand
CAATCGATTGTTGGGGAGGATGTTTCCGAATCAGCGATCGTTGAACAATAACGGTGATTCGCCTCAGTAAGTTCTGCTAAACCCTGTCGTCACGTGATTCTGAACTTCTGCGAAGATGCTCAATAAATTCAGGATAATTTTCTAAGTCTTCTGGAGACTGCAAAGGTGGCATCTCGATCCAGTGCCCCTCTGCATATAATTTGTCCACATAAGCATAGAACGCTTCTTGATCCTCTCGATGACGGAGAACATAAGCGCGTAAATCTTTCTGGCTCATCTCTTGGAAATCAGGCTGACTCATCCTAAGTACCTCCATTTGCCATTAGGATAGATCTCTATGCTATTTTCTTCACCAGCCAGAAAGAAAACGTTGCCTGTGCAATCATCTCAACAATCAACATCCACTGAGTTAAAGCGCTCTGTGATTAATTAACGAACTCTAGCCATATCTGTAACGAATGCTTCAAGCTCAGCTACAGAGTATTGTTCCAGTCCTTTGGTAGACAATTGGTATGTGAATGCAATTGAGATACCACTGAAGTGCATTAAAGGCTTATACTCGCGCTCCAAAGCTCTCCGCCGTTTTTTGCGATCGGCTTTTGGTAAATTATCTATCTCACTGCGAAGCCTCAGTAGTCGATACTTATATTCTGCTTCTTGACGAACATAAGTATTTAGATCTTGCCGTAATCGCTCAAGATATTGGCAAACTCGCCCGCATAGCTTGTCCTGTGCATCTCCGTATGAGTATTCTATTTCCTCAAGGACTGCCCATCGGGTCATAAAGCTTGAACTGCCCATCATTGATTCAATTAATTCCCAGAGGTTTTCGGCTCCGAGCCATTTCATCTCTCTAATTAACCAGGGCAGCATAAGTGGGTCAGTGTCTCGGAACTCTACAAAAGCTCGATTCAAAGCTTCAACACTGTTGTAACTACAAGTCTTTCCTAAAGTATAAATTGCGTGCCTGCGAACAAAGTGGCTAGTAGAAAAAAGCAACTGCTCAACAGTTTTAACAACTGAAGACTGCGGATACTTCTTCACAAATTCTTTGCAGCTAGGATGATCTCTATTAAACTGAATTAGATCGCGGATAAAAAGACAGGTCAGACTAATAACTTCCTCGTCCTCTGATCGTAGCAATGCGTTGATAACATCACAGAGTTCAGTCAGGGATTTTAAGGTAACAACTTCAGCTATGAAATCATTATCTTGAAGATGATTTAAGTATTGTAGAATCTTTTCTGTTATCATTTCTACTTGCGTTTTCGAGCCGACAAAATTATGTATGTTAGCTTGGTGTATTATTCACATACAGTATTAGAAAAATTACTGCTGAATAATCTGTGTCCGGACTAGCACTCAGTCTGGTTTTGGCATGATCCCCCAACTCAGCATTCACTATTGCCCGGATCGAGACCTTAGAGAAATTTTGCTCCGGCAGGTCGGTGATTCGTTCGCTGAAGGTGTTCACGTTCTTTGGTTGATCGAGGGGTACGATGCCTCCGGCACAGGGGTACGTGACCGCATTAGCTTTCAGTCGATTCGTTTAGCTGTTGTTGGAGTTGTTGCACTTCTGCGATCGATAATCCCGTTCCTCGTGCGATCGCTTCGATGGGAAAGCTTTCCCTCAGAAACTCGATCGCAATTTCTCGTTTCGTCCTCGCTTCTGCTTCTGCTCTTGCCTCTGCTTTCGCTTCTTCCTGAATCGATCGATACACTGTGGATTCTTGCATAATATCCCTCTGTAAAATCCGATAAACGACCTCATCTTCTAATCGTAACCCAGCAAGAATCGCTGAAGCCGCTGATAGATTCGCTTGAGTTGCGGGATCTGAAATTTGACTGATCGCTTGCGCTGCTTGTCTCAATGTCGCTTCTGGATCATCTGTCTGTCCGAGCGCAGCAAAAGGAATCAGCCCTAGATATTGCAGAAACAAATCATCAGGCTGCTCCCACAACCGAATCACATCAAACTCATGGCAAGTGCGTTCTAACATAAAGCTTGTCTGATGCACGAGTTCGGAAGTGGTCTGCTTCAAATAAATCACCACTTGACGCATCGTTTTCGCGCGGTCTCTTCTATACCCGCGTCCCCGATAATCAAACATCCGAAACGGGATATCAGGATCAGGACGAGTCTGAAATTCCAGATGCAAGATGGTTTGGTCTGACTCCAGTAGGATCAAAGCGTCAGCACGAATCGGATCGAGCGACAGTTCCGATGGTTGAATCCCAGTGAGAGTAATAGATTCTCCAAGTAGCCAACTGGCGAAGTCGGTCGAGAAGTGTTCGGCAAGAAAGCGGCAAGTGTCGTCATACATGAGAACGATTGTACGACTGTCCAGAACAATTTAATCTCTGTTTGAGTCGTAAATAATCGACTTGTAAGCGATCACCCAACTCCGTCATCCTCAACGCCGCGCACAGAGGATGACGGAGTTTTGCTCTGCAAGGTGTTCGCGTTCTTGGGTCGATCGAGGTGTGCGATCGCATTAGTTTTGAACCGATTTGTTTAGTTGTTGGAATTGTTGACTTCTTCGATCAACAACTTACTAGACGGAGCGATGATGTCAATCTTCATGGATGTGAACTTAATGATCCGATCAAACGGACTTCGCTTCTGCACAAGTGCTGTCTTTTGGAAGCTGGGTATCAATCTGAATGGTGGTGTAGTGCAATTTTGTCAGAATGTCAGTGAGCAGTTGTTTTGCACTGCTGTTTGCGGCTTCGAGAATGTTGCGTTCACACGCCTCTTGTCGAATTGCTGCGATCGCTTTAAGCTGCGCTTCTTCTTGCAGTTCGGGGGTTGCTTTGGGCGCAAGCCACTCGCTGTAGTTCGCCAAGATAGATGAACGTCCCACGTTTAAGCCAATGTCTCGAATATAGGGCGCAGGCAAAACGAGATGAACTTTGCGATTGTCCGAACTCACAGATTTTACCTGTAGCTGTTTCAGATCAATCCCTGCTTGGATTTTGCTTACGCCTTCATAAACAAAATAGGTTTGTCCAACTTGCATACCCAAGACCTCACTCGGCTTCTCGACTCGAACCGTTGCTTTAGCATCCATCGTCACTGTGGTCAGTTGATCTACGTTCTGTAAATTGGCGAACAGTAGACTTCTCACTTCAACGGTTGTCGCACTCGAAGGCAAGAGAAACAGCAGGCTGAACACGCTAATGATCAATAGTGCTAATCCGCTGAGAACTCTCCAGCCTAGTTTTTCAAGCCCTTGATGAATCACAGTTTGAGTGCTTTGTTTAAGCAGCGCGCTCCAAGCTAACATAAATCTATCTCCTAAATTCCAGCAGATTCATTTTAAGGTGCGATCGGGGTTGGTGTGTTTGAACCGAGTTGCAGCGCATAAAGGTTGGCGTAAATGCCTTGTTGTGCAAGAAGTTCTGTATGCGTTCCGTGTTCTACAATTTGTCCACCTTGTACGACTAGCACTTGATCGGCTTGAGTGACAGTACTCAGGCGATGAGCAATTACAAAACTCGTGCGGTTTTGTAGCAGGTGAGCGATCGCATCTTGCACTAATGCTTCGGTGCGCGTATCAATGCTGCTCGTTGCTTCATCGAGAATCAAAATTCGAGGCTGAATCAGCACGGCGCGCGCAATACTAATTAACTGTCGCTGTCCTTGACTCAGCATTGCTCCCCGCTCACCGAGATAAGTGGAATAGCCTTGCGGCAATGTTGTAATCAGTTCATGAACATTTGCAACGTGGGCGGCTTCTTCAATCTCTGCTTGAGTGGCGTTCGGATTTCCAAAGGCAATATTTTCGGCAACGGTTCCGCTAAACAGAATGGTGTCTTGTAAAACGATGCCAATTTGTCGCCGCAGACTTGCTTGCGTGACTGTTCGCACATCAATACCATCGATCATCACCGCGCCGCTGGTGACATCGTAAAAGCGTAGAATTAAGTTAATAATTGTGCTTTTTCCTGCTCCAGTCGCACCAACTAGCGCGATCGTTTGTCCAGGCTTCGCAAGTAAATTCACCTGATTCAAAACCCGCTGATTCGGAGTGTAGCCAAAAGAAACGTTTTGAAATTCAACTTCACCTTGCAGCGGTGGCATCTCGATCGCGTTTGAAGAATCATTAAGCTGAGACGGCTCATCGAGTAAGCTAAAAATCCGTTCGAGTCCTGCTAGTGCTGATTGTGCTTGTGTGTAAAACTGACTGAGAATCTGAATCGGTCTAAAGAACTGTTGAACATAAATCAAGAATGCGGTTACGACTCCAACGGTTGCTTGTCCGCTCACTGCTAAATAGCCACCATACGCCAACACGCCCGCAGTTGCTAACGTATTGAGAAAATCGATCGACGGTAAAAACGCGGCGGTGATGGCGACCGCTTGAATATTAGCATCGCGATTTGCGGCGTTTAAGTGATCAAATTCATCAATGTTAAGCTGAACGCGATTAAAAGCTTGAGCTTCACGCACACTGCTAATATCTTCCTCAAGCTTGGTTGATAGTTCTCCGATCGTTTTGCGCGTGACTCGAAATCTCGAGCGCGCCCAGCGTGAAAAGATTGCTGTGGTTAAAATCATCAGCGGCACGACGAAGTTACTCACAAGCCCAAGCTGTAGATTGATCGCCAGCATTGCAATAATGATGCCAACCAAACTAAACAAGTTACCTAACATTTGCGCGATCGTTTGTCCGAATGCTTGGTTCACAGTGCTGACATCATTCAGCAAACGGCTCATCAGATCTCCCGCTTCGCTGCGATCGAAATAGCTCAGCGGTAAGCTTTGCACCTTGACAAAGATGTCTTGTCGTAGTTGTGCAAGAACATGCTGCACGATCCAGCCGACTCGAACAATCTGTTCGCGAATCGCCTGAACACCAATTAGATAGATCAGGGTTAGTACAAGCAGCGTGAGCAATAAGCCTTGTAGATTGCCTTGTGCGATGAAGTGATCGATCGACCATCCGATAAAAAATGGACCGATCGCCTGTGATGCGGCTCCGATTAACACACACAGCAACGCGATCGGGACTTTCTGACGATACGGCTGGACATACTGCAAAAATCGTCGCAGCGTCGATATTTGGCGAGTTGACTTCTCGGTTGATGCAATGCTCATGATCGTTTCACCTGAGATTCTAAAATCGCGCTGTACAGTGGACTGGTGTGCATGAGTTCTTCATGAGTGCCTTGTGCGACTAACAAACCTTGATCCATCAGCAAAATTCGATCGGCGTTCCGAACCGTTGTAATTCGCTGTGCGATCACAAATGCAGTACAAGTTTTTTGATCCATCAGATGATCGAGTGCATCCTGAATTTGCGCGGCAGTTTTAGCATCGACAGCGGAAGTGCTGTCGTCGAGAATCAGAATGCGATAGTCGGTTAACAGGGTTCGCGCGATCGCAATTCGCTGTTTCTGCCCGCCCGATAAGCCGACTCCGCGTTCTCCAACGATCGTGTTATACCCATCGGGAAGACTTGCGATAAAATCGTGAATCTGAGCCGTTTTTGCTGCCTCGATAATTTCCGTTAATGATGCTTCCGGTTTGGCATAAGCGATATTTTCTCGCAGCGTTCCAGAGAATAGCGTTGTTTCTTGAAATACAATTCCGATGCGCGATCGTAAACTCATCAAACTGAAATCTCGCACATCATGCCCATCAATTCGCACGGCTCCCTGCGTTGGATCATAGAATCGAGGCAGCAAATTGACGATCGTACTTTTTCCTGATCCGGTCATTCCTAGAATTGCAATCAGTTCGTTGGGTTTGGTTTCAAACGAGACGTTCTTTAGCGCTTCAACGGTTGCGCCCGGATAGCGAAACGAGACGTTTTCAAACGTAATTCTGCCGCCGCATTTTTCAAATGGAATCGCGCGCGGTTGATCGCGAATTTCGATTTCTGCATCGAGGACTTCATACACTCGCTGTGCTGATGCTGCCGCTTGAGCGATCGCAGGTGCAGCAAATCCGATCAGCAAAATTGGCTGAAGAATGAACAGTAAATATGAATTAAACGCAACGAGTTCGCCGATCGAGAATTGTCGATTGATCACCTGTGCGCCGCCGTATCCAATCACCGCGATCGTAATCAAATTACTTAGTAGAAAAATTAGCGGGAACGTATTCCGAATCGCGTACAGCGTTTTCATGCTAACCGCAATGAGTTCGTTGTTTAACGCGGTGTAGCGCACTTTCTCTTGCGATTCCCGCACAAACGCTTTGACCACACGCACGCCGAGTAAATTTTCTTGCAGCACCGCATTGAGATCACCGAGTTGCTGCTGAACTCGCTGAAATACACTGCCGTTGCGACTAAAGAATCGCGCTAATAGCCAAGCCGCGATCGGTACAACTGCCAGCGTAATCAACGCTAACTGCCAATTCATGATCAGCAAAATCGTTGCGATCGTGACTAATGTGACGACTGCCCCGATCACCTGAATCAAACTCGTGCCGATAAATGATCGAATCTGCTCGATGTCGCTGGTCGCACGAGTAAGCAACTGTGAAGTTTGAGCGCGATCGTGATAGCTAAAACTCAGAGTTTCGATTTTGGTAAAAATCTGATTGCGTAGATCGTACGCTAAGCCTTGAGAAGTCGATTCTGACCAGAACGTTTGCCCAAAGTTAAACAGTCCGCGCGCGATCGCTGCTACGACCATGAGTGCGGCACTTTCCCATACTACAGAAGAATTCTTTTCGGCGATTCCTTGATCAATGCCCCAGCGAAAGATTTGCGGAGTCACAGCGGTTGCTGCCGTTAACAACAAGAGACTTAAAACAGCCCCGATCGCGACGAATCGATGTGATTTTAAGCCTTGCAGCACTCGTTTGAGTGAAGCCATTGATGAAGTTTCGTTTTCGTGCGCTTGAGTCAACGCAATACCACCCTTAACTATTAAATTCCGCGATGCTATAAGACTGGAGAAATTTTAGCATCTGCTCTGAGACAGGCTTGACATCCTCCCACGCCTCCGCTCCTTACGTCGCGTTCATCCGTGGGATTCCAAAGACTCACGACTTTGGTTTCTGCTTCTTTCCATTGCTGGTTTTTTGCAACTGCCCTTTAGACTCATGCCCATCAGGTCTTACGCTCGCTCCACAGACGGCAACGGTGTGTCCCACCGCCAAGATGTTTCGTGCCGCGTTGATATCCCGGTCGTGGTGCGCCCCGCAGGTGGGACAGTCCCATTCCCGGAGGTTCAACGGCAACGATTCAACAATGTGACCGCAGCTTCCACAGCGTTTAGAGCTGGGAAACCAGCGGTCAATTTTCACCAAAGTTCGACCGTACCACTTGGCTTTGTATCCGAGTTGACGTACCAACTCTCCCCAAGCAGCATCAGCAATCTGCCGCGCCAGCTTCGGGTTTTTCACCATGTTCTTTACTGCCAAATCCTCAACTGCAATCGTTTGGTTTTCACGAATCAGTTGAGTCGTCAGCTTATGGAGAAAATCTTTGCGAGAATCAGCGATTCGTGCTTGAATCCGCGCGACTTGGATTCGCGCCTTGTCTCGGTTGTTCGAGCCTTTCTGCTTACGGGAGAGAGCTTGCTGAACTCGTTTGAGCTTCTTTCTCAGCCGCTCAAACGGTTTTGGATTCGCAATTTTTTCGCCATCACTCGTCGCAATCAGGCTGGTGATTCCGAGATCCAAGCCGACCGATTTCTGAGCGAGTGGAAGTGGCTTGATGTCAGGATTGTCTACCAACAGCGAAACCTGCCATCGTCCGCTTGGACTCAAACGAACGGTAATCGTCGAGGGTTCGCACCCTTGAGGAAGTTGACGACTCCAGCGAATCGGCAAGGCATCTTTGCACTTTGCCAAAAACACCTGTCCATCTTTCCACTTAAACGCAGACTTGGTGAACTCGGCAGAGCCGCCATTCCGCTTCTTCTTGAAGTTCGGGTGCTTGGTGCGACCTGCAAAGAAGTTCGAGAACGCCTTCTGAAGATGTCTCAATCCTTGCTGCAAGGGAACACAGCTTACTTCATTCAAAAACTGGAGGTCATCTTGTTTTTTCCACCCGGTCAACAAAGCAGAGGTTTGAACATAGTCAATGCTTTCTTGTCGCTCATACCAAGCTTCGGTTCGTGCCGCCAAAGCGCGATTGTAGACCAACCGTACACAGCCCAAGGTGCGACGCAGGAGCAATTCCTGTTCGGCGGTTGGGTAAAAGCGATAGCGAAAAGCTTGTTCCATGCTTCACAGTTTATCGCAAAGCATGTGACGGCGGCTAAAGCCGCTCGCGTCGTGTTTCCTCCCCTGCCTGAAGGCGATGGGTTTCCACACTCCCGGAGGTTCTTATGAATCAAAGCGGATGTATCACGGTTCTGCAATCGAATGAGATTGATCCTTAAAAATCGTTGCGATCGCACATAAAGCCGCAATTATTACTCAATTGATTCAATTTCCCAATCCGAATGGCAATGTTTCCGATTTCTCGATCGTTCAGTTGAATCCTTAATGGAATGCAAATTTTTGCCACAAAGCACCACCCGGATTGAATAGCAAATGATCAAATCGATCGCTCAACCGCTTAAAGTTTTTCTGTATGGATCGCTGATTCTAGCAACAATCCTGTCGATCGAAATTTTATTCTGGTGGGACTATCCCCTAGAATTACTCTGTAATTTTCGCGTGTACTACCTCTTGCTTGCAGGTGGCATTGCGATCGCATTGCTTCTTTACCAACTCAAAGGATTTTCGGTCAAGCTAGCGCTCTATTTTGCTTTCGCGCTGACTGCCTTTAACAGCGTTTGGATTGTCCCGTGGTATCTGCCTCATGCACAGCAAGGCTCAGAAAATTCGATTCGAGTGCTTACTTTCAACATTAATATGGCCAACACTGAATGGGACGCGATCGCCAACGCAGTTCTCAGTGTTAAGCCAGATATCGCGACTATTATCGAAAGCAGTGCCGAGTCTCAGACGGAACTATCGAAGCGATTCACAAATCTTCCCTTTGTTTACCGGAGTACTGGTGCTGAAATCACGATTTTCAGTCGATTCCCGCTGATCTCACCTCAAAGTAAAATCTTTAACAATGGCACAGTGTTGCTAACTGCTGTGCAGATCGATCAAAAAACCGTGCAGTTGATTGCAGTTCACCCAAGCGTTCCTGTGAAACCTGGGCTGTCTAAACGCCGCAATGCTTTTCTTGCAGAATTCACTGCTTATCTTCAGCAGCAGACCCAAAAATCGCTCATTGTCTTAGGCGATTTCAATCTTACCCCTTGGTCTCCGCACTACTCACAACTGGTAGGTAAAACAGGTCTACACAATACACGGCTAGGATTTGGCGTAGAACCTTCCTGGATCGAGGCGACAACTTACGCCCGCTATTCAACCTGGTTGACTGCGCCAGTGAAGATTCCGATCGATCACATTTTTGTCAGTTCAGATATTAAAGTACATGACTGTAAGACAACTAAAGCAGCAAATTCAGACCATCGAATGCTGTGGAGTAATTTAGTGCTGTAGATAATTCTTAATCTTGCGAACAATCGACTGTTTAAATGCGTCCGCGCTTTTCTTTTAATCTTTGTTGGAGTTCTTCGCTGGCTAACAACTGAGTCGTTTCTCGAAAAACGCGCTCAACGTTAGGATCATAAGCCGATGTGGCAAAGCAAGCTTCCAACTGAAATTTCTGGCTTGCCAATTTGAAGGATTGATACAAAGAATCTGAACTCATAATCTGGGGTGAGGGTTAAGATGAAGCGCCCTCTTTGCCTCCAGATTCCAATTTATACAGTTTTTCTTTAGATTTCCTCATGCTTTTAGGGGAAATGCAGCCCCCCGATCGGAGGAGTCATAACGCTTCTAGACAGGGATGCGGCTTTCACTGCATCCCTTTTAATTATCTAGCGCATCGGTTGCGACATCGGCATACCGGCTTGCGGTGCTAAGCTTGATAGCTTCGATTGCAGATCTGCCGGAAGAATCACTCCGTTGATCGCGTGAATGATGCCGTTGCTAGCTTGGATATCAGCACCAACCACTTGTGCATTGCCAACCATCAGGTTGCCTGCGCCACCTTGAGCCGAAATTGCATTTCCAGCCATCGATCGCACTTCTTTCGCAGTTAAATCAGACGAGGACACTTTACCCTTCACGATATGGTTTCGCAAAACTTGAGTCAGCAAGGCACGGTTTTCAGGTTGTACCAATGCTTTGAAAGTTGCGGCAGGCACTGCTGCCAATGCTTCATCGGTCGGAGCAAACACGGTGTAATCGCCACCGCTTGCAAGCTCAGACGAAAACGTTCCGTTAGAGTCAGCAACGCGCAGAAGGGCATTGAACAATTCAAACGAAGGGCTGGTACGAACGATTTGATCGATCGATTGATTTTCAGAGCCAACCGCCGAAACGGAAGGGGTAGTCGTCGAGCTACTTCCAGGAGTACTCGTCGGGCTATTTCCACTGGGTGTAGTACTTGGCAGATTGTTGTTTTCTGGGCGGTTTGCAGGAGCAACTGTGCCTGGAACGCTTTGATTGTTGGGAACACCAGGGTTGGTTGTAGTGCCAGAATTGTTGGAGTTGGTCGGAGAACTCATGCTTCCGGGCGTGTTTTCACCGGATTGACCACCCACTGGAGGAATGCCAGTATCGCGATTGGTTGGTGCGGGAGTTTGAGGAGAATTTGCAGGAGTGGTTTCGGGGCTGGGAGTGGTGCGGCTTTGTGCCATCGAGGGCAGTGCCATTCCAAGTCCTAATCCAATCGCAGAAAGTCCAGTGACGAGTCGCTTCAGTGATGTCTTCATTGTTACTTAGTTGTAAACACTTCCCCACAAGACTATAAGTTACGAACGCTAACTTCCTCCCTCAGATGAAATAATCCGAAAGAAGCATTTTAATTGCGTGTGTTAGTCTTTACTTCCTCACTTGCTGCCGAATGTCTAGCATGTCCGCTAGGGTTGCATTACCGATCTCTAGTGGTGTTTCATCTTCTGTCAAAACTGCGACAACAGGAGGACGAGGTTTAACCGCGATCGTCGGTTTAACAGTGGGTGGATGGGGTTTTGCGATCGGTTTAGGGGAACGAGGTGAACGTAGGGCTTCCATTGTCGGGGCGGGTTGTCGCTTTATCGCACGACGGGGTGCGGGTTTTACAGGACGCAACTGACGCGCTAACAGTACCGAACTTGCTGCACAAGTCACGGTCACGATTGCTAACAAGCCAAAGGTATTGGCAGGCTTACTGAGTTCAAAAGGAGTTGTGGGTTGAGATTCAGCACTAGGTTGCGGCGTTGCTACAACTTCTAACGGGGCTGGATTAATATAAGTCAAGCCTGTAATTGCCAGCCAGCCGAAAAATAGAAATGAACTCCAAACGGCTAACAAACAAATGAAAGGATGGCGCTGAACAAAGTGAAGCAAGAATCGCAAACTGGAGTGTTTCGGAGTCGGTTTGCGATCGATAGTTCGTTTCGTTGATCGTGGAGCCGTGACGTTTTGCAGGGGGAGTGTTCGGTTGCCCATATCTATGATGATGTGTGAAACATCGAATGGATAGGTACAGATTGTACAGGAAAATTCTTTATTTAGCTGATATTGCCTGATGCGTGTAATGTTGCAACCTATCTAAAGAAAGAGTCTATCTGTTCATTCAAGCAGTGCAAAGCTCTTCAGAATTCTCTAAGGAATCATTAACTTCCACAATAGAGATGCGAGGATTACCATTGCAAGGTGTTGGGGTAAAAGGCTGCGAATTGGTTGACGCGCGATTTTCTGAGTCAGAAACACACTGAGCCAAAATGATGCAACGATCGTGACTGCTTGTAGAAATTCAATTACGGCGGGATGTGCGACTGCGATCGGTAAGGTTGCGATTAGTTCCGCGCTTCCATTAAATGTTGCAGCCGTAACCGGAAGAATTCGTCCTGCTTCGGTTAAACCTAGACGTAGATAGTGTGCGAGACTGACTCCCAAAACGAGCGGAAGATAACCATAGGCAAGTTCGAGGAACGGGCGCGATCGCCGATTGAACAGTCGTAAGACTTGATGAAATAAAAGCGCTATCGTTCCTGGCAACATCAAAGCGAGGATCGAGACGATCGTGTGATTGCTAAATCGATTTAAGTGTAAATTAACACCAAGTTGTTGTTCAATCTCAGGCAGTCGATGAAGAAAAACGGCTCCGAACAACAGGAACAATAAGCAAACTTCGGCATAGGTCGGATGATGGGTTGTCCAAAGTTCGATTCCGGGTGGACGAAGGTTGAGTTCTACTGATCGATGCGGGCAAGCTTTGAGACAAGTCATACATAACACACAATCGCGATTGTCTTGAAGCTGGGCGGGATGTGAATAAATCGGACAGCCTCCGGTTTCCATGCCTTCTCCTTTTTGAGGTCCGCCTTTGTAGCATTGATACGTGGTGCAAGTTGCAGAACAAATTCCTTGCTGTGCCCGTAGTTCAACCATTGAAAGCTTTGCGAATAAGCCATTCATGCCGCCGATCGGACAGAGATAGCGACACCAAAATCGCCGTTCAAATAACACCGAGAAAATCACTGCTCCAGCAGTAATCAGTAGCAATAAACACCCAGATAGATAAGCGGTGTTTTCTAAGTTCCAAAGTTCTTCCCACAGTAGAATCAAGCTAAACATGCCGAACAAAAACCATCCGCCCCACTTTTCAGCCGATTGTCTTGCCCAAGGCTGTAACTTTCGTGGATAGAGCCAGAGTGATATTTTTTGCGCGAGTTCGCCGTAAATCATAAACGGACAAATCGAACACCAAAGCCGTCCCACAAATGGAAATGAGATTAGAATCAGCATCCACCACCAAGCCCAAAAAAGATTCAGGGCAAAGTTACGATCGCGGCTCTGCGGTGCAACCATTAACACAACGACGACGATCGCAAACACACCCAAGGTAAAGCCGTAGTTGATTCGATCTGGCCACCACGGGCTTCTGAGAAATTGACGCAGCTTCGGATAAGCATTGAGCAAATTCACCCGAAATCGACGGTTTTTGTTGCCTGCTGACCAAAAGACTTCTTCGGTGAGTTCTGCGCCTTCTGCTTGAGTTAGCGCACGTCCGAGCAAGCTTTCTAACTCAACATGGTTTCCGGGAAAGTCATACCCTTGAAGGCGACGTAATGCTTCCGGCGTGATTTTTGGTTTAGCAATGCCGCGCGATCGAGCAATCAAACTCAGATAATACTCTGCTTGAATTGCAATGTCCGCTTTCCTAACTCGCAGCGGTGGCACTTTAATCACATGCGTGATCAGCTTACATTTCTCTAATCGCGGCAGAATCTTCTCGGAAGTCATCAGAATTCTGGCTTCATACGATCGTGCTTCTGGCTCTGGTTCTCCGTCTCGCTGAATCGGCGTAAATTTTCCTGTGGTGAGTAACTGAGCTAGCCTTTCTTCAAACTCTGGCGAAATGTCTTCTAGATTGTTTAGCAGAATCGTGCCGCGTCCAATCCAATCGAGTAATCCAGGTTTACCAACTCGTCCAAACAGTTCGGCTGGCTGTAACGTATTGCAGTTAACTTTGATCAACGGCTCTTTACGATCGCTCGATCCAAAATGAATCAGCGCCGCAGAATTATCTTTTTCGAGTCCCGGTTCTCCGAAAATCAGCACAGAACCGCGATCGCTTGCCGCTTTTTTGATTTCTTGCCGCAATCGCACTGCATAGCGACTAGTTCCAACAATGCCGCGTTTTACTTTAGGCACAAGGTAGGGACGCAATGCAATCTGTCGTTCCCGCTCGTAAGCGAGTTGCGAAGAAACTTGTTCTAACTGAGTAGCAAGCTGTTGTGAAACGGTTTGAGCCATTTCTGGAAACCGTTGCGCGATCGCCAAAAATTCCGTTCGTGGAATCGTCCAGATCACACAGTCATTCAGCGTAATCGTGGTTTCCTCGGCTAGACGATCGAGCAACATTTCTTTGAGATACACGATCGCACCCGGAATCAATCCGGTTGCTCTTGCCACACTCGTTTTACTGGTGCGGTAGCTTTCAAGATGTCCATCGTAGAGAATGTAAAGCGCTTCAGGCTGAGTCTCTTCTAGCCCGATCCGGCGATTCGCTTGAATGTATTGTTCTTGAACTTGTTCTGCGATCGCGGTTAAGGCTTCAGAAGACAGGCTCGAAAACTCCGTCTGTTGCCGCAACCATTCCACCCGCTCTAAAACGTCCATTGTTCGATCCCAAGATGTCGCGACTTCCATCCTAGAACTAACGCAGTTCCTCCCAAGGCAGATCGATAAATAAACTTAACTCACCAATCGCTCTAAATATCGTTCGATCAGCAAAATTGCCACGATATCATCGATCGCTCGCGGCGGAGTCCGCATTCCTTCAGGAATCAACCGACTCAAACCTTTCGGCGGATAAAGTTGCCAATAGCGATCGCGCGCCTCTAGTGAACTATTGCGCTCATCAACGGTAATTACCCGCAGTTCGCTGAGTTCAGCCGCCAACTTTTGTTTCCAATCCTTCGAGGAAGTCTGATCGCCCATCACCAAGAGAGAAATCGGAAATCGATCGCGCAAAGACTGAATCGCTGCGATCGCCGTTTCCGCGCTGATTACTTCATGATAGTAAACTCGTCGATCGACTCCCATGACCGCTAATCCACACTTTTGCCGCCCCGGATCAAATCCCAGAATCACTGGCTGTTCCGCCATGATGCGCTCTTACTCCCTTGTATTAGCTGGATGTGTATTAGCTGGATGTGTATTAGCTGGATGGTCTCAACACCACTTGTCCGTTTTGAACTGCCACTAATTCTATTTTGAGGGGCCCAGCCGTGTAAGTGACATCCGATGCGATCGCGCGCAGTTCAACCGGAGTTGGATAGCGCCGCAGTTGATCAATGAATGATCCTAATGTAAGCAGTTTTTCGATTTGTAGGTTGTCGTTTAAAACGCCCGCAACCCGCGCACGAGAGTTAGAAGCGGCAAACAGTTCCTGAAGCGATTTTTGAAAGTCTTGGGCTGACAGTTTCGAGGGATCGATCGTTTGAGTCGCGATCGTGTCTCCCGCCAGAAACACAACGCGATTCGGAACCGCATTCATGTAAACGAACACCGCCTTGTTTTCGCCTTTGACGTAATTTGCGCGCGCTTGCACCCGGACGAGATAATCCTGACCGTTGTTAATTTCCCGAATCAAGTTTTCAACTTCTGCGATCGGAATTTGCACCACTTGATTGTTGCCTTTGAGTTGAAGCGATTGAATCGCTGCCCGATTCGCATATTGCAGCAGTTGATCGACTGCCGCTTTCGCTCCTCCCGGTTCCACCACGCGCACAACCGCAGACGACAGAACTTGGGTTCGATAAATCGCCAAATCGCCGCTGCGAATCAGTTGCACATCGCGTTCAAATTGCTGAACTGCTTCAGCTAAGGCAGTTTGCTGCGTTTCTAGCTTTTTCAGGTCTTCTTCACGCGATGCAATGACGCGATCGCGTTCACTAATATCACGATCTCGCTGTTCGATCAGTTTGGTACGCGCAGCGATTTCCTCATCTCGATCGGCGATTTGTGCTTTTACCTGATCGCGCTGTTCGGTTAAAGTTTTTTGTTCAGATTGCAGTTGATTAATTTCGTTCCGCAAACTCACGGCTTGATCCGATACCGCGACGAGCTGATTTCGCGTCGCGTCGCGCTGTGCTTCCGTAGTCCGAAGTTGAGCGTTTGTTTCTCGCTGTCGATCGACCGATGTTTGCAAATCCGCATTAATCCGCTTGAGTTGCTCTTCAACTTGGGCACGTTCCGATCGTGCTTCAGTAAGCTGCTTTTCGACCTGAGCTTTCTGAGCATCAGTCGCCTTCAAATCGGCAGCGGCTTTATCGAGATCTCGTCCGCGATCGCGTAATTCTGTTTGAATCCGTCCAAAATTCAGCAGCATTTCTCGAAACGTTCTGCTTGCAAGCAGTAAGACCCCAAGCGTTGAAGCAGAAATCAGCGTTCCGGTTAAAATCGTCACGACCACAGCGGTTTGCTTGGGGCGGAGATTAAACAAGCTGAGGCGCGCTTTTCCCACGCGCGTCCCTAAGCGATCGCCAACTGTCGCGATCACTCCCCCCAGCACCAACACCACCAAAATTAAAATCAGCCCGACATCGGACATAGTACTCCCAAGTCACCCCTAGTCCAGAAAGGGCTAAGGCAATTCCAGACTCGCCTTTCATTATGCCTGTTGGCTCTAGACTCCGGACGGGTCTACAAGGAAAGAATTCTAATGCAATTAAGTGAATTGTTGACTTAGCGTTACAGGATTGTGAACGGTGATTTTTTTCTTATGAATTGAGATCATTTTGTCCTGACGCAAATCACCGAGTAAGCGCGTCACCGTTACACGAGTTGAACCGATCGCTTCTGCGATCGCTTGATGCGACAGTTTCAAATCGATCATGATTCCTTCTTGCGACGGCACGCCGAAGTCGCGACACAGAATCAACAGAAAGCTCACCAGCCGCGATCCCATATCTCGGTGTGCCAGCGTTTCGATCATCATCTCGGTTTGCAAAATCCGCGAAGATAATCCTTTCAGCATCAGCATCGAGAGTTCCGGATTTTCCTTTAGCGCTTTCTCGACTTGTTCGATCGGGATAGACAGCAGTTCGACAGGTGTAAATGCCACCGCATGATAAAAGCGATCGGCGCGCTGTCCGGTGATTAGCGACAATACTCCGAACACGCTATTTTCTCTTAACAGCGCTACCGTAATTTCTTCCCCGGCTTCGTACACCCGCGAAAGTTTAACTGCACCCTTGACGAGAAAATAGACCCGCTCCGCCGGATCACCCGGAAAGAAGATCGTCTTGCCGCGTTCAAACGTCTCAATAACCGGAGGATACGCGCCTCCTCCAATCTGACGAAACATCGTTGCGAGCGGTCTATCCTTGGTCACTACCATTTCTTTCCTTGTCGTATCGAGTGAAACTGAAGCAGCTTACCGAGTCGATCGAGCAATGTTCGCTTTGTGAACAATCGATGACTTTAAACCACTAAAACTGAGTCACCAAATGGTTTTTGTACAGTAGGCTACATTTCAGCGGTGATCCTAGAAATCTCCGTAAATTTTCTGAGTTCAGCCGTGTTTTTTTCAGTACTATTGGAATCCCGTTCTAAAGAACTCAACAATTTCCACACATCATATCTTGAAAATATAAAGGATTCGGGGTGAAACGTGAGGGAATTGTTAATTATTTCTAGTAGAAAAGAAGCGATGAAGAAAGTGGTTTAATGGCGAAATTTGAAGAGCAATTAAACAAAATTGAAGCAATCGATCGTGCTGCATAGCGCAGTTGGTTAGAACAAAATCACGATCGCGCCGTTGGAGTTTGGTTTCGACGGATCTTAGACTTCGTTGGATACGATCGAAGCGTTGATCGTTCCATTAGACTTGACTGAAGCATTCGGGAAAGATGCGATCGCTCAACAAAATTTCGAGGCGTTTAGCAACTCGACACAATAGCATTGGGGCAATTGTGTGCCGATCAAGAACGTCCTTAAGCAGAGATTACCGATGCTCGAAAATGCTGCAAACTCTGAGTGATCCCTTTGCTGCTATCCTCATAAATGCTTTAACACGGTAGAAGACCATGCTAGACCTGACTGGAAAGAACGCACTTGTTACGGGAATTGCTAACAATCGCTCGATCGCATGGGGCATCGCTCAGCAGCTACACAAAGCCGGAGCCAACATCGGCATCACTTATCTACCTGACGAGAAAGGCAAAGCCGAAAAGAAAGTCGCAGAACTCACCGAACCATTGCAGCCGAGCTTATTTCTGCCGCTGAACGTGCAGGACGATGCTCAAATCGAAAGCGCATTCAACACCGTAAAAGAGAAATGGGGCAAGTTAGACATTTTGATTCACTGTCTTGCCTTTGCCAGTAAAGATGATTTGTCGGGTGACTTTTCCAAAACTTCGCGCAGCGGATACGCACTTGCGCTCGATATTAGTTCCTATTCGCTCGTACAGCTTGCTGGAGCCGCCAAGCCGTTGATGAGCGAAGGCGGTAGCATCGTGACTTTAACTTACCTCGGTGGCGTGAAAGTGATTCCGAACTACAATGTCATGGGGATTGCGAAAGCAGCTCTAGAAATGAACGTGCGCTACCTTGCATCAGAACTCGGTCAAAACAACATTCGAGTCAATGCAATTTCAGCAGGCCCGATTCGCACCTTGGCTTCTTCTGCGGTCGGTGGCATTCTCGATATGATTCATCACGTCGAGGAAGTTGCACCGCTGCGTCGGACTGTGACTCAAATCGAAGTCGGAAACACCGCTGCATTTCTGTGTAGTGATTTGTCGAGCGGTATCACCGGACAAGTAATTTACGTGGATGCGGGTTACGAGATTATGGGAATGACAGCCTCACCCAATTAGGGCTGTGGCGACGGAGAAGCTTCTGGAGAAGGTGACTCTGATG
>CAXTDB010000058.1:0-18547 GCA_964242045.1 uncultured Leptolyngbya sp. | reverse complement strand
ACTAATCTACACAAAGAATTGAGCCATTCAGCCTAGATAGTCCACGAGCTGCTGTGTCTTTTCTGGACGCGCTGAAACATCTAAAACTTGAATATACTGATCTACAATTCGATCTAGATCAAATGCTTTGACTCGTTGTTTAAGGACTTCAGCATCAAGCGGACTGCGAAGCGTTGCGAGAATTGCTTCAGCAAGCTGGTTTGGATCTGCGATCGCGACAAGCTGTCCATACTTTCCTGCCTCTAAAA
Organism: uncultured Leptolyngbya sp.; assembly: GCA_964242045.1. Taxonomy (GTDB): domain Bacteria; phylum Cyanobacteriota; class Cyanobacteriia; order Leptolyngbyales; family Leptolyngbyaceae; genus Leptolyngbya. Next base: position 18,299 of record CAXTDB010000058.1, on the reverse strand, counting down.
TTTCGGTCGGTCCGCTTCCACAATTCGTTGCAACGACTGGTGTGCCAACTGCCATTGCCTCGATTAATACATTGCCAAACGCTTCGATTACAGATGAAAGCACAAATACGGAAGCACTTGCCATGTAAGGATAGGGGTTCTCAGCGACTCCAGGTAAAACGACAGATGAATCAATGCCCAACTGATGAATCAGTGCTTCTAACTGCGGGCGTTGCTCACCATCTCCTAGGATAATCAAACGGCAGGGTATCTGTTGATGCACGATCGCGAAAGCTCGAATCAGCGTTGCAAAGTCTTTGTCTTTTACGAATCGACCGGCGCTGAGAATGACTGGGGGCTGATCGGGTTCAAACCAGGGGTGAGGCATTTTCGTAGGATTGCAGTCCAGGTTTGAGGGCAGCGTAATTGGGTTAGAAATTACGTGAATCTGGTGTGGCGGCAAACCTGTAATCAAGGCAATATTGTCAGCAACGCCACGAGAAACCGCGATTACATCATCTGCAAGTCGGTAGGAATAGTGAATGAGAAGAGGCTTGACCAGAGTTCTCAGATCTTGAATAGGTTCCGGTAAATTAATGTGTAAGCTGATAATAATGCGGGTTGCGGCACCGGATAAACGTTTGGCAACAGCAGCAACGTTGATGTTATCCAGAATGGAGAGCAAAACAGTCGGTTGCTCACGGTGCAGATATCGAATGAGTCCATACAGTCTGCCGACAATCCCAGGACTTTCAAGATTAACAATTCTGACTCGTTCATCGACTTGTCTCAAGAAAGCTCCGACGGCTTCTTGTAGCACTAAATCGACTTGAAACCCTCGATCGACTAAGCCATTGGCAAGATTGACGGCTACCCGCTGCGCGCCACCTACGGTTAACGAAGGAATAAAGATACTAATGCGAACTGTTTCGGGATGTTGAGCAAAGCTTGAAATCATGGGACTTGCTACGAATTAGAAGCCATCAACAGGACATCTTGTTCTTGATGGTTTGGAGAATTTTTCATAATTGCAAACTTATACTTATGTCCCAATGTTCAACAGAACTGTCCTCAGGTTAAAACCATGTAGTAAAAAGAACATTAACACAGCTTAAATTAATGATTAAGAATAGAGAAATTTTACAAGCAGCACTCTCGTCTGAGGTTTAGACCCTCATCGAGTGATGGGGATCAATCTTATCCCTATGTATGTTTCTAGATAAATTAACTCAATCGCGCCCCGACTTGCGCGGTTCCAACGTTAAATCCAGCGGTGAAAGCAGAGATTCCAAATGCCTCATTTAAGGTTGTGGCAGCAGCCGAGGACAAACTGACAGCCACATCGTCAAGATTTAACGCTGGCTGATGATCGAGCGTTGAAGAACCGACTTGACCAACATTGAGATCAAGGGGGCGCGAGTGAGCAAATCCCCATTGAGAATGACTAACCCAGTCAATACCGGACGATCGCCCAAAGGCGTGATTTCAAAGGTTTCAGAACTCAAAGCTGCAAACGAACTGAGGTCAAAGGCTCCAACCATGATGATAGTTTTCCTGATTGAACTGCATGAATGCTTTAGCAGTGTGGAACGGTCCTTCTTCACCATTTCACACTCGCTTTAAGGTGAAGCTATGTTTTTGTTAAGACTTAGCAGAGATAGCAGTCTCGATCGCGATTGTTAGTCAGCTAGTTAGCTAAGCTAGTTGACCAAGCTTCCTACGATCGAGAAATCTGCGGGTTGAAAAACAGGTTCACAGCTAGTTTGAGTGTTCGCATTCACATCAAACCTTAGAATTCGGCGAATCGGATTTGCGGCATTTGGTTCTGGGAATGTGTTTGCTGCGTAGGAGTTGATGCCATAGGCATTGACCGAAAGCGTTTTTCCATCTGCACTCACATCTAATGTGACATAACCGAAGGTATCCGGAGAATAGAAATTGATGGGATCTCGGTTGATGTCAGCATCGGGATTGCCTTCGCGGAAAACATTGCTTAACCCTGGAAAATCGGGGCTGAGTCCGAGCGTTGTAATTCCTCTTCCCCGTTGAGCCGTAACGAGTTGATCCGTTAGTTTTTGAATGTTGGCATAGCTATGATCGGTGATGGCATCAGGACCACCTGCACCGATTGGACCTGCTACGATCGTAAACACATTTGGTACGCGGACACGACTGTTCGGATTGCTCAAATCCGCAAGGTATTCAAGCTCACTAATGCGCGTTTGATGATCGTCGGTTGTGAGGAACACAACATTCTCGATATCGTTCTCATCAATGAACTTCAGCAAATCATCTCGTTCTGCCCGATAGCTTGTCCAAGCTTTGCCGTTCTGACTGAGTGACGTTTCATCGATCGGGGAAGAAATCGCCACAAATTTCCACGTTACGCCGTTTTCTTCAGCGTCTAACAGAGTTTCTTTCAGCCAAGATAGCTGAGTTTGACCGAGCATTGTTCGACCCACAGTGCTTGATCGGACTGGATCGAGATCATCCACTTCTGCACCAGTACTATCGAGCGTTTTGATCCGAATGTCGCGATAAGAGCGATCGTCTACATTTACAAAAAGACTATTCGCACCCCATTGCTGAGCGAAATAAAGCTGTTGCGTACCATCGGTTCGTGGATCATCAGGGGCAGAAATAAAGCGTTCTCGAATCGGTTGATAATCGTTGTACGCCTGAAGTAATGCCTGGAATCCAGGAGTTTGATTGATAAATGTCCCTGTTGTGTTGACATCAAAGATAGAATTTTTTGCATCAACTCCTTTACCAAGTGGAGTTCCCGCAGGTGCGCCACCATTGATAAACTGCTTGTTGCCCAACTCGTGATTATCTAATAAGACATAGCTGCCCTGCGATGAATACAGTTCTTGCAGTCCTGTAAATCCGTTCGGAATCACAGATTCTAGGTTTTCGCGGTACTTGCGGTGATAATCTTGCAAAGCTTGAACCGGATCGGCAAGGGGATCGCCTGTTGCGGGAGAAATGGCAGATTTGGTTTCGTAGATGGTATCGCCGAGAAAAACAAAGAAGTCTAAGTTACGGGTATCTAGATTTCCGATCGAGCCATACGGTCGCCATTGTCCGTCGGCATCGCCAGAAAATGCGAATTTAAGCGGAACTTGCTCGGTCGGATCAGGTGCAGTTTTGAAGGTTCCGATCGGGCTAAACTGCCCGTCTTTGGTCTGAAAGCGATAATAGTATTGAGTGCCGCTTTCTAAACCACTGATATTTAGCTTTAGAGTGTAATCGCGATCGCTATTCGTTGTTCCCGTGATTCTGAATGGAACGAATTTGAACGTTGGATCAGTCGAAATTTGAGCTGTGAGATTGCTGACAGTGCCTTGCTTGGTGCTTGGATCAGCAGTGCGTGTCCAAAGAATCACGCTGTCTTCGGTGGCATCGCCTGCTGCGACTCCACTGAACAAGACCGAGGATTGAGTCGATCGCGCAAATGCTAAATCGATCGAAGGAATTGCAGTGGTCAACTGTTCGGAAACAGCAGGCATTGCATATAAATCTTCCAGTGTTGCAACTGGAGACGGCGCTGGGTAGAGCATTTGAAAAACTTTTGAATAGGTGATGAACGGAAACAATCAAGGCGACAAGTTTTAATCTTGAGTTCTTTAACTTTGATTCCCGTGACTGCACAGGCTTTCTATAGTAGTTACAGTAGAGTTCAAGAATTAAGATAGGGCTAATAAAAGCCTAAGAGAACTTTAAGCGAGGCTTGATTTTAGCAATTCTTTAGATTTGGCATCCTAAGTACAGGATCGGATGGTTTTTTGCTTTTAGCCTAGCGAAAGTCGAAACTTTAATACATTCATAGTGCTTCTTTAACCTGAGTATGAAACGCTAATACATGACAAGATTGGCTCTACGAAACTGACCTATCTCCATACGCTCTAATAAAGCACCTAAGCCAGTCTTCGCTAGCCGGAGCGCGTTCCTACCGCAACTTGGCAAGAACCTTAATCAGAAAGTATTATGCCATTCGATAACACCTTAGCCGTCGATTACACTCCGTTCGGATCTACTTTTACAGCCGGGCTTTCGACTGAGCTTCAACGGAACACCGCTGAGACAAGCGCAACATTCGCCCGCCATACGTCATCTTCATCGGAAGCCGTAACTTCGGTTGAACCCAATACAGCCGAAACTCTAGCTGGAGTCCAAAGCAACGCTTCAAATCCATTTCACCTGAATACACTTTATGGGCAAGCCCCGATCGTTATTGGTCATCGAGGTGGCGGACCCGGTTATCGTCCAGAACATACGGTCGGTGATTTCGGCGGTGATTTGATTGGCTCGGACAATCTGGGTATCCGCTTCGGCGCTGATTATATCGAGCCTGATCTCGTCGTCACGAAAGATAATGCTTTGATTGTTCGTCATGAGCCAGTGTTAGCTACGGTTAAAACCGATAGCAAGGGTGCAATCGTCTACGATCGCAGCGGTAAACCTGTCATTCAGGAAGCGACGACCAACGTTGCGGTTTTTCCCCAATTTGCCGATCGCTTAACGACGAAAATTTTGGACGGACAAACTATCACAGGCTGGTTTGCTGAAGATTTTACATTAGCAGAAATTAAAGAGCTGAGTGCGATCGAGCGCCTGCCTCAGATTCGGACGGGAAATGCTCAGTATAACGGGTTCTTCAAGATTCCAACTTTGGATGAAGTCATTGATTTGGCTCAGCAAAGCGAAGCCGAAACGGGTCGAAAAATTGGAATCTATCCAGAAACGAAACATCCGACCTATTTTGCTGAGACGGGAAAATACCTGGATGGTACGCCGATTCATGTCAATACTTCTCAGCTTTTAATTGATGATTTGGTTGCCAAGCACTACACTGATCCGGATCATATTTTTATCCAGTCGTTTGAGGTGTCTAACCTTAAAGACCTCAAAGAAAACATCATGCCTGCTGCAGGTGTTGATATTCCTCTGATTCAATTGATCGATAGCAGTGGTGCGCCCTACGATTTTGTTTACAGCAACAATCCTCAAACTTATAAGGATTTAATTACTCCTCAAGGATTAGCTGAGATTGCCACGTATGCGACCGGAATTGGTCCAGACAAACGGATCATTGTTCCTGCATCAGCACGGCTAGATAGTAACGGAAAACCGATCGACATCAATGGTGATGGTCAAATCAGTGATGCCGATCGCTTCCTCGGTCAACCCACCTCGCTGATCCAGGATGCACATAATGCAGGCTTGCTCGTTCATCTCTATACGCTCCGTAGCGACCCTTATTTCTTATCGCCAGACTATCAAGGAGACCCACTCCGTGAGTATGAGCAATTCATTCAGCTAGGTGTGGACGGTTACTTTACTGACTTTGCGAATGATGGAGCAACGGCGAAACAGCGCGCGATCGCGGGTGAAATCCCGTCGCTCAATCAGGCTTGATCTTTAGTACGGTCAAATCTACAGTGTTCGCCTCGATTCTTGCACGAGTCGAGGCTGTCTGAACAAAGGAGAAATCGTTGCTATTGGGACTCGTACAGATGGAAAATCGCTCTTTAGTCACTCGCTCAGCTTTTCAGTCTGATCCTTTAACGACTGATCTCAATTCCAATGTTCTATTTAGCCATCTGTTTGACTTGACTCAAAGTGCAGCAAGAGGCTCTCAGAGTGAACCCGAATCACAAATGACGGCACTCTGCACTGAAGCGCCACCTCAAGTTCCCAAAACGATCCTCATTTCCCTTGATGGTGCAACGCCTCGGTTGGTGCAACAGTATTTGCAAGATGGGACGCTCAGTCCTGATCGTGGCTTAGGCTTGCTTGCTTCAAAAGGCTTAGTTGCTGATCAAAACGTGACCGTGACTCCATCATTGACCGCTCCAGGACATATTGCGATCGCGACAGGCTCGACCGCCGCAAATAATGACATCAACGCGAACACATTCAAACTCGTTGCCAGTCCATTTAATTCGAGCACCAGTGGATTTAATGCTCCGATTGGTGGTTATCAATTCAGCATTGATGGTGCGACTGAAACCTCAGAGCCGACCGCAAATCCAGTTTGGTTAAGCTTGCGAGCGAATGGTAAAAAAGTCATTGCCGCGACGTTCCCAGGAGCCGACGGAGCAGATATTACGATTCCAGGTGTTCCGAATAGCCCGATCGTTCAGCCTGCAAGTGAACGCACTGTTGATTATACGGTTCCGTTTGGTGCGTTTGCGGGCGTTGCAGCACGAGGATTTAGCTTAACGCGATCGGATTTTGACCTCGCTTCACAATCAACTCAAGACCAATTCACTGCTGCCGGAAAACACTCATATAGCCCGATTCTAGAAACAGTCACCCCAGTCGAAAAATTTACGGTTGGCGGCGTGAACTATCAAATTGAAGTTGCTGCCCTGGACACAACTGATGATGGCAAAGCTGATTACGATACCTTAGTCTTTTTCGATGCAGCCCAAGGTATCCAACCTGGACCGTTTAGCCTACCCTCAACTGGTCCAGCTTATGTGCGATTTCCAGATCAAACGTCAAGCCTGTTTTATCTAGAAGGAAATTCGCTGAAAGCAGGAACGGCGTTCTATGTCACTGCGCTTGCTCCTGACCTTTCGACGGTTCACTTTGCAAGAGCTTCCGCAAACTATATTCCTCGCAATCTGGCTGTTTTAGATAATGTGGATGACATTAACAACAATGTTGGATTCTGGGCACCCCAATCTGATTTCCGAATTCCTGAACGCTTGAGTCCAGGCTTTGACAAGTTTTCGGATCAAGAACTCGAAGCGATTTATCGATCGCAAGTTGAAGGATTTGTAGATTATCAAACGCGAGTCGGATTACGAGCCATTCAGACGAATCCTGATGCTGATCTCGCACTAATCTACATCGAGCAACCCGATGGCTCAGAACATCAATTCTTGATTACTGATCCACGCCAAGCGACAAACCCCCGCGATCCAAATTCGATCAGAACTGGACAAGACCTAACGAAAGTCGATCGCTATCAAGGCTATGTGAAAGCTGCTTATCAAGCTGCCGATCGCGCTGTTCAACGAATCATTGATGCAGTTGGAGTCGGTGTTGATGGTAAGCCAAATAGCAATATCATCGTCGTCTCCGATCATGGCTTTGATCCGTTCTATGTCACGGTTGATCTCAACACTTACTTGAAGAATCAAGGCTTTGATCCGAACAAGGTCAGAGCGATTACTTCTGGTCCAGCAGCAAATGTATACATTAATCTGCAAGGACGTGAACCCAACGGAACGGTCAGCCGCGAGGAATATACGCAACTCCAGCAGCAAGTTGCAACGGCACTGAAGGCATTGATTGATACAAATTTCAACTACACAGATGGATCTACTTCAGTGTTCAATAAAGTGTACATCCGCCCAGTCGATTTTAATGATCCAAACTTTGGATTAGAAACCAGCGACTTTATTGGGCAAGATAGCGGCGATGTGTTTGCACTTCTCACCGAAGGCTATAACTTTGATGGACTACAAACGCCAGCCGTAAATCGACTCGGTGATCCAAGTTCGTCAACTCCAGTGCTTTCAGTGCCAAACTTCTATGGTGCACACGGATATGATCCGAACCTTCCGAATATGAGTGCAATTTTCTACGCGGCAGGTCCAGATATTCCACAAGGAAAGCTCGATCGCGTTCGCAATATCGATATTGCACCAACGATTTCTGATTTGCTCGGCGTTGACCCTGCATCCACGGTTCAAGGTGAGTCGATTTTGCAAACAGTAGGTGCAGCGGAGTAACCACGATAACTGCCAGCGCGAGAGGAGTGTCTAATATGCAATGCTCTTGACGAATTCACTGCTAGCCAGGGCGTGCGACGACTACTGTCTTCAAATCGATGCTGGTCAATCCATCGACGCTTTTTCTCGTTGTTATAAAATTCTTTACCTTGCGTTAACGAACTGTGCGACTTCTACATCTAGAATGCTGTCTAAACCATCATTCAGCAATTTATGAGTCTTTCAATCGTAGAAAAACCTGTCGAGTTTTTCGTGGATTGGATATTAATTTCTGACTTAGACGCTGTTCAAGCCTACGTTGATGATCTTCGCCGTCGTTATCCTCACCTAGGTCGGAAGGCTCTCGCCCAAAAAATTGTTGAGGAACAATCCTGGAATAACGGTTTGTGGGGAGCAGCTACGGGATTTGCGGGAACGATCGCGCTTCCCTTGACCTTGCCATCTGATGTGATTAAATCGTGGAAAATCCAAGATTTTACGATTAAATCGATCGCTTATCTATACGGCTACACGCCTCACAATAGTGATCTCAAGACCGCAGTTTTTCTTTTATTAACCAATGGCTCACTCGAAGAAATTCAGCAACTTTTGATTGCTGAGTCTTCTAATTTTGTGACGCAAGCTGCTTTTAACGCCGTGGATTCGATTAAAAGCTCCACGATCCAGATTGTTGCGGCTGATGTTCCGAAACAGGCTGCAAAAGCTTTGATCAAATCGGGAAAAGCGATCGCTAAGACCTTTGGACTGCGAGAACTCACAAAGTATTTCTCAGAGTTCCTTTGTAAAGTGTGCGGCAAGAAACTTGCAGAGAAAATTCTACAGAAATCAATTTCACTGACAGTTCCAGTGTTGGGGGCTGCAATTGGCGGTGGGATCGATTGGCTGACGACCCAAGCAGTAGGAAATCTGGCGATCGAATTCTTTGAGAACTCTGGTTTTGACTTGATTCATTCGGTAGTGCGATCGTCTATTTCCCCGGATTGAGAACATTGAGCAATGCCGTCAACTATCCTTCTAGGCATCATATTGCTACGGGGAAGGTTAAATGTCAGCTAGTGCTGATTTTGATCAAGTTTTGCAAAGCTTGACGACTTTTGCAACTGCGCCATTCGTGTTTGCAACGGAGGCAGCAATTCGGCAACCTGCAGTTTAATTGATTATTCGAGAGGGATATGTGCTGTCTGAGCGCGCCCATCAAGCGATCGTCGAAATTCAGGAAACGCTCGAAGACTTAGCAGCACAAGCACAGGCAAAGTTAGCGAACGAGCATCCGCAATCTACAACCGAGTTTCAATACACAGGCAGCACACAAATCGGTATCCTTTAACTCTGGATGAAACACCTCAAGTTTGAGAGAAGGTGCGCCAACCGACATTCTTTGCGACAAGCCAATACGGTTATCCCCCGGTTATTACGACCGAAATTATGGCTAAACCAGTGATGATCAAACTATCTCGTGGAATACAACCAATGTTTAATCCGATTCAATTTGCCTATCGTGCCTATCGAAATGCCCTTCGCAACCCCAAGTATCGGGGGTGGGTGATTGGCGGAACCCTGCTTTGGCTCGTCAGTCCCATCAATGCTGTTCCTGTACTGGGCGAGATTGATGATGCGATCGTCGTCACTATCTTTGCTGCCGAAATTTCTCAGGTGGCATTAGAAGGAATCAAAAATAAGAAAGCTCAGAAAGATGCCAGCGCATCTCAAGGTGTAGCGATTGCTAGTGAACTGGCAGAGTCCTAAATTAGAGAACGCTCCGAATAAAATTCGTCGTTTGATAGATTTTGTTTGGAGCGGAGCATCAACGGAACTCAGGAATGACATACAAATGACACATAGATTACGCAAGCCTGTCTCAACATTAAATGCGGAACCGCTGATGTGCATTCTGTAGATTCGAGCCTAAACCACTTCTAACAAAAATTAAGCCGATATGGAATTTGAAGCCTTGTTCTTGGGACTTGAGCCACTGACTGCCCTAGCAGTAGGAGTGGGTGCAGTGGTGTTGGCACCCGTCGTCGATGTCATCGGTAAATCGATCGGGCAAGACAACCTGGGTGCGCCTCTTGCCGAAGCTGCTAGAGAAAATACCAAAAAGGCGATCGTTTGGGGAATGGAAGCCCTTGAGAACGCTCAAACCGCTTTTGCAGAGGCAGAAGAATCTTTCCAGGATTTAGTTGCAGATGCAAAAGCTGAACGCGCTACACAACGCAGCAACGCCGAAAAGGTCGAACCGCGTGATATTGAGATTGTTGCTGAGTAAAGCTCAGACCGATATTTGACAACGGACTCAGTAGCTTTAGCCTAAGCTTAATTCCTTCTTATCTTCTTCAAGCAGATTAGACCTATTGCGGAAAGTAATAGGTCAGCCTCATTCACTTTCTGCTTTTCAGCGCTGACCCAACCAGCCTTCAGTAAATGGTAAAAGAGCAATTTATATGTCAGTCACAGCACCGATTGAAGATTTGGAGGCTGAAAGAGCAGATGAGTTCTGCCAGATCATTTATCGAGGTCAACGGCATTTGCGCGTTCGGATGACTCAGCTTCCTCAAGGGGAAGACGATCGCTGGCAAAAATCGATCGCTGCTTTATCTGGAGTGATCGCCGTCCGGTTTAATCGAGCGGCTCGATCGCTACGGGTGGAATACGCCCTTGATATTGCTGGCAGCGATTCTGAGCCAGAACTACTGGACTGCCTTCGAGGGTGTCTGCCCGGCTCAAATCCAGTGCAACCTCCAGCGGTCATTCAGATGCTCGATACTCATCACACCGTTGGGTATGAGATTGTTCATCAAACCCCCTGGCGCATTCGGCTAAAAATTCCTCGTTTAGTTGAAGATGCCAATTACACCCATCGGTTAGTCACGTTAATCAATGCCATCAAAGGCGTTTCAGCGGTACGAATTAACCCTAAAGCACGATCGCTTGCGGTCGAGTTTGAGTTTGCGACCTCAGAGCAAGCTGCGACAGCCCGCCAGTGCTTATTTGAGGCAATCGATCGCGCTTTGCAAGTAGACGAAGTTTTCCTTTCAGTCTCAAACCCTCAAAGCGTCAGTCCAGCGCATGAAGAGCAAGATTGGCATCGGTTGGGCTTACCAGCGTTGGGATTGGTCTTGGGATTAGGGACGCTCGTCGGGCTGCCCATTCCTGGTGTATTCGCGGCGGGTGTGATGCTGACAGCATCGATCCCCGTGTTTCAGCGAGCGTTAGAGGGCATTCGCGATGAGCGCCAACTCAACATCGATTTTTTAGACGGTTTAGCGATTAGCCTGCATACTTATCAGGCAAGCTATTTTCCGGCGGCTTTGATGCTGGGTCTGATCGAGGGAGGCGAACTGATTCGGGATATGACGGCTCGGAGTAGCGAACGCGCCTCGCTGGATTTATTAGACTGTTTAAACGGGGAAGTTACGATCGAGCGCGATGGTCAGGAACTACGGATTTCAGCCAAGGAAATCGAATTGGGCGATCATGTTTTTCTCTATCCAGGCGATCAGGTTCCGATTGACGGCTCTGTTGTGCGGGGCACGGCGTTGGTAGATCAGTGTAAGCTGACGGGTGAATCCGTTCCGGTGACGCGATCCGAGGGCGATGAGGTGTTTGCCTCTACCCTGCTGATAGATGGGCATCTCTGTGTTTTGGCTGAGCGCATTGGCAACAATACGCGGGCAGGCGTAATCCTGACGCTGGTCGAGTCTGCTCCGGTACATGATACTCGCGTTGAGAACTACGCAGCGGTGTTTGCCAACCAACTCGTCGTGCCCACGTTGATTACTGCTGGAATTGTGGGGACGTTAAGCGGCGATTTGAGTCGAGCGATCGCGCTCTTGACCCTGGACTTAGGCACCGGAATTCGTATCTCTGTACCCACAACCATTCTGTCTGCGCTCACTTATGCGGCTCGCAATGGCGTTTTTATTCGCAGCGGGCGGGCGATCGAAATTCTCGCCAAAATCGATACCGTCGTGTTTGACAAAACCGGAACCCTGACGCAAGGACACGCGGGAGTGACTGCAATTAAATCTCTTCATTCTCAGATGTCCGAGACCGAGATTCTCGCCTTGGCAGCAACAGCGGAGCAAGGACTAACGCATCCGATCGCCGAAGCGATCGTGCGTCATGCTCGTGAAGCGAACGCGGCGCTCTACAACTGCGAGAACTGGGAGTACCAGGTGGGATTAGGTGTCGTTGCGACCATTAACCAGAGGCGAGTTCTGGTCGGAAGCCATCGATTGATGATGCAAGAGAAAATTAGCTTGGATGCGCTGAACCAACGGTTTCCTGACATTCAATCGGGTAGCTATTCTCCCGTCTACATTGCTGGGGATGGAGAACTGCTCGGCATCATTCTCTACAGCGATCCGCCTCGTCCTGAGAGTCAAGCCGTCGTTCGAGAACTGCGCGACCTTGGCATCAACGCCTATATGCTGAGTGGCGATGTGACGCGGGTGGCAAAAGCAGTCGCCCATGAATTGGGAATTGCTCCCGACTGTGTTTATGCAGAAGCATTTCCAGAACACAAGGTGGAAGTCGTCAAAAGCCTGCATGACAGTGGAAAAACCGTGGCGTTCTGCGGGGATGGAATCAACGATTCAGCCGCTCTCGCTTATGCGGATGTCTCCATCTCGTTTGCTGGTGCAACTGACATCGCACGAGAAACGGCTGATGTGGTGCTGATGGAAGATGACTTACGCGGCTTGATTCACGCCGTTCGGATTGCGCGTCAGGCAATGGAGATTATCTGGCAGAATACAGCGATCGTCGCGATTCCTAACTTGGGTGCAGTCGGGGCTGGAGTTCTGTTTGCGCTCGATCCAGTTCTAGCAATCATCATCAACAATGGTTCAGCAATTTTGGCAGAGTTGAATGGACTGCGTCCGTTGCTAGGTCCAGGTAATTCTCCCGCTCTGCAACCGTTCCTTGATACAAGTGAGCTTTTGCCGGAATCTCACCCAGCGACACGGGTTGAACCTACCTCTCATTCAAAGCCTGACATACATTCCTCTACTACCTCAGAAGTTAGAGAATTTCGTGGGGCTGAGTTGGTCAAACATCCAGAAGAGCCACGATCAGGCGCGATTGGTCTGAGCCAGAAGGATTTGGCTAAACGTCTCGGCATCACGCCTCAAACCCTTGCTCGGCGACGCGCGAGTGCTGACTTCGATCGTTGGAGTCAAACGAAAGATCCAGAGCGACTTGTCTGGAAATACGAGGCTGCGTCGCGTTTGTTTTATTCCGTCCCTTCGGTCTCTCGTGCAGGAGAGGCAATCTCTCTGGTGCGTTAGAGATCTCGCTGCTCCGCTATTCGCTCTACTCATCACATACCCGATTTAGAAGTTCGTCAACATGGAAATTCTCAGAGGCATTCAAAAGACAACCTTGATCGCGGTTGGCACTGCCAGCCTCATCGTAGGCATCATCGGTGTGCTACTCCCCTTGATTCCCGGAACGCCTTTTCTAATTTTGTCAGCCGCTTGTTTTAGCTGGGCAGCCACACTTTAGGTAAATCGATGTCAAACCGAACTGCTACAACACCCAGCGAAGTGATTCATCGGCTACCAGGGCGGTTACGGGTTCGTTTGCCGCGTCTACGCCATGACACCGCTTATGCAGCCGATCTAAAGCAAGAGATCTCAAGGATAACGGGCGTGACTGAAGTTCGAGTCAATCCTGCCGCGAGTTCGATCGTCATTACCTACCAGGTTAACCTTTTACCAGAACATGCGCTGCTAGAAGATTTGGGAGTGGCTACGCCCGTAGAGCCTCCTGCGCCAAAGAGCATAGCTATCAACGCAGAGACTTTTCTCGTTCAGAAAGACCTGGTTCAACGTCTAGCGGTTTCGTCTCAAACAATTACAGCCTACCGCAATAAGCCAGATTTTCCTGTTTGGAGCCGCGCTAGAGATCCTCAAGGCATCAGTTGGGCGTACCATCCAGCCGCAAAGTCCTTTCATCCTGTGGATTGGGCAACGCGATCTCCGTCCGAGAACAAACCAGAGCATCAGCACGCCCTGAGAGAAGAAATCGAAAAAATGGCGGGCGCAGACTTCGGCGAAACCGTGGGCGAAGTTGTAGGTGAAGGGATCGGTGCGCTGCTAGGAGGCGGCGGTATCTTGCTGGGCGGTGGGATTGGCGCAGCGATCGGTGAAATGCTCGGTGAAGAACTAGGCGAGGTTTTAGCACACGAAGGCGAAGAGAATAACTCAGCAGAAGGTGTTGATCGAGCCGCTTAACTTTCTGGTGACTCCGCTGCCGCGCCAGTTTCGACGTGAACAGTCTGGGGTAAACTGCCAGCGACCATAAACCCCAATCCAATGAAAGCAAGGCTTAGACTGAAGTACCATACTGTTCTCTTACGCAGTAAGACTGCCACTGCTCCGAGAGAAATGGCGATCTGCAAGGCGGTTACACTGCGGGCGAAAAATTCGTGGCGATGTAAATCTGTAGCCGATTCCTGCTGTAGCTTTCGAGCTTCGGTTTGAATGATCGCCTGTTTTTGCTTTAAAGTCTGAATCTGCCTGTTTAATGCGGCTGGAATTGGGCGTTGTAAAGACTGAAGGAGCAGCACATCGGATTCTGCCAAGTGACGCTTAGTTGATTGTGCCTGATAAAATTCCCATTGATCTGCGGCTCTAATTTGCGCTAGGGTTCCTTCATTTGCCAGATAGCCTGCCTGCATGGCTGAGATTGCAGCTAGGGCAGATAGAATTCCGGTTGACAGCCCAATCAGGTTTAACCACTGCCGATCTCGGTGTTCCTCAGCGCGATCCTGCGCGAGTTCTTCACTGACTTTCTCAATTTGTTCAGTGACTTGCTCGTGCAGTTCGTGCGGTTCGGGACCCATCTCTTCAGTCATAAGGAGTGCTTTCAAGGGGTAGGTAAGATTGAGTATCTGTGAGCTAACGCTAGCATGATAGCTGATTATCGCACCGCAATCTGCTGTTGCAAAGCAAGGCTAAACAAAGAACTCATAAATGCCGATGCCCAGTAGAACAACGCCCGCGAGCGGTTGAGCGAGGTTGCCAAATCGTTTACTGAGATAGCTGCCCGAAAGACGCTGCCCCGCCTCGATCGTGCCATAGCTGAAGATACCAGTTGCCAGCGACAAAAGCAGGGGATTGTAGCCTGATAGACTTGCACCCACACCACCCGCCATTGCATTTAAAGCTAAAGAGATGCCAAGAATGAGCGTTTCACCAAGACTGATTCGACAGATGGGACGCTTGAGGTTGGTAGCTGAATTTTGGTTGAATACGGCTTGAACTGGCATTGCGCCAGTAAACGAACCGCGACGTAAAGCTTGATCTAAAACCCATCGCCTCGCTTGCTGCCAAAATTGCTGAATCTGCGCTTCCCAAATTAGCCATCCTCCAATCCCAACAATGATCGCTGCCCCTAAATTGTTAGCAGTGGATGCTGGAATAAAGTTACTTAGAGTGGCACCAATGACCATTGAAGCATAGGTAAGTCCCACTGCCATCAGTGCGATGATCAAGTTGGATAAGGGTGAGATGATGCGTCGGGCGAGACCGTAAGCCGTTCCGACCCCAAAGTTATCAAGATTAGCAGCAAGCGCGAGCAACAAAAGCAATACAAATGAGTGGGAATGCGGGGTCATTGCAAATAAGATTTTCCTAAGGATTAAACAAAATTAAAGCTGGAGGTGAGATCAGGTTTGATTATCCAACCTCTAAAGTGAAGAGGCAGATGCAAGCTGAAGAATTTTACGGTTTTTGCTTGGAATAAATTTTCAGGAGCGTCCGCAAATAATCATTTAGCAGTACTTGAATCAGTATTAAGGATTTTTCAATAGAGGAGACCTATCTTTAGAAATGGATAAGCAAACTCGTCACCCTCTCAGAAATATTGAACCCCAATCGAATTTTTGCCGTCCCGTTCGGATTTGACAATATTTTAGAGGCAGAGCGAGGCGGATCTGTCCTGTATGGTTCTGTCGCAAATACTTTTTAGTGACAAACGAGGTGTATCTCGTTCGCATTCCGTTAAGCACTAACTCCAAAGAGCGCTTCAATAAACTTCGCTTGAGATACACCGTTCCCTTTGCTGATTCCAGTGACCTGCTCTTTGCAAATCATACCCATTGCTTCAACCCTGCTCAAAGTCCGTCGTGCCGGGTTGAATGAGCCGAATCTCATGATGGGTTTCAACTGCCGCTTGATGGTTCGATGATCTTGCTCGGTCACACTATTCATGTACTTGCTATGCCATAGTTTCATCTCTGATGTCAGCGTTTCATCTGATGTCAGCGCTTCCATCGCTACCGGATGCGCCGCGTTCTGATCTGCTGTGATCACTCCTAGTGCTTGAATGTGAGTCGCCCTTGGCGGAAAAAGCGTGCGGCTGCCTTACCATCCCGCTTTGCACCTAGCAGAAAGTCCAGCATAGTTCCGGCTGAACCGACCGCTCGATTCAGGTATTTTCACATAAAAATGTTTACATCAAAAACGAAACGGCGGCTCCATCAC
The DNA here is from genome assembly GCA_964242045.1 of uncultured Leptolyngbya sp. Lineage (GTDB taxonomy): Bacteria > Cyanobacteriota > Cyanobacteriia > Leptolyngbyales > Leptolyngbyaceae > Leptolyngbya. Next base: position 2,083 of record CAXTDB010000058.1, on the reverse strand, counting down.
TGGAGAGTTAAGGGCTTCCGTGAAATCCTGTTCTTGGTGTTGCAGTTAACCAGGAAACTAATGGGAAGCTCGAAGGATTGAGTCTATTAGAACAGGGGTTCGAGTTGAAGCGAGACCGAGAAAGCTTTCATTGCCAAATGAGTGTCTTCCGGCAAAACCCAGCGCCATCGCTTAAACCGAGGCGGCATTCGCCTGACGGTTGCCGCCCTGTTTCGCGTGGTGATTATGCGAATGCGATGGCATCAACCGACTCAGGACTACGTTGCCCGTCGGACAGCCCCTGTGCTGTCGAAACGGGAGATTATTCAGTGTCTCAAGCGCTATGTGGCGTGGGAGATTTACCACCTCATTCGCAAACCGCATCCGACTCCTGAAGTGCCTGAATTGATTCGTTCTTAAAACACAAAAAAGACTTGATATCTATAGGAACATTAATACCGTTCAGATTGGTAATGGTGTTGCTTTGAAATGACTGGATTCGCTGCGTGTTCAATCCGCCGCTTGCTTTACTGATATAGTATTCCACTTCCCACGTTTGAGCAGCAGTCGCGATCGCGGTTTGACAGGAAGTTTGTGGAATGATCCCATTTTTCGTATCGCTGCACACTGATTGAGTTTAGTTCCCTTACTCAACCAGCGACGGAACGCTCTACAGAGAAAGCGGGAGATTAAGCACCTCTCAATATTCTTTCTTTAGGGATTCAGCGCGCTATTGAGCTTAATCTTGAAGTCAGTGCCTCGATTCAACACGATATCTCCACCCGGACTTGTAAACACATAAGCTGCAGCCGCAGCCGCCCCTAATGCTGTACCATGTCGCGCACCTGCTTTCTTACCTAAGTAATGCCCTGCCACTGCTCCACCGACGATCGTGGCAGTGTTCCGCAACAGATGTCCTTGTGTTTTCGTTTCGAGCTTGGTGTTGACCAAGGTGGCATCGATCGGCTCGCGTGTCCCATCGCTCAGAAGAATGTCATCGAATACGACATGCAACCCCGCTTTCTGTCCTCGCACTGCTTTTGAAACGTTTTCTAGATGTCCTTCGATGATAGAGCCTTTAATCAGAGAGTTTCCGCCGAATAAAGGATTTTGTTCTTTTAGCGTAAAGCGATCCCCGTCATGATTTCTAGCGCTAGATAGATCTTCTTGAAGTTTGGCCTCGAAGGTTGTTCCGGCAGCAACAGTACCTGTTAAAGCGAGGAGATTCGGCGCAGGGGCAGCTTGAATCATTTCTTGAGCAGCAACAGCGCTCAACAGAAACGCAATGCTGGATGCAACTAAATTTGTTTGTGCGTTCATAAGAAATTTACGAGATACTAGAAGTAAACTCAGATTGATTTAGGTTTATTCGACCAGTTTTTGACCATAATTGCAAATTTCTGAAGTTAGAGAAACCTAAAGCTCGGAATCAGCCCATTTTTCCTAGGGAATGTTATGCACTCTCAAAATAGTCGGATCTCTAAGACAATTTCAACCATGTCTCCATTTCTTGAAAAAACTGATAAAGACTGAATTCCATTCTTGGACTGAGTTCTGTAGAAACACCCAACACCCTCTAGTGATAGTGGAGCCTGCTGAATTTAACTACTTGCCTTATTCGTGATCACATCCCAACCTGCTCTCACCACTGCATCCGGTGAACCATCTGCCTTCTGCGGTGTGAATTCATAGCTAATCGCCCCATAGCTGAGCGTGAGGTAATCGATCGGCAGTTGATCCGAATTGGCGCTACTGGTTCCAAATCAGGCGACTAGCACATCGGTCAAGGTGATCTTCAACAACTCTAGCGCTTTCTGTCCAGAGCGCCGACAGGTGAGCGTTGCGGTTTTGAGACGTTGCCCAGTTACCCCAGCAAGAAAGAGTTTTGGACTGGCTTTACTGGTGTGTAGAGTGAACTGGAAATTTTGTCGTGTGACCTTACCTGCACCCGCTCCACCTCCTGAATTCGACGAGGTAAATTGACTCTCATTGAAAGAGTTCTGGGTAGCAGGCGTTGCGCTTCCCATTGCAGGTAGTTTAATTCACCTTGTTCTTGTTGTAGCGATCGCGTTAGCAATCTACAATTCTGCGATGAATCATGATG
>CAXTDB010000057.1:0-18778 GCA_964242045.1 uncultured Leptolyngbya sp. | reverse complement strand
CTACGGACCACGGTGTCGGGGGTTCGAATCCCTCCTAGCCCGTTTACCATCATAGGGGTGTCTCAATGACATCCCTATTGTTTTTTAAACATGAAAAACCCCTCAATTGAGGGGTAAACCGATCAATTCAAATCAATCGTTACGGGGTCACACCGCGATTCGGTTCCACATAAGTTGCACGAGGCTTGCGCGTTCCGACTGCTGAGCCTGCCAAAGATGCTGCCAAACCGAGTAGCGAACCAATCACAAACGACCAGCCTGCGGTTGCGGTATTGCCTGCAATGTTACGAGCATCTTGCGCCGAAATTTTTGGAGTTGCCGCATTCGGATCAACATTCGGAACCCCAGTCTGAGGAAGCGCTGCCCCTGCTGCATTCGCCGCACTCGAAACCGCCAAACCAAACGCGCCTGTCACGCCACTTGCCAACAGGTAAGCGCTCAGTGCCAAAGTCGTTGCCCAAAGAATTGCACCATTCAGCAATGCGGTGCTACGGTTCATTGGACCGCAAGCGCGCGCCATCACCCAGCTACCGATAAACAGTGAGATCAACAAGCTGATCGTTGCCCAGATTCCAACTGCGGTTCCAACGCCGCCTGCATCGGTGCGAGGTGCGCCAGAGTTCGCAATCGAAGTTGCCCCAATTGCTGCACCAAGCGCGCTCAGAATCAACTGAGACACTAATGCAACCATCAAACCAGAAATAATCGGACCCCAGCGGACTCGATCATGATAATCACCCGCGACCGGAATGACCGCAGCTTCAGTGACAGGACGATTAGTATATGCCATTGTGAATTGTCTCCCCTAACAGGATAGTTAATTTGCAAAGAATTTACTCTTGCCAATACTGTAAGGTTTGCGGCGTTCAAATCACTCTACCGAGAGTCAGACGATGTGGATACGCCATTAGAGAGAAATCGGTCGGGGATCACGATCGAACTCGGTTTGCAAATATCAGCGGAATCAGCGGATTTTCACCGCCGTTCCAACCGCAGTAATTAATAAAAGAACGCCAGATTGATCGAGATTGATTGTTCCCGTATTGATTTCGATACCGATGATGCCATTCGCGCCTAGATTTTGTGCCCGTTTTTGTAGTTCAGCGAGAGCGTTTTGCTGTCCTTGTTCAAACACACGCTCATAGCCTGCGGTGCGCCCACCGATCAAATCTCGAATGCCTGCAAAAAAATCCTTGAGCGCGTTCGTTCCATAAACTACTTCTGCGGTAACAATGCCAAGGTATGATTCAATCACAGCGTCTTGGATCAGAGCGGTTGTGGTCATTAGCATCGTTTTTCTCGCTTAAATCCTTAGATGGGCGTTCAAAATACTAACCTGTCGGGTAAGCGGTTTTTATCGTAGAGTCCTGATTGTCCCAGAATTTCTGTTGATCAATTCCAGTATGGTTACAATGTCTTGCATTCGTCGATCGCTCTTTACTGCTGCAATTTTGCTTTGGATAGGCTTGATGCCGCAAGCTGCGCGCGCTCAATCGGATGAGTTAGATAAATTGCTTGAACAAGGTCGAGAGGATGTCGAGGCGCGCAACTGGACAGGAGCGTTAGCGGCATTTCAGCGGGCGGCATCGATCGACGATCGCAACGCTAGGATTTTCTCTGGAATCGGCTACATTTACGCTCAGCAGGGTCGCTTTCAAGAAGCCGCTGATGCGTACCGACAGGCAATTTCGCTAGAGCCAACCAATGCCGATTTTGTTTATGCTTTGGGGTTTAGCTTGGCGAATTTAGGCAACGATACTGCGGCTGAAACGGCTTACCGTCGCGCCACAGAATTAGATAAGCGCAATGTGAATGCGTTTCTAGGATTAGGAACGGTTCTTGCGCGTCAGGGACAGTATTCGCAGGCGTTCTCGGCGTATCAGCAAGCGGTGAGGCTCGATCGACGAAATGCCGAAGCGCAAGAATCGATCGGATTAATGCTGCTTCAGCAAGGAAGAACTGCTCAAGGTATTACCGCACTGCAAGCGGCAGTACAACTGAATCCAAGACGTGCGAGTACTCAGATCGGATTAGGAATTGCATTGCTCAATCAGGGAAATTCACAAGGGGCATTAGCCGCATTTAATCGAGCCGTGCGGTTTGAGCCAAACAATCCGAAGCTACATCTTCAGATTGGCAAGATTCTACGCGAAACTGGAGATAAATCTGCGGCTTTAAGTGCATTTCAGCGATCGGTGAATCTTGATGCTCGATCCGTCGAAGCTCAGTCTGCACTCGCTGAAACCGCATTTGATCAAGGCGAAACGATGCGATCGATTATGGCGTTTCGCGAAGTACTCAAGCTCGATCCAAACAATGCAGGTGCTTATTATCAAATGGGTCTAGCGTTAAAGGCGCGCGACTTTTCAAAGGATGCGATCGGGGCGTTTCAAACTGCGAAAAAGTTGTTCGAGGAACAAGGCAAAATGGATGAAATGAAAAAGGCAGAAAAAGCGATCGAAGAAGCTAAGCGCTAACGATTTCTTTTAAAGTTGCTTCGGGCGATCGTGGATTCCAACCGAGTTCTTCTCTGGCTTTGGAAGCATCGACGCGAACACAGCGATCGTAAACATAATGAACTCGCTCGTTATCGATCGGCGGTTGCCAGTTTGCGAGTCTACCGATCGGGTCGAGAAGATTCGCAACGAGACGGACTATCGGTTCTGGAGCTTCGCGAGGGGCAGGAATTCCGGTTTGTTGGCTGAAGATCTCAAACATTTCTCTAGTCGTTAAATCGCCAGCGGAAATGATGTAATAATCGCCGGATTTTCCGCGATCGACTGCCAGAATCATCGCTTCGGCTAAATCATCCACATGAACAATTCCAGTCACTCGCGCGCCACCTGCCCAAACTTTCAGGCGACCTTTACGAAAGGCGTTGAGAACAGGCAAAAAGTGAGGATCATCATTGCCAAAGATTCCAGACGGCAGAACGCTGACGATCGATAATTCCTTGGCTTGATCAATTAATTGTTGGGCTTGGTACTTTGTGCGATCGTAAGCCGAAGAGAAACCTTTCTGAGTGCGCTGAAAGGTTTCGTTGATCACTTTGCCTTGAGTGTCGCCAAAAATCCCGATCGTGCTGCAATAAATCAGTTTCGGAAGATTCACCGCTTTTGCAGCCTCGATCACAGTGCGGGTTCCTTCAACGTTGACGCGCTCCATTTCGGCTGCGTTCACGATACCGAGTTCAACGTAAGCGGCAGTATGAAACACGACATCAACATCGCGCATGGCTTCAGTGAGAGAAACGCGATCGGTAATGTCACCGTAAGCATAATCGATATTGCAATCGGACAGACGAGAGTGATCGCTAGATCGACGAACGAAACCCGTCACTGAATCACCTCGTTTCAAGAGTGCTTTGACTAAATGTGATCCGGTGAATCCGTTAGCTCCGGTGACTAATGCTCTCATAAAGACTTTTCGTACATGCGATAGGTTTTGTAGATTTTACCGCCCGATGCTTCGATCAATTTACGCGATCGAGCATTGTCTTCGTAAACCCAAGAAAGCTCCGCCCGTTTGTAAGGTTTTCCTTTCTTGATCCCGCCTTGTAATCCTAGATAAATTAATCCCAGCGGAACTAATTTTCTTTGAAATTCTGGCAGTGAACAAATCGCAAGCACGCGCCCTTGATTGATTTGCCGACGATACCAAAGAAACTTCAGAATTCCAAGCCAATTCAAGCGACCATTTACGTATTTCAGCGGAATATTATAGTCAGGTAAACCCATCCAGAACCCGATCATTTCGCCGTTGTACTCTGCAACCGGAAACACATCTGGATCGACTAATTCTTGCAGCGATCGAGCTTCTTCTAAAAATTCTTCTTGTGTACGCGGAGTCGCACTCCAATTGTTTTCAAATGCTTTGGTAAAAAGGTGATACAAACTAATACAATCTTGCTCAAATTCTTCGCCTTTCGTTCTTAACGGTCGAAATGTCACACCGGATTTGCAAGCAATTTTGTAGCCTTTTTCAAACTCCGGCGAAAGCGGTTGATCTAAAGGGAAATCGTAAGCATAAGCATCTTTTGCTTTTGTCCAACCTAACTGTTCCATAAAGGTCAGATAGTATGCTGGATTGTAAGGCATCATCACCATCGGTGGCGAATCAAATCCATCCACTAGAAATAAGCAATTATTGTGTGTTGAAAGATCAATTGGACCTCGAATCTCGGTAATGTCTTGCGATCGCAGCCAGTTTTCCGCTGCTTCAAACAGGGATTTCGCCACATCAAAATCATCCACACATTCAAAAAAGCCGAAAATCCCGATCGCTTTTCCTTCGCGTTCGATTAATCGATCGTTGATTGCAGCGACAATTCTGCCGATCGCAGTTCCGCGCGAAATCGCGATAAACTGTTTCAGCCTGCCATATTGAAAAAATGGATTATCCGGCTGAAACTTCTTTTCTACATCGCTCCGCAGCGGTGGAACCCAATTTGGATCATTGGCATAAACCATCCACGGCACATTGATAAACATCTCCTGTTCCGTCGCAGACGTAATCGGAAACACTTCAAAGCTTGGCATTACCTATTTCTCAATCAGTTCAATGCTGACTATAACAGCACACCAAAGCACGATGATGGATAAAAATAGTGCTCAAGCAGGAATCTGGCAAACTATCTGCGCTGCATTAACGCTGAATGCTGAACTGTACGAACATGCTCAAAACACACCGAAAACGCACCGACTCGCATTGACGATCGTGCTTCTCGCCGCTTTATCTCGTGCCCTCGGAAGCTCAGTGATTTTGCTGCTGACTCGAACCACACCGATCGCCTTTTTTCTCATTCTGTGTCTGAATATTTTAAGCGTGATTGTCAGCTACTACGTTTGGACATTCACGATTTGGAAAGTGGGGCGCTGGCTTAGAACCGATTCACCCAGCTATCGAGCTTTGCTCAGTCCGATCGGGTTTGCTTACGCGCCGCAAATTCTTAATTTTCTAACGCTGGTTCCATTGTTGGGAAGACCGATCGAACTCATGTTAGCCGTCTGGACATTGCTCGCGGTAACGGTGGCAGTCCGTCAAGCCTTGGATGTTCGGACTCGTCGGGCTGCCCTGATTTGCTTACTCTGCTTTCCGCTGATTCAGGTTGTCATCGGCGTGATTCAATCGACACAACAGCTATTCGATTAGAACTGCTTCAGGAACCTTAAATCGCTGCTGTACAACCGACGAATATCATCGATTTGGTGCAGTACCATTGCCAATCGCTCAACTCCAAATCCTGCCGCAAATCCAGTATAAACCTCTGGATCGTAGCCCACAGCTTTTAGCACGTTTGGATCGACCATGCCACAGCCGAGAATTTCTAACCATCGCCCTTTCCACTTTACGTCTACTTCAGCGGATGGCTCGGTGAACGGGAAGAAGCTCGGACGAAAGCGAACTTCGACTTCTCCGAAAAGCTCTTGTAGAAATACTTTGATTGTGCCTTTTAAGTCGGTGAACGTTAAGCCTTCGTCGATCGCTAAAATTTCAATCTGATGAAACACGGCTGAGTGAGTTGCATCAACCGTATCACGGCGGTAGGTTCGCCCCGGAACTGCCACGCGAATCGGCGGATCATTCGCTTCCATGTAGCGGATTTGTACCGGAGACGTATGCGTTCTTAACAGATTGCCATCGGGTAAATAAAGCGTATCCTGCATATCGCGCGCCGGGTGATCCGGCAGGAAGTTCAACGCCTCGAAATTATAGTAGTCCGTCTCCATTTCGGGACCTTCCGCCACGGTGTAGCCGAGTCCTACAAAAATATCGAGGACTTGATCGATCGTGCTGTTGAGCGGATGTAATCGTCCTTGAGGTCGCCCGACTCCGGGCATTGTGACATCGATCGTTTCGGATTCGAGTTGAGCCGCGATCGCTGCCGTTTGCAGTGCGGCTTTCTTCTGATCGAGTTCAATCTGGATTGCTTCTTTGACTTCGTTGGCACGCGCTCCGATTCTGGGGCGTTCGGACGGATCAAGCTTGCCCATGCCGCCGAGAACTTGCGGAATCGGCCCTTTTTTGCCAAGATACTTGACTCGCAATTGTTCAAGCTGATCGAGCGAATTCGATTGCCCGATCGCGTGGGTCGCTTCTTGCCGAATGGCATCTAACTGAGATTCAAGTTCGTTCGATTGAGCCGCCATAATGGGTATTTCGTAAGTCCTAATTCGCGTCACAATGAACTGCGAACTTGTTTATTGTAGTGGATATGAGACTCCTGATCAGCAACGATGATGGTGTATACGCGCTGGGAATTCGGACGCTTGCGAATACTCTGGCAGAAGCGGGACATCAAGTAACGGTAGTGTGTCCCGATCGAGAACGATCCGCCACTGGACACGGTTTAACCCTGCACGATCCGATCCGAGTCGTGCCGATGAATCACATTTTTCATCCCACAATCACAGCGTGGGCATGTTCGGGCACACCGTCGGATTGCGTCAAATTGGCGATCTGGGCACTGCTCGAAGAAAAGCCAGATTTTGTATTATCAGGAATCAATCACGGCTCAAATCTCGGAACTGATGTGTTGTACTCTGGAACGGTTTCCGCTGCGATGGAAGGCGTGATCGAAGGAATTCCGAGTATTGCCTTTAGTCTGACTAGCTTTGAATCCAAAGAGTTTCAGCCTGCGGCAGATTTCGCTTGTACCTTGGTGCAACAGTTAGAAAAAGATCCGCTGCCTGAATTAACGCTCCTAAACGTGAATGTCCCGGCGATCGATTCCAACGAAATCCGAGGCGCGATCGTCACTCGTCAAGGAGTCCGACGCTATACCGATGTATTTGAAAAACGAGTTGATCCGAGAGGCAAAATCTACTACTGGCTTGCAGGCGAACTGCTCGAAGACATCGAAGATCCGGACGTGCCCAATGATGTGCTTACCGATGTCGAGGCAATTCGCGATCGCTATATCACGGTGACTCCGTTGCACTACAATCTCACTTCACCGCTAGGGTTGAAGATGATGCAGCATCGCAAGCTAAGCCGCTAATTCGAGAGCTTGTTTGCAGGTTGCAGCTTGTCTGGAGTTTGTTCAGAGGTCGGGCGTTTGATCGCTTTCTTGGGCTGCAACGCATCTTTACCAAGTTGAACCGTGACATCCGATTGCAGATCGCCCGTATTTTCGATTCGCACTTCGCCAAAGCCCAACGCCCGTCGAATTGCTTCGGCACTGCTGACATCGCCCCATTCGGCAACGATCCGAGTCACGCTTAAAGGTTCGCTCCAGTCTTGCCCTTCGTAAACATTGCGATATCCCGCATCGCTCAAGGCTGCGATTGCAGTTGGAACACTCTTAGCTTGCTTGGTACTGTCTTGAACGGCAACTTTAATCGAAGCTGGATCGTGTGATTCTAAGCTCGGTGTTCCAAAGTTGAAGTACTGCGCCATCATGCCTTTGATGCGATCGGGATGCGGCAGCCAGTAGCTTGCTTTATATTCGCCAGGTGAGCTAAATTCACCCGGAACCATTAGCATTTTAGTATTCGATCGATTGACCTGAGAAGCAAAGCCAACCAGTGCTACCAGTTCTTCAACCGTGAGATTCGTATCAATGTGCGATTGAATGACACTGAGCAAGCTAGGGAAGCGAGAAACAGTAGAAGGATTCAGCGATTGTTCCATTAGGGCGCGCATTACCATTTGCTGCCGCTGAATCCGTCCGATGTCGCCATTCTCATCATGCCGATAGCGTAAAAGTTGCAGCACTTTGTCGCCGTCTAACTGTTGTCGTCCAGCTTTGAGATTGATGTACAACCGCTGGCTATCATCTTGATATTTCATGTCTTTGGGGACATGGACGGTGACACCGCCCAAAGCATCGATCAAAGCTTGGACACCTTGAACGTTGATCGTGACATATCGATCGATACCCACCCCACCGAGTAGCTCACTGACGGATTTTGCACTCAAAGCAGGGCCGCCATAGTAATTCGCTTCGTTGATCTTGGTCATGCCGTGATCCGCGATGTAAGTACGAGTATCACGCGGAATCGACATCACGATCACTTTTTTGCTTTCTGGATCAAATCGCAGCAGCAGCATCGTATCGGTTAACCCCTCGAAAGAGTTGACCAACGCTTGATACGGCAGTTTCTTCAGTTCTGCGGGCGCATCTCCGACATCGGTTGTGAGAACTTTTACACCAAGAACGAGAATATTAACCGGGCGCGTTAAAGCGGGAAGTTGAAGGCTCATTCGCGTAGAAAAGCGATCACCTTTTCCAAAAATCGAGGCTTCTGAGGGTGAAAGTTGCCGCTGCATTAAAGGCGTACTGGCAAGGGAAACCGCGAGCAGCGCTCCTGCGGTGGCAGAAATCATCGCAATGCCGCTCAGAGAAAGCGCCATAAACAGCAGCCGCATTCCCTTCGATCGCTTTGCGGGTTTCTTTTTGCGGATCTGTCCTGATGTGGGTGGCTGTCCCGATTTTTGAGCGGGCTTAGTTGGCTGAGCTTTCTTTTTAACAGGACGTTGATTGACGCTTTTCACAGGTTCCCTCATCACACCAGAGTTTTTTACAGATCGGACTTAGCGGCAAAATTTCGGACTTTAATTGTATGCAATTCGATCCGAATACGCGCTTTTTTTGGGCTGTCTAAACGCAGCATGTTAACCATATTTCCCTGATTTTGCCTACATCAACTGGATAAAATCAAGAATTTTTCGGGCGATCGCGCCAATTTTTTTAGATGAGTTCGATCAATGACTGCATTGATTTTAGAAGTAAAGACTGAAATGAATCACTTTTTTGAAATCACATCTCCCGAATTGATTCTTTATTTAAAGTAAATTAACAGGTTAAGTCCTGGAATCGTTCGCGAGAGAGTCCACAATAATAACGCGATGTACAGTGTGCCTAATGCCCACTGATACCACACGAGCATCGAAACGAGTCCGGGTAGATCCTGATCTCGCACTCGAATATCATTAAAACCAAAACGCAGAAAATTGTTAAGACTGAAGTCGAAATAATTTAGCCAGTTCCATTGTCGATCCCATAAAATTGGCAAATACCGCTCTCGAAATAACGGATATCTCGGAATCGTGGGCAATCTTCCTATAAGAATTCTCAATTGTCGCAATGTGCCTTCTTCTGAAAAGTAGCTGACATCCATCAGCGCGTGGTAACGTCCTTGACGGTAAAGCAATCCAGTCAGAATCAGCGGCACAGGAATCACCACGATCGACCACCACAACAAGGTAACGAACGGACGATCGGTAGCTTGAACGATTGCGGTTAAGCCAAGCAGAAATAGCACGATCGCAAAGCTAATCGTCGAAATTATCTCGGAGGATGTCGGCAAAATGGGTTTCGGATAACGCCGCCGTACTCGATCGACAAACCAAAACAAAACGCTGAAATACGCCACGGTTACAAGTCCGATTCCAAAAATCAGCCAAAAGCTGGTTCCGTCTCGACTGAGTAATAAGAGAAGGCTTAAACTAATCCAGCGAAATCCGATCGAGAATCGTCGCCAAAGATTGAATACAGGCGGCAACGGATCAGCGGCAATGACGCGATCGCGAACGTTAATGTAAGTGGCAATGCCAACTTGATCGAGTGTAAGTAAGTCGGTTAAATTGCGAAACGGTTGTTCTACGCGACGTTGAATAATTGCATTTGCTTGAATATCACTGAATCCAATCTGTTTTAATTTGGCTAAATCTGCGGTGTTTAAATCAGTGCCAAAAAGCTGACGACGAAGTTGGCGCGATCGTAAAGTCTGTGTGGTGTAATCGATTTGATTTGCATCGGAAATCTGTTCTAGTCGGCGGAAATTTCGCACCAGTTCGCGCAGTAAATTCTCGTTGCCTTGGAGGGTTGGCACTGAAAGCACTCGTCCAATTTGCCCCGGATCGCCCAGAATCTTCGCTTTATCCGAATCAAATCGCAATCCTGGCACATTCAGATATGCGCTTTTAGCAAAACTGCAATAGCTAAAATCGGCTCGATCGAGAATCGTTGCCCCGCGCAAATTTGCCAATGAATTGAACTGTGCTTCTCGAAACACCGCTGCTTTCTCGAAAGTAGCATCGGTGAGAAACAGCGATCGACTAAATTTATCTTTGCTAAATGTCGCTTGATCGCGCCATCGCGTTTGAGCAAAATCAGCGTTTCCTTGCCACTGCACTCGTGCAAAGTTAGCAGGTTGATAAAACACCGCTTGATTGAAATTTGCAGTCGTCTGAAATTCTGCCCCTTGAAAATTCACTTCGCCGCGAAACTGAACTCGGTTGAATTCCGCTTTGGCAAAAAAGATAGTGTTGCGAAACTGTACTTCTCGTCCAAAATTTGCACTCGCAAAACTCATCGGCAAACTAAATCGCGATTGCGACAAATCTGCGCCTGCGGGAAATTGTACGCCTTGAGCTTCAACCCGATTTAGAAAAAAAGTATTGGTTAAATCTGCAATTCCTGTAATTCTCGTTTGTACTAATTTAATCGGCGCGCGAAAGACCGTTAATTGCAGCGATGTTGCCGCTCCCGTTCCTTTCGGTGTAGTCAAGAGCGATTGTGATAATGTGCTTAATCGATATAAACGTCTACGATCGCGCTTTAGCTGCTCTTGTTCTGTGGGAGTAAACAATTTCGATAAAGCTTCTCCGTCGTAGATCGGCGCGCGCAGTCCTAATTTACTGGTCGTAAAGTCTCCATCGATTAGCGAATCGCTCAAATCCAATCCTAATGGCACACCCGATCGCTGAAGTTGCGCCTGCACTAGACGATAAAACTGATCCCGAAATGCCGCATTCTCAGGACGTAAATCGATTTCCATCCGTCTAAGATCGACCATCCGCGTTCCCTCACTTGGAATGGGCGATCGCAATCGTTCCTGCAATAATTCCAAAGTTAGTGGCACTCGTTCCGGTTGGGCTGCCTCAACGGGAACAGCATAAAACCAAATCAGAATCGCCAATAAAACCGCAAAGATTCGCACAATCAACCCAATACTCCCTGTCTGTTTATACCGAAGAACGACGACTCAAACACAACTTTTTCCGCGCGATACTAAGAGAATGTCGTTCTTTCCCCTTTATAGGAGGTACTATGCACTCTGCAACGAATGAGCTTTCAACAATGGGCAAAGTGTTTACAACGATTACGGTGACAAATCGAGCGGATCAGATTTTGGCAAGAAATGGTGTGATGCCTGAAGCGGAAATTCGATCGACAACGCTTGAAAACGTTTTAGTGGATACGGGCGCAACAACTTTGTGCTTGCCTGCGAGTGTGGTTGAGCAGTTAGGCTTAGAACTTGCCAGAGAAGTAACGGTTGAAACAGCGATGGGAATTGGAACGGCTCGGATTTTTCAAGATGCAAAACTCTCAATCAGCGGACGCGATGGAACGTTTGAATGTCTGGAGCTACCAGGAGGAAGTAGCGCCTTGGTCGGAGTAATTCCGCTTGAGGCGATGGGATTAGAGCCAGATTTGAAGAATCAAACGCTGCGAGTTTTGCCAATCAATTCAACCGAAACATACCTGACAATTCTCTAAGGTGGCATAATTTCCTACAAATCCTGAGATCAGATGTGAGAGCTTGGAATAATCCCGTGTTTTCCCTCTTCTCACATTTCTGCTCATGCTGGTTGGAGCGCATTCGATTTTTTTTCTTTTGGGGCTTGGCGTACTGGCGATCGCTTATCGATTCCGTCTCACTTCTATTGGAATGTTGGCGATTTCGCTAATCGGAATCGGATATTGGAGCGGATGGAACCATCTTTATCTAGATCGCGATTTATCGGTCATTGATTCGATCGCGCTACAAATGCCGATCGTTGCTGCAATTCTGTTTCTACCGCTGGCGTATCGGTGCCGATCGCAAAAACTATTTGTGTTAAGCGCGATCGCAGTTTGTTCAGCATTGCTCAGTAGTCTTGCGGCGATCGTCACAGAAGCGAGTGTTTTACCTTTTCTGTTACTAATTCTTCCTGCGGCATTGCTGTGGTCGTATGATGATGCGCTCCTTGGACAAAAGAAACGATTTCAACCGATCGCGCGTTCATTAGCAATGCTGTATCTGGGCGGAGTCTTCTACTGGTTTTCGTTCTACTGGGCTTGGGGTAGCTATGGTTGGCATAGCAGAATTTTAGAATGGCGATCGCTGCCGAGTGTGGGAGTTTTTTCAGCAATTGCAATCGCACAATGGCTTTATTTATTAATTTGGTCGCGCAGTTGGAAGACGGCGATGATCGGATCAATGATTGTAGTCAGTATGAGCGTTCATTTCTGGCATCTGCGAGTTCAACCGCTCCCAGTTTTCGCACCGATCGTATTTAATGCGATGCTGGCTTTGTTCGCGATCGCAGCAATACACAATAGCTTGCAAACTAGAAAACGACGCGCCTTCTGGTTTGGGGTCATGCTTCTGATTTTGCAGTTTGGTAGCAGAGTATCAGAGTATAAAATCAATCTGCTGATTTTTGAATTGTGTGGTGTTGGAGCGATCGCGGCAGGTCTTTGGTTTGAATACCGGATTCGTGCTTTGCCGACTGCGATTCGAGCATATAAAATTGAAAAAGAATCATCAATTGCAGCACCCGCCCCAGATTGAAAACTTATCAGCTAACACGATCGACTACTTCCACAGCAAACTATAGAGATTGGAGCGATCGCTAGACACCCAACCATTTATTATCAGATCCAGCCTTCAAGTCAGAAGATGTTGCTTGATCTCTTTCACTTGAGCCAGCCACTTAATTAACTCTGGCTCACTTAATCGCTGTTTCTCTGGGAAAAGTTGCGCCAGTTCTGCGGCAGGTCTTCCGGTTTGCTGCACCCACGCACTGATCAACGCTTCTCGATCGAGCAACACTCCCCCAACACCAAGCGATCGCTGAATCTGTAATTGCTCTTCACGCCCGACCACATCAACAACAAACTCACTCCGTCCCGCTTTATACAGCACACCCGCCAGCGCTTGCGTATACGCTTCACTATCATTCACGCGCGGAGTTTCGAGCGGTTTCGCTTGTCCAAATCGGCGATTCTTTGCCCAAATTAGAACGATCGCAACAACGATCGCTTGCAGCAACACCACAGCTAAGGGCGTACCAATCAAATACTCGATCCAAGTCTGCGTACTTTCCGTTTTGGCGTTTTCCTCTCGATAGCCATGCAGATACTCATCAATCCAAACCTTTTTCCCGGTCGCTAACTGTGCCAAAAACGGGAAATTTCCAGGCTCAGATTGGTACGCATTCGCACCAAGGAAGGGTGTTACCGCAAAAATAATTCGACCTTTGCCTTGTTTCACTTCCCAAACGATCGACCCAAAGCGATCGCCCAAAAGCTGCTTTACTGAGTCGTCGTTCCTGAGCCGTCGAGCCGTTTCGATTTTGACTAATCCTTGGTCGCTTTGATGCTCGGTTGAAAATCCTGCCTCAGTAACTGCAAAATCGCTTTTTTCTAGAACAATCCAAGTATTGCCGCGCTTGATCCATTCTTCAGCAGGAGCAGCACCAAGCCCAGACGTATCAACCTGAATCATTGTGTTTCCCGCTCCTGAGATTTGATCAATCTGATTCGGAGATTTGCGCCACCGCTCCACAGGCGTTCCTTGGCGCTGCATATAGGCATACCAAGCTCCGTAGCCATCGGGAGAACGACTAAACGTAGAACCACTCGTAATTCGGTTACTTCTAGGCGCAATCAACAGCGTGAGCGCGATAATTACGGCGATCGCAATCAGCCCAAACCCCAAACGTCGATCGAGTTTTTTCATCACGCCATTTTCGCTAAATCAAGGGTCGCGCGTTCAATGTTGCCATACGCTCGTTGAACTCGATCAAACATTTCCGCTGAAATGGGCGTATTGCTGAAACAAAGCAGTTCGTGAGTTTCAAGTAGCATTTGATACGATTCAGCTTGTGGCAGCAGTTGAACCAAACGCGAATATTCGCGATCGGTGCGGCTTTTATCGATCGGAACGAGTTTGGTTTCATTCAATCGTTGCAGCGTTGCCATATAGAGCGCTCTCGATGCTTCTCGGTAATTTCCCTGCTGTTGAAATTCCTGAGCAGATTTTACCCAAGCGGAAGTCGTTCGCTCTTTCTGAGCATTAGCGGCAGTCCGACCGAGAAACTTCGCCATTTGAGAGGAATTGCGATTGAAATACGATCGAATCCAGAGATAAATCTGATAAATCAACCAGAGTGTGAAAAGACTGACAAGCAGCCAAAACCCCGCCTCTAACCACCGAGACAGAAATCTCCAGCTCGGTGAGTCTGAGACATTCGGGGGTTGGACTTGTAATCGCAACTCGATCCACTCGCCCACCTGCCGAAAAAACTGCTGAATTTGCCAATTGAAATCGCTTTTCTGAAACTGCTCAGCCGCCATCAGGAATTACTTGGTAAAGCTACTGACCAACCATAAAACCAGAAAAGTCACCAAACTGATCACAATTTCATTCGAGGGCAGCATCGGCAGAGCAGGCGACAAGAACGTATAAGCAGCACCTCCGATCGCGAATCCTAACAGCAAGCCTGCAACTCCCAGCAGAATTGCTCGTCCTAGTTTCCGTTCTTTGCGGTAGAGAAAATACAGCGTTGTCCCGGTTGCTAGCGCCATCGCGATTTGCAGCACTTGATCGGTCGGATACAGATAAACCAGCGCACCTAATCCCACCAGTCCAACGCCAGGAAAAGCAATATCTTGAATACTCGGCTGATCGATCAAATTGGTCAGCCATTGCGCTGATTTTTTCGCAGGTGCAGGAGTTTCACTCGGAGCAGGCTGCACTAACTTTTCGGGAAATCGAATGCGATCGGGCACTTTGATTTTTCCTTCCTGCCGCAAGCGCAAGCGCTCCATCAGCACAGAATCATATGCCGCCTCAATTTCCGAGATTTTCCGCTGGTCGCCTGCCAATTCTTCAACCAATTGGGCACGGGCGGTTTGAATCTCTTCAAACGTCGCACCTTCGGAAACGCCTAACTTTTCATACGGGCTTTGCGCGCTCATGGGCTTGTTACTCCACCTTCTCTACCAAAGTAACCTAGCTGCGTTGGGGATTACAACTAGAGTGTAGACGATGTGCCCCAGACTTGAGTTAAGTTTCGCGATCGAACTTTATCGTCGCATCCTCCGTAGCGTACGAGCGTAAATCCCACTTTGATTTTAGATTCGACCGTAAATTTGCGGAAACTGCGGCAAACCAAGCTATTCTATTCAAAAGCTGAGGCATACTAATGCTGATGACAAGTTTCTGCTGTGTAAGACAGAAATAAGGGTTTTCCCTGCTGGCTCTCGATCGTCGTCACTTCTCAATTTACTTTTAACGCAAGGTTATGGTCATGGCTCCAGCCAAGATACTCGTCGTGGATGATGATCCGGCGATTCGGAATCTCGTTCATCGCTTCCTTACCAAGCAAAGCTACCACATGGAATCTGCGGAGGATGGTAAATCCGCAATGCAGGCGTTTGAGCAGTTCAATCCGGATCTGGTGATTCTGGATGTGAACCTACCCGATGCGAATGGCTACTCGCTGTGCGAAGAGATGCAAAAGCGCACGAATGTATTTGTTTTAATGCTGACGAGTCGCACCGATGAAGCGGATAAAGTCCGGGGGTTCGCTCAGGGCGCGGATGATTATATTACAAAGCCGTTTAGCTTGGTGGAACTGGGTGGACGAGTCGGCGCAATTCTCAAACGTCAGCGAATCGTGACACCTGCCGAGCAGCAATGTCTCGCGTTTGGCGGATTGATGATCGATCCGGTTCGGCGTGAAGTAAAGCTGAACGATGAAATTGTGCCATTAACGGCGTTAGAGTTTGATTTACTGCACTTTCTAGCGGCGCATCCGGGTCGAGTTTGGCGACGGGCTGAACTGATTCAGGAAGTTTGGGATTACGAATATGTCGGCGATCAGCGAGTCGTCGATGTCCATATCGGGCAGATTCGGAAAAAGATCGAGATTGATACGAGCCAGCCTGCTTTGATTCAAACCGTTCGCGGGGTGGGCTATAAGTTTGAATCGCCTGCGGTAGTGAGTTAGATCGAGTCAATCAACCGGGGTTTGTTGCTGACCCCGGTTTTGTTTTGACTAAAAATCGCGTAATTTCTATTCATCGGCGAAGCAGAATCGAAGCGCTATGTATCGAATTCAGGTTAAACATCAGTTCAGTTGAGAACCTGTGCTGATTTCAACGACACGATCGTTCGCAAATCGAAACGTCATTCTTGAAGCGTACTGATTGTTAGTGTAGAAAATCTTATTCTCTGTCGGCTCAGAACCTTGGCGAGCGCCATAGACTCGAATGACTTTACTGCGTCGATCGCCTGATTCCTTAAACCTACAATCGATACTGCCGAAACACATCGCTGGCGGCTCGATGCACGATCGAATGTCGATACACTAGCGCTTCCATATCCTCAGCATATCCGCCTCCGATCACACAAGCCACCGGATATCCTTGCGACACACAAGTCGTTAACACCTGCATTTCTCGACGGTATAAACCTGAATCTGTCAGTGCGAGTTTGCCTAATCGATCGCCCCCATGCGGATCAACTCCGGCATCGTACAGCACTAAATCCGGCTTGACTTCAGATAATAAGTCGGGAAGATGCTGCGCCAAAGTTTGCAAGTATTCGTCGTCTTCCATACCTTCGGCTAACGGCACATCTAAATCGCTTTGCTGCTTTGTGCCTGGAAAATTCACCTCACAGTGCATCGAGAAGGTAAATACGCTCGGATCAGATTGAAAAATTAATGCAGTGCCATCGCCTTGATGCACATCG
This sequence comes from uncultured Leptolyngbya sp., assembly GCA_964242045.1. Lineage (GTDB taxonomy): Bacteria > Cyanobacteriota > Cyanobacteriia > Leptolyngbyales > Leptolyngbyaceae > Leptolyngbya. The sequence goes on along the minus strand of CAXTDB010000057.1, from coordinate 2,024 downwards.
AGGTCAACGATCAGGATCTTTTTGACTAGCCCTAATTTTTGTAGAACGCGAGACGCGATCGCTAAATCGTTAAAAATACAAAACCCCGACCCATAACTTGGAAAAGCGTGATGCGTTCCACCTGCGGTATTACAAGCTAAACCTGATTTCAAAGCAAGCTGAGCCGTTAGAACAGTTCCTCCGACTGCGGTACAAGTTCGATTCACAAGCTCAGGACTCCACGGTAAACCGATACGGCGTTGAGCTTTTGGGTCGAGCGTTCCGGTGCAATACGCATCAACATACTCGGACGTATGAACGAATTCGATCCAGGCTTGCGGGGGTCGATCGGGAATTTGAAACTGAGCGGGATCAGCCACACGATCGCTTAAAAGCAACTCGTAAAGTTTCTTAAATTTCTCCATTGGAAAGCGATGATCCGGCGGCAGCGGCGCAACGTAATTAGGGTGGTAGATTAGCGGCAAATTCATTCAAAAAATCGGCTGAATGCTATCTGTAGTTTTGTAAAAAAACTGCGCTCAATATTGCTATTTGTAAGACTTTCTAGAGAATCGCGCGTCTCATCCTTTAGACTGATTTCTGACTTAAAACCGTCTTATACGCACTATGGCTCATTCAATTTGGCACGATTATTTGAACCTCGCTTCGTTTTTTGCCAGCGTCCTTGGACTCTACCTTGTCTGTAGTCAAAAACAAGCCCAGACCGAAGACTCTGACATCGCGGATCAGGTTCTTTTCTCGATGGCGTTTGCCTATTGGATTGTACATTGCATCGCGATCGGGGCGCAGAAGTGGATCTGTCCCGACTGGACAACCTGTATCTTAAGCCTGAAGTGGACAGCCGTTATTTCTTATCTACTGACGTTCTCTTGTGCATTGAGCCTGCCGCTTCATCGGATTGCTTCGACTCAACAGCAAGCAGAATAGCTATTTGAGTAATTGAGCGATCGCATTTTCAAGCTGATCTTGTTCGAGCGTCGTCAGAATGAACACCTCTTGAACGCTTTTACCTTGGCGCGCGATCGCTTTAAACCCGCCGCGAATCGGCACAGAAATTTTTAGTTTGAACTGGGGAGAGTGAGCGCGAACAGACCCGATTACCGCAGGCGTGATCGTCTGAATTCCCTCGACCTGAACTAGCTTTTCGAGAATTGGAATCAGTCCCGGAATATACGTTGAGTGCGTGAGAACAAGCCGTCCCTGTTCGTTTTTCATGCTTTCTCCAACGGAGCCATTGTTAAACCCTCGACGCTAAGCTGCATGTGATAAAGTTCTGCTTGTTCGAGCGGACCTGTCCAAACGATCGCTTGTCCTTCAAAATGAACTTGATTGGTCAGCTTCCAAGCGCGATCGCTGGTCATTTTCGGAATGTATTGCAGCAAGCATTTCGCGACGTGCTCGAATGTGTTGAAATCATCATCGAGCACGATCACTTTATAGTTTGGGTAAGTCTGGCGAGTCGTTTGACTGGTTTTTTCAGGAGTTGTGACACTTCCCGCCATCATCGAAGTTGAGTTAATAGAAACGCTAGTCATTACGATAAACAGGGACTTGAATTCACGGAATTTCCTACCAAATTCTAATTCAGTCTTCGTTAAGTCGCTCGATTTTGAGATAGTAATTTTGTACTAAGATATATTTATCGAGATTTTCTGCTTAAATTTAAGACTGTTGCGGCGTTGAGTCAGACGATGCGAAGAAAAAACCGCCAAAAGCCAGAGGTCGGTAGCGTGTTCAAAAATATCAGTCTCATGTTGACGGGAAGCGGCTTGCTGCTTGGCGCAGTTCTAGTCGTCGGGTTTTTGCGATCGGGCGATCGATTCTTCGATCAATTGAGATCTCTAGTGACTGCAAAACCACCAGAACCCAAGGTCGAAACGCGATCAGTCGTGATTCAGCAAATTCGGCAAGCAAGTGAGTTGACGACTGCTGTATTTACAATGGAAGCCGTGGTTCCGACTCAGCAAGATGCCGCGATCGCAGGAATGGTAATCGGCACAACGAAGCTGTTGTACATCGCGCGC
>CAXTDB010000056.1:0-19021 GCA_964242045.1 uncultured Leptolyngbya sp. | reverse complement strand
CAGATTGGGAAGCAGAAATTGGACGGCTTTATGTCGAAGGCGCACAAGAGTTAGACGAAGCCAAGCGCAAACAAATTTATGGTCAAATTCAGAAGATTTCTCAAGAATATCTGCCTTGGATTCCGTTGGTGAATGCGCGCATAATGGCAGTCGTTCGCAATCGCGTCAAGGGTGTGCAGTATCCTGAAAGCGGTGGCGCATTGTGGAACCTCTACGAACTTCGAGTCGAGGATTAGAAAGGAATGCAGTTTCAAGCCATGCGTCAAGGCTTTGTTTTGATTTTTGCGATCGCTTCTCTCTTTCTGTCGGGCTGCAATCCACGCGATTATAAAAGCGAAGCTGCACAAGTTCCGCAATTAGTATTAGTGAGTCCAACTGATCCCAAAACGTTTAACTACGCGAACAATCAAACTTTTCCTAGTGTATTTCCGTTCATTTATGAGGGATTGACAAAAGAAAATGGTCTAACCGGAGAATACGAGCCAGCGTTAGCAGAATCATGGAAATTTTCGCCCGACAATAAACGAATCGTTTTCACGCTCAGACCGAATTTGAAATGGTCGGATGGAACGCCTCTAACAGCGGATGATGTTGTTTTTACTTATGAGGAGATTGTTTTCAATCCGAAAATTCCAACCGATCAAAAAGAAAGTATTCAGATTGGAACAAAGAAGGTTTTTCCGAAAGTTCAGAAGATTAGCGATCGACAAATTGAATTTATTTTGCCTGAACCTTTTGCTCCACTGCTTGCTGCGACTGCCGCCCCAGACGGGATAATGATTTTGCCGAAACACGCGCTGGCTGAAGCGGTTAAAAGCAAGCTACCCGATGGAAATCCGGCATTTATTTCAACTTGGGGAACCGATGCTGATCCGAAAAAAATCATCACCAATGGCGCATATGTGATCGATAGCTACAGTGCTGGACAAAGATTAGTGTTGCAGCGAAATCCATATTATTGGCGCAAAGATCAAACCGGAAAGCAATTGCCTTATATCGATCGAATTGTTTGGCAGTTTATCGAAAATCAAGATACGCAGCTACTCAGATTTCGATCTGGTGATCTCGATGTAATGGGAGATACAAGACCGCTAAGACCAGAGTATTTCTCATTACTCAAACGTGAAGAAGATCGCGGAAACTTTCGAGTTTTAAATGGCGGTCCTTGGTCGGGCGTTTTGTATCTCACCTTTAATCTTAGCAAGGCAAAAGATCAGAATGGAAAGCCGTTTGTCGATCCGATTAAATCGCGCTGGTTTAATACAATGGAATTTCGGCAAGCAGTAGCTTATGCGATCGATAGAGAGCGAATCAATACCAATCTATTTCGAGGTTTAGGAGTCATTCAAAACTCTCCAATCTCTGTGCAAAGCCCGTTTACCTTAAAAGAAGGCTTGAGAGTCTATAACTACAACCCGCAAAAATCGAGAGACTTGCTCAAAAAAGCAGGATTCAAATACGACGATCAAGGACAGTTATTTGATTCCGAAGGAAATCGAGTTCGATTCACATTACTGACGAATGCGAATAACTTAGTCCGAGTTGCGATCGGTGCTCAAGTTCGACAAGATCTCGCTAAAATCGGCATCCAAGTCGATTACAACCCGATTAATTTCAACGTTCTCATCGATAAAACCAATGGCTCAAGAGATTGGGATGCCCACATGCTCGGATTTACGGGCGGAATTGAACCCCAGGGATTGGCAAATCTCTGGATGACGAGCGGTGGATCGCATTCGTTCAACTTGAGTCAGCAGCCTGGTCAACCGAAGATTCAAGGCTATGTGGCAAACGAATGGGAAAAAGAAATCGATCGCTTATTTATCGAAGGCGCGCGAGAACTCGATCGAGAAAAACGCAAGAAAATCTATGGTGAATTTCAACAACTCGTACAGGAACAACTTCCTGTTATTCATCTCGTGAACGACTCTGCAATCATGGCAGTGAGAAATCGAGTTGAAGGCTTGAAATATTCTGGTTTACCGAGTTGGGGACTGTGGAATATTCAAGAACTTAGAATAAAAAAGTAACTGTGTTTCCCGCAAAAATGAGTCAACCCGAAGCGCTCAAAGCATTACTCGACGAAGTTTCTCAAGGCAAAGTCAGTTCAACCGATGCCCTCGATAAGCTGAAATATTTAGCTTATGAGCCTGTGGGTGAATTTGCCAATATTGATCATCATCGATCGCTAAGAACCGGATTTCCCGAAGTGATTTGGAGTCCCGGAAAAACTCCAGAACAAATCGCCCAAATCATGGAAACTCTGCGCGGCAAGGCTTCAGTCGTGATGGCAACCCGGATGGAAGCCGAAGTATACGCTTGGATCAAAGAAATGGTTCCGGATGCGATTTACTATCCGACTGCTCGAATCTGTGCATTAAATTCAGTTCAATCGCCTACGCATCAAGGCACGATCGGTATTCTCTCTGCTGGAACCGCTGATCTTCCGGTTGCCGAAGAAGCTGCAATCACGGCTGAATTGTGCGGCTTTCGAGTGCAACGCCTTTGGGATGTGGGAGTTGCAGGCATTCATCGCTTACTCAGCAATGTTCGTGTTTTATCACAGGCGGATGTATTGATCGTGGTGGCGGGAATGGAAGGCGCATTACCAAGCGTGGTGGCGGGACTGTCGGATTGTGCGATCGTTGCTGTTCCCACCAGCATCGGATACGGTGCAAGTTTCAATGGTTTGTCCGCGCTGTTGACGATGTTAAATTCTTGTGCGACAGGGATTGGAGTCGTTAACATTGACAATGGATTTGGCGCGGCAATGCTGGCATATTCTCAGAACAGCGGCAAAACTGAAATCAAGATGATGTGATGCAGACTGGTTGATTTGTTGTTGAAGCTGTTGGACTTCTTCAACGGATAAACCTGTTTCACGGGCAACACTCTCGGCTGAACTACACTTAGCCCTAAAAAGCGCTTGAAGATTTGCCTTTCTCGGTTTAGCATAACAACATCATGCAAGAGCTTGTGAGGTAATAATGAGTCACAGTTGCAGTGGGTCTAGTGGTTGCTCCGGTGGTTTTAGTGGAGGTTTTGGAGCTTCTGCTCCAACATTTAGCTTCTCTGGAACCTCCTCTAGAGGCTTAGTTAGTCGTCGAAATCGAACAAACTCAGATGATGTGGAGAAAGCAACTACCAAACCTCAGCCTGTCCCTTTTGAAATAGCAATATCGCAAGCAATCACATTTCGGTAAATCACGACTTGTTTATCGTAGAGTTCAGAACTAGCTCAGAAACACTCACAAGGTTGTTTCTGCGGTTGTAGTCGCGCCAGAATTTGCTTTAAGACCATCGCGCTCCAATCGATATCTTCCTCAGTGGTATAGCGCCCCAACGTCATGCGAATTCCCGATTTCGCTGCACGATCGCTATATCCCATCGCCAACAAAATCGCGCTCGGCTTCAACGTGCCACTGCTACAGGCAGCCCCCGCACTAATGCCGATTCCAGCTAGATTCATCTGACGCACTAAGACTTTCCCGTTTAGCGTCTCACCATCGGCATCGGGCAAACAAAAACTCACATGATGCGGCAAGCGATGAATGCGATCGCCTGTGGTTACTAGTTCGGGAACATCAGAAAGCTGATCGAATAAGCGATCGCGTAGTCGAATCAATCGCGGCGTTTCGGTTGATAGTTCCTGCGCGCTTAGCTCGGCTGCAATGCCAAAACTGGCGATCGCAGGTAATGCTTGAGTGCCCGATCGTAATTTTCCTTCTTGTCCACCGCCATTTAACAAGGGAACTAGCTCCAGACCGGGACGAACGTAGAGCGCTCCGGCTCCTTGAGAACCGTAGAGTTTATGGCTCGAAAGGGATAGTAAATCGATCGGTAACTGTTGCACATCGAGCGGTAATCTTCCCGCTACTTGAACGGCATCAGTATGAAAGATTGCGCCGTGGTTCCGCACAATTTGACCAAGCTGCGCGATCGGCTGCACAGTTCCGACTTCGCTCTGACCGTAAATGATCGACACTAGCACCGTATTTGATCGCAATGCTGCCTGCAAATCAGCGGGATTCACTTGTCCCAACACATTCACCGGAAGGCGCGTAGTTTCCCAGCCCCACTGCTCTAGAAGTCGAACAGGTTCGGCGATCGCAGAATGTTCCACACTCGAAATAATCAGGTGTTGTGGCGTGCTGTATTGATGCGCGATACCCATTACTGCGAGATTATTCGACTCAGTGCCGCCAGCGGTAAACACGATCGATTCTTCGGGCGCATTGATCAGCCTTGCAACCTGAACGCGCGATCGCTCTAAAATCGTGGCGGCGCGATTTCCCCAAACGTGCAAACTCGATGGATTGCCCCATTGCTCGGTTAAAACTTGCTGCATTTGCGCGATCGCTTCAGGTCGCGTGGGAGTGGTCGCACTGTAATCGAGGTAGATTTGCATGAGCGGGGTTGGTCAAAGAAAAATGGGTACGCTTTCAGAGTCGCTGCTTTGAAAGTAGCAGGTTCTTTTCGTGGGGCAATCTAGCTTGTGGGTAGACTCAATCACTTTCTTCAGTTTAGTCTCTGTGTGGCGCTGTTTACGGGATGTCAGGTCGCATCTTCGGTGAATGTGCGCCCAACTCGGTTGCCACAAGATCCGAATATTCAAGTTTTTACGAACCAGGAACCTTCATCTGAATACACCGAGCCGTATCGGAAAATTACGCGATCGGGCGATAACTTAGAGCAAGTTTTGATCGAGTCAATTGCTGCTGCAACTTCAAGCATTGATATTGCAGTTCAAGAATTTCGATTGCCGAATGTCGCGAAAGCATTGCGCGATCGTGCCGCTGCTGGAGTCAAAATTCGAGTCATTTTAGAACATGAGTACGCTCGTCCTTACAGTACGTATACAACGGCGGAAATTGAGAAGTTACCAGAGCGCGAGAAATCGAGATATCAAGAATCGCGATCGCTAATCGATCAAAACGGTGATACACAATTGAGCGAAGATGAAATTCGCGATCGTGATGCGCTAGTTGTTTTGGACACTGCTAAGATTCCACGAATTGACGATCGTGCAGATGGTAGTCGCGGTTGTGATTTGATGCACCACAAATTTATGGTTGTGGATGGTAAAACTACGATCGTGACTTCGGCAAATTTCACTTTGTCCGATGTTTTCGGTGATTTTGCCCGTCCGAGCAGTCGGGGCAATGCAAACACGCTTCTAAAAATTAACAGTCCTGAATTAGCACAGGCATTTACTGAAGAGTTTGAATTGATGTGGCGCGATCGCAAATTCGGAGTCAAGAAACCCGTTCGCCCAGTTCAACAGTTCAAAATCGGTGAAACGCTAGTGGATTTGCACTTCTCCCCGAACTCCAATACCATTCCTTGGGAGCAGACCTCGAATGGTTTGATTGCTAAAACTCTGCAACAATCGACGCAATCGATCGACTTCGCTTTGTTTGTGTTCTCGGATCAAGATCTGGTAAATGTGATTGAGTCTCGTTCAACTGTTGCAATTCGAGCCTTAATTGAACCAACATTTATCTACAGACCATTCAGCGAAGGCTTAGATATGTTAGGTGTCGCGCTGAGTGATCACTGTAAATGGGAACCCAACAATCGCCCGTGGCAGAATCCGCTTAAAACGGTAGGTGTCCCGCAGCTTCCACCCGGAGATTTATTGCATCATAAGTTTGGCATTGTCGATCGACAAACCGTAATCACAGGTTCACACAATTGGACAAACGCCGCCAATCGAGGCAACGACGAAACCTTATTGATTATTCATAGTCCAATCGTTGCCGCGCATTTTCAGCGAGAGTTCGATCGGCTCTATGCAAATTCAATCCTCGGTGTTCCGCCTGCAATTCAGCGCAAGGTAGATTTACAGCGAAAACAATGCCCTCCTCCGACTGTAAGAGCCGAGGGTAAGGTGAATTTGAATACTGCGACTCAAGCCGAATTAGAAGCATTACCGGGCGTTGGAGCGGAGTTAGCAAAACGCATGATTCAAGCGCGACCATTTAGTTCTTTTGAAGATCTCGATCGTGTTCGCGGTGTGGGTAAAAAGCTGATCGAGCGATTACGCGATCGAGTCACTTGGTAGCGTCATAACCTAACGCTGCAATAGCACAATTCCATCTTGAGCAAAAACCTGTCTTAATCCATAAGTTTGCTGCACTTGCTGAATTTCTGCCGCAGACATCGATCGCTTAACTAACTAAATTCAAATCCGATACAGAACGCGATCGCTAAAATTCGCCAAGGGGTTTTGATTGCTCGATCGCGCTTTGTTTCCGTGGGCATCAATTTGAACCTCGTAGAACTCACACTATCAGACATTTTTGATGTGCATTAGTATCCCACCAAATTCGTACTAAAAAACCGATGGGAAATGCCCCATCGGTTTCTAAATTAGTATCAAATCCGACTAATCGCGCTGACCCATCGCAATCAAAATGTATTGCACTAACTGAAGCAACGCATACAGCGCTGTCGCCACATAGGTAAATGCCGCTGCATTCAACACTTTCCGCGCCCCTTGATTTTCCTCACCCTGCAAAATGCCCAACTCATCGATCAGACGCAATGCCCGATTCGACGCATCAAACTCCACAGGCAGCGTCACAATATGGAAAATAATCACGGCTGCAAACAGCGCAATTCCGAGCGGGATGAACACTTTTCCAAGTACACCGATAAACAGACCCGCCATAATTAAAATCGGGCCAAAATTCGCACCTAAATTCACTGCTGGAACCAGTGCCGCTCTCACGTTCATCGGCTTGTAGCCTTTGACATCTTGCAGAACGTGACCGCATTCATGAGCAGCAACGGCTGCGGCAGCCAGCGAAGTTGAGCCGTAAACCACTTCCGACAACCGGACTACTTTCGCACTTGGATCGTAATGGTCGGTCAATTCACCCGCTACAGGTTCAACCGTGACGTTTTGAATACCTACACGATCGAGAATCGTTTTTGCCACTTGTGCCCCGGTCAGTCCTGCTTTCGAGGGAATCTCAGAATATTTGCGATACGCGCTTTGGACTCGCTGCTGTGCCCAGAATACCAAGATCATGCCGGGAATCAGCAGGATGTAAGACCAGTGAAAAAACATCGCCTTTTTACCTTTTGCTTAAGTTCTGTACCAGGCTTAATTGACTACTTTTATTCCATATGCTATCACCTGAATTTCTAAGTGTCTGGTGCAAAAACCGAACTCGTAACCGGAGCGGTCGAGATCTAAGAGTTACGTTAAAATAAGGACAGAACTGAGAGGATTCAATCGTTGAATGTCGAGGATAGCTTGCAGTGTGTCACTAACTGGAGTTAGCCGCACATATGCGTGAATTGCCCAAAGCACTACAGACTGAAGGGACTTCGCCGCAGGTGAATCAATCGATCGCGCTCTCAGGATTACTCCCACCCCCCGATCGAACTCGCGCTAGAGTTTTATCGTGGCTCAAAGGCAATGTTCCTGAAACTCGGATTCGTCACATTCTCCGCGTCGAGCAATTCGCGATCGAGCTTGCTCAACTACACGATCTCAACGTCGAGAAAGCGGCGCAAGCGGCTTTGATGCACGATCTTGCTAAGTTCTTTAAGCCTAAACGATTGTTGAACATGGCGATCGCAGAAGGCTTGATCCTCGATCCGATCGATGAATCGAATCCGCATCTGCTTCATGCTGACGCAGGCGCGATCGTCGCACGAGATGAATTCGAGATTGAGGATGAGGAAATTTTGGATGCCATTCGTCATCATACGCTGGGCAGTCCGAACATGAGCTTACTCGGTTGTGTGGTGTATTTGGCAGATGGACTAGAACCCGGACGCGGAACCACACCAGAGTTAGAAGAATTGCGCCGTTTGAGTCGGCAGGATTTGATTCAGGCAACCTGGAGAGCGGCGGATGCCTCCCTCCGACACCTGATTCAATCGGGTCATTTGATCCATCCGCGCACCGTTCAAACGCGCAATGCGTTCTTGCAGCAGTTCAAACAAGCTGAAGCACGATCGCGCTGAATCGTAGTTTACTAAACCACTTTGTAAAAGGAATTCAAACCTGAATGACAGAACTTTCTAACCAACAAACTCTTTCCACGCCGATGACTCAAATCGACGATCGCAGCGACAGAATGGCACGATTGATTGCTGAAGCAGCCGATGAGCGGAAAGGGAGCGATATTGTGTTGCTGAAAGTGGGCGGTGTCACGGTTCTGGCTGATTATTTTGTCCTGATTACGGGTTACTCGAAAGTGCAAGTCCGGGCAATTGCTCGATCAATTGAGGACAAGATCGAGGAAACAATGAACCGTAGACCGACTCGATCAGAGGGCTTTGCCGAAGGCAGTTGGATTGTGGAAGATTACGGCGATGTGATTGTCCATATCATGATGCCCCAAGAGCGCGAGTATTATGGCTTGGAGTCGTTTTGGGGTCACGCTGCACGAGTGCCTTTTGGCGAATTCTAGAGATTTGAATGAATCGGGAGGTTGCGAGGCGATCTCCCGATTTTTTGTGTGCAATGAGCGATCGAGGATTCGCAAAATCGCTGATTCGCCTGAATGACGCAGATTCTGTAAGCTGCTCATAATTGTCACAAACAATTATGAGCAGCGTATCGCAGCAATTGTTAAGTTAGCAAGGAAATCGAAAACAGAGTTAGTTGGAAAAATCTGTGAGATGGAAACCAGATCGGGGAGTTGAGCTAGTTTGACCTTCCCTCCTCTAGCCAAGTCTTTTATACTGAAACGATATCTTTTCGTTTCTTCGGCTTGATTATGAACTCAGTTATTTGTCCCGTTCCTGATGAACAGCGACCGATTAATGAATATCAAGACCTGAAGGAATCTTGGTTTTTTCGGTGGGCGACGCTCGATCGCATCGGTTATCTCAAACCGATCGTCATTCTCTGGGCGATTAGCTGGCTGGTTTCTGCGCCTGTGGCAGCGGTGAGCTTCCCGCCTGCGAAACATTTGCCGCAGTTTCTCTTATTCGCATCGGCAGGAGCCTTAATTATTCCAGGACTGGCATTGCTGCGGCTCTATCTGGGATGGGCGTATGTGCAGCGACGATTGCTTGATCCAGCAGTGTTTTATGAAGAGTCGGGCTGGTATGACGGGCAAATGTGGGAAAAGCCAGCGGAAGTGTTGGCGCAAGATCGATTAGTCGTGAGTTATCAGGTGCAGCCGATTTTAGAGCGGTTGAAAAAGACGTTTAGCACGATCGCTATTGGAATTGCGATCGGCGTTGCAGTTTGGTTTTTCCTGTAATTTTTCAAAAGAAAAGGGTGATGCGGTTCTGGAGAGGCATCACCCTTTTTGCCAATTTTGAAAAACTTAGAGTCCGGTCAGAAATCCGATTACGCCATGTCCGGTAAAGAATTCTAGTGCTAAGAGCGAAACGAATCCAATCATCGCAAGCCGACCATTCAGGCGTTCTGCATCTGCGTTGAAGCCGAATTGGGGCTGCTCGGTGACGTACATTTGAGGCTCGATCGCAAAGTTGTTCAGTTTGCCTTGATCGTCAACAATGGAGCCGCTTCTCATGATTTTTCTCACTTTCGTTCTTAACTTCTTTACAAAGCTTAACAGATGATATTGAGATTTGTAAAGAAAGTTAAGAAATTTAGACATTCGCGATCGCATCTTCGACGATCGCAATCTCTGGTGGTTCCAAACGAACTTGTGCCGCTTTGACTGAATCGGCAATACTTTCCGGTCGGCTTGCACCAGGGATCGGAACGATGCAAGGTGATTTTGAGAGCATCCACGCCAGAATCAAACTGTAAATCGATAAGCCTTTTTCCGCTGCGAGATCTGTAATTCCGGTAAACTGCTGTAGCTGTTTAACGCGACTAGAGCCACCGAGCGGACTCCAAGGTAAAAAGGTAATGCCTTCTGCTTCGCAATATTCGAGTATGCCATCGAACTCTGGATTGCGATGCCAGGGATTGTATTGGTTCTGCACCGAAACAACTTCGACCACATCGCGCGCTTGTTTGAGTTGATCGATGCTGAAGTTTGATACGCCAATGTAACGAACTAAGCCTTGGTTCTGCGCTTCTTTTGCGGGAGTCAGCGCATCTTTGATCGAGTAATTCGGATCAGGCGAGTGATATTGCCAAATATCGATCGGTTGATCGCCGCCTAATGCTTCAAAACTTTCGCGAATCGTTTGACGTAAATGATCGGGATTGCCGTTTTGTGTCCAAGCTCCATTCGGACGCATCAATCCACCTTTTGTGGCGATCATGACTTGATTTTTATTACCGGAATACTGTTGAAGCGCTTTGTAAATCAGTTTTTCATTGTGATGCTTGTCGGATTCGTCGCGGCAGTAAGCATCAGCGGTATCGATCAGGGTGACTCCAAGTTCTAAAGCTTTGTGAATTGTGGCGATCGATTGCTCTTCCGATGGGCGATCGCGAATTGACATTGGCATTCCGCCAAGCCCGATCGGAAAGATCATTTCTCGCGTAATGCCTAATTCTCTTAAATGCGGCTGTGACATTACTTTGTCCTGAGTTTCCATAACAACACCTCTAAACTAATTTTCAGTAAAACGGTATTCGCTATGTTCCTACGTCCTACCCAAGAAAGAGTTCAGACGTGACAAAGTTTACGAATCTAAAGTAATAATTCAAACTCGGTTTTGAGGGAGTCGATATCAGCGACTCGACTCACAAGCAGACTTTCTTTTCCAGCATCTTGCAGTCGATCTTTCCAATGATGAACGAGATCAGAATTTCGCACCCAAAAGTTGACAACAGTTCCGATCACTTCGTCTAAACGCCAGTCGTGTTGAGGGCTGACGGTTTCGACTGAGTGAATCAGGGCATCGAGTGTGCATTCAAAACTCGGAACGTATTCGACTCCGATCGATAGATTTTTTTGCAAGATATCTTGTTGTTGATTGAAGAAAGACAAAATTGGAGAAACTCCAACGATATCGAAGGTATACATTAATACCATTTCTCCTCAAAACTGAGTTCGATTTTGAACGCTATTCTAAAAAGAATGAATTCGATTTGAGAAGATTCGTTGAATAATCTTAACGACTTATGGGTTTGTTTCTAGGAATTGATTTTGGGACTTCTGGGGCAAGAGCGATCGCAATTGATTCAAGTGGCAAAATCGTTGCACAAGTCAGCGTTACGGCTTCTCAAGATTGGGATCAAATGCTGTGGCAACTCATTGAGAACTTATCGATCAAAGTCCGATCGCGGCTCAGTCGGATTGCAATCAATGGTACATCCTCAACCGTGTTGTTGTGCGATCGTGCTGGTGTTCCAGTCACTACGGCTTTGATGTACAACGATGCTTGTGGAGCGAGTGTCTTACACCAGATTCGAGCGTTCGCGCCTGAGCAACACACCGTACTCAGTGCGACCTCTAGCCTTGCAAAACTGCTGTGGTGGCAAGCAAATTGTGAAAGCTTTTCTAACGCGCGATACTTTCTACATCAAGCAGATTGGTTAGCATTTCAACTACACGGTCAGCTTGGTATCAGTGACTATCACAATAGTTTGAAGCTTGGGTATGACGTAGAGCAATTAAAGTATCCAGATTGGTTGCCGCTACAGGAATTGATGCCCGCTGTATTAGAACCGGGAAGCGCGATCGCAGTGATTCAATCGTCGATCGCTCGGAAATTCCAGATTCCATTCACTTGTGAGATTTGCGCGGGAACGACTGACAGTATTGCAGCATTTATTGCAAGCCAAGCGAAGGATGTGGGAGATGCAGTTACTTCGCTTGGATCAACGTTGGTTCTGAAGCTATTAAGCGATGTACGGGTTGATCGTGCCGAGTTTGGGGTCTATAGTCATCGATTCGGAGATAGATGGCTGGTGGGTGGTGCTTCTAATACAGGTGGCGCAGTTTTGCAGCACTTTTTTACATTAGAGGAACTGAGGGAGTTGAGCGATCGTATTCCAAATGAAGAAAGTCCACTTGATTACTATCCGTTGTTGCAAGCGGGCGATCGATTTCCGATTAATGATCCAACGCTTGCACCTCGAATCGAGCCAAGACCGAGCGATCGAGTGGCATTTCTTCACGGGTTGCTAGAAAGTATGGCAAGAATTGAAGCGCAAGGATATCAACGGTTGGAATCTCTAGGGGCATCTGCGTTGAAGCGGGTTTTAACGGCAGGGGGAGGTGCAAAGAATGTGTCTTGGATGGCAATGCGGCAAAGACAACTTAGAGTTTCGGTGATGCAGGCAGATCAGACTGAGGCAGCTTATGGAACGGCTCTATTAGCGATGCGAGGATTGTCTGCTGGAATCAATTCGCGCTGATGACTTCAGAAAAGCTTTGAGAGAAAAGCGATCGACGCTCGAAGATAAGGGTCTACGAGTTCATTTCGCTTTCTCTGGAAATTCTTCCACGATCGAGCGGTAAATTCCTCATCGAATTCCAACCGTCCAGAACGATTCGCATAAAGATACGCTTACAGACATAAGCCAATTTGAGCCAAAACGTTAGAGTAAATGCAAACAGTATTGAGGAAACTGCGATGACCGCTACACTCTCTGCGCCTCAGTCAGTGACATCTTGGTTGGGCGATGAAGGCGAAGACTTGCTCAATCATCAAGCGAAAGTCTCGAAAGATTTGCTTCATTTGCCGGGACCGGATTTTCTCGATCGCATTTTTGTCCAGAGCGATCGTTCTCCCCAAGTGCTGCGGAGTCTGCGACAACTCTATGCGTTCGGACGCTTGGCAAATACTGGCTATATTTCGATCTTGCCCGTGGATCAAGGAATCGAGCATTCCGCAGGCGCTTCGTTTGCTCCGAATCCGATGTATTTTGACAGCGAGAATATTATTAAATTAGCGATCGAAGGAGGCTGTAATGCAGTCGCAACGACGCTCGGCGTTTTGGGCAGCGTTTCGCGCAAATATGCTCACAAAATTCCGTTTATCGTCAAGCTCAATCACAATGAGCTACTCACCTTTCCGAATCAGTTTGATCAAGTGATGTTTGCCTCGGTTGAGCAAGCTTGGAATCTCGGAGCGGTTGCAGTGGGGGCGACAATTTATTTCGGTTCAGAAAATTCGACGCGCCAAATTCAGGAAGTGAGTCAAGCATTTGCGCTCGCACATGAATACGGTATGGCAACAATTCTCTGGTGCTATCTGCGAAACAATGCGTTCAAGCAAGACAAAGACTATCACCTCGCCGCAGACTTGACCGGACAAGCGAATCATTTGGGTGTGACGATCGAAGCCGATATCATCAAGCAAAAACTTCCCGAAGTCAATAACGGGTATGGTGCTGTAGCGAAAGCCACCGGACAAAGCTACGGTAAAACCGATCCGAAAGTGTATAGCGAACTGACAACGGATCACCCGATCGATTTAACCCGCTATCAGTTGCTAAATTGCTATGCCGGACGCGCCGGATTGATTAACTCTGGTGGAGCATCGGGTAAAAACGATTTTGCTGAAGCGATTCGCACCGCAGTTGTAAACAAGCGCGCTGGCGGAACGGGATTGATTTCGGGGCGGAAAACGTTTCAGCGACCGTTTGATGAAGGAGTCAAACTGTTTCATGCAATCCAGGACGTTTATCTATCACCGGAGATTACGATCGCGTAAAAGTTGCGTTAAATCTTAGGGTTTTATTTTCGGGGATCACGATAGAATCAAAATCCTTATCCGGACTCCTTTTGTGATTCCCGATTTAACCTTCACGCTCTGAATATTGATATGAAACTGGCAGCACGAGTAAGTCAGGTAACGCCCTCGCTCACCCTCGCGATCGATGCAAAAGCAAAAGCAATGAAGCGAGACGGAATTGATGTCTGTAGCTTTAGTGCAGGTGAACCCGACTTTGATACGCCAGATCACATCAAGCAAGCCGCAACCGACGCGCTCAAACAAGGAAAAACGCGCTACGGTCCCGCCGCAGGTGAGCCATTATTAAGAGAAGCGATCGCCCACAAGCTCCAGCGCGAAAACCGTCTCACTTACAAATCCGATCACATCATCGTGACGAATGGCGGTAAGCACTCGCTCTATAACTTAATGATGGTGCTAATTGATCCAGGCGATGAAGTGATTATTCCAGCACCGTATTGGGTGAGCTACCCCGAAATGGTCAAACTCGCAGGTGGAACTCCGATCGTCGTCAAAACGACCGCAGAGACTCAATTCAAAATCACTCCTGATCAACTGCGACAAGCAATCACTGAGAAAACAAAGCTTTTTATTCTCAATTCGCCCTCGAATCCGACCGGAATGGTGTACACACCCGATGAGATTCGCGCGATCGCCCAAGTGATCGTTGAGAAACAAATTTACGTTGTCTCAGATGAAATTTATGAGCGCTTACTTTACGATGGAGCGGAGCATTTAAGTGTTGCGGCAGCGAGTCCAGAAGTATTCGATCGTACAATTATCAGTCATGGATTTGCCAAAGCCTATTCGATGACCGGGTGGCGCGTCGGATACTTGGCAGGAAACGTTGATTTAATCAAAGCTGCCAGCAAGATTCAGGGACACAGCACCTCGAATGTCTGTACGTTCGCTCAATATGGCGCGATCGCAGCGTATGAAGATCCGCGATCGAATGAATCAGTTGAACTCATGCGTCAAGCTTTTGCCGAACGACGACAAGCCATCTTTGATCTGGTTTGCGTAATTCCAGGATTAAGCTGTATCAAGCCAGATGGCGCGTTTTATCTGATGATCGACATCACGAAACTTGGCATGACTTCGCTAGAGTTTTGTGATGGGTTGTTGACCGAACAGAAAGTTGCTGCGATTCCGGGAATTGCGTTTGATGCAGATGACTATATTCGACTGTCTTACGCAACCGATATGGCGACGATCGAGAAAGGCATCGATCGCTTAGCCACCTTCGTAAAATCAAAGCTCTAAAAACACATCCTCTCAGAAGTACTGGCGCTCGGTTAGAACTGCATCCTATACCGTTGCCATCAAATTCGCTTGCAGTCTAAGACAGTTGCGACCGTTGACTTGTAGCTGATATTCCACTCGATCCATTAATCGATTGAGAATCAGCCAGCCGTATCCATGTTCCTGCATCGCTTCTGGCGATGGCGCGAGATATGTTGAAAGATCAAAGCCTTGACCGTGATCCCAAATCTCGATCGCTAAATCGCGCCCTCTCAGCTCTAAGCGCAAAATCACGGGCAAATCGGGCTGATCACGATGTGCGTGTCTGACTACATTCGAGTATGCCTCGACCAAAGCGAGACGCAATCGACTTGATTGACGCGACCAATCGACCTGATCGCCAATCTCCACGGACAGACTATCTAACAGCCACCGCTCGACAATACCTAAAAACCTTAAATCGCTGGGGATATGAAGCTCAGTTCGCATCGGTCACAAAACCTCCAGGGAGAGAATCGTTTGGTCATCTTCTTGAATCACATTGTGGGCTTGAATTTGAGCCAGAAGCTGTTTGAGATCCAAGCATTCCCCAGCTTGCCGGAGTAGCTTCCAGAGTCCCGTTTGTCGCAACATTGCACCCGCCGAATCGATCGATCTACTGAATGTCTCGTCGGGTCGAATGGTCGCTTCGGTAATGCCATCACTGGTCAGCAGAAAGATTTCGCCGTCGTTTAGAGTGAGATTTCCAGCGATCGCTTTCCAGTCAGGCAAAATTCCCAGCGGTACGCCGCGTACTTTCAGGTAAGTCGGTTCGCTCTCCGATGCGATCGTTTGCTTTGACCACACCAGCGGATAAATGTGTCCAGCGTTGGCATAAACAAGCTGATTGGTCGCGGGTGTGTACCTTGCCAAAACCATTGTGATAAAGCAGTTTGTTCCCATCAAATCCTCGGAGAGAATGCTGTTCAAGTTCCGCATTACTTGATCGGGTTCGGGCGGAGATTCCTGAGAAAGTTCACGCCGCAGAACTGAAATCGCGCTTGCCATAAACAGCGCCGCAGGAACTCCTTTTCCAGAAACGTCGCCCACGGCTAACCACAAATCTCCTTGCGGATGATAGTAGACTTCAAAAAAGTCGCCCCCAACTTCGCGCGCGGGATGGCAACAGGCTTGAACTTTCAAATTGTCTAAGCATGGAAGAGTTTGCCGAAGTAGATTCGTTTGAATCTGACGCGCGACCGCCAACTCTGCGCGAATTTGTTCGGCTTGCTGCTGAGTGCGGCGATACAGTCTCGCTTGAGAAATCGCTAAGGCAGCTTGTTCGGCAACGACTTTGATTAAATCAATGTCTTCGATCGACCAAATCGGTCGATCGATCGGGCGGTGTAGCGACAAAATCGCCAACAATTCCTGCTGATACGTTAGCGGTAACACGAAGTGCGGCGGATTCTCTTTCTTCCAACTGGTGTGATCGAGAAACACACGCTGTACCAGTTCCGAATTGCGATCGTCTTCGCAATCTCCGATTGGCACGTCTTCTGCACAGTACATTGCCGATTGAGATCGCAGGCGATCGCCCTCAACCGGGTGCAGCATACAGCAGCTTGCTTCAAAGGTTAAGCCGATCGTTTCCACGATCGTGTGCAGCATGTTTTGATAATCGAGCGATTCGCGAATGGCAGTGGTAATTGCGTTGAACGAAGATTCTCGCCGGAGAGCACGTCGGAGGTCTGCGGTGCGCTGTTTCAACACCCGATAAGTTTCTACGGCTTGCTCGACTACGACTTGAAGCTGTTGGGGTTTCCAAGGCTTCGTGATGTATTTGAACACCTTACCAGAATTAATCGCATCGACGAGATCCTCGACATCGGTGTATCCGGTCAAGACAATCCGAATCGTGTCCGGAAAGCGATCGGCGGTGCGGCTGAGAAATTCGGTTCCCAGCATTTCGGGCATTCGCTGATCTGAAATAATAACTGCCACTTCGCCTTGTTCGTCAAGAACTTTGAGCGCCTCGAGCGCGCTTTCTGCCCGAATCACGTCGAAATCTCGGCGGAAGGTACGGTAAAGCAAGTCGAGATTGTCTGGCTCATCGTCTACGATTAACAGTTTCAGCTTGGGCTTTGATTCCCGCCTCATGCAATTCCTCAGATGCCGTGTAAAGTCTTTATGAAACGTACCCGCTGCATCCGAGGAACTAACAGGAACCGACTGCGTGAATCTACCGCAGCGCGTTCCAAGCTTGAATAATCGTTTTCAGCGATCGCGGTAGTTTCTCTTGTTCGATATCGGCGTATTGAACGCTTCCGGTCGGACTCGTTAACCGCACAACAAAAAAGTCAGCGGCTCCCGGAGTTGCCGGATAATCTTTTTGATCAAAGCTCTGAAACTGTTCGCGATCGAGAGTTTCTTGAAACTGCTGAACTTTTTCTGGCGAAACGCGCCAAGTCCGAACCGGGGCATCTTTGCCACCAATAAAAGAAATTTTCTGCTGAACTCTGCCATCGCTGAAGAGAACGGTTTCGTAATTCTGTCCGGCAAATCCACCCGATGATTGCGATCGAAACACCACATTTCTCGGCAAGCTGACTGCGCGATCGGCGGATTCGATTCGCAGCGATCGACCTTGAGCGTCCGTGTGATACACCCAAGTCTGCCTTCCATACGCCACGACAACTCGCCAACCCTCTACTAACTGCTGTGTACACATTTCATCGGGTGCAGCGAGTTCTAGACAGCCATCCTTCCAAGTTTGTCGCTGAGCTTCGGTTACGCGCAGACTTTGCGCTGGAATATTGATCCGCCGAGCTAAATCGCGCCGAACTCGCCAAGATAAAGATTTGGGGTAAGAATAATCGAGCAGTTCACTCGATGTTCGCGCTGGAGCCGCTGACGCTTGCAAAAGTGGAATACCGCTGATCAAAGATAAAGCGCTGATTAGGGCGATCGAGGAAATGAGTTTTAGGGGCAGGTGAGAGCGCATAAGCAAACCGAGATTTTCTAGATTAACGACGGAGAATCGCGATCGCAGGTTTCCACGCTACTGCTGCTCGTGCGTCTGGGGCGGGTTGAGCATCAGCGATTGTGCGATTTGCCAGCCCAAAGTCAGCCCAGCGAGAATGATCAACACGGGAATTAAACGATCGCGCCATGATCGTTGATACACCGGATCAGGTAAAAACTTCGGAGATTCGATCCGAGAAACTTTGCTGTAAGAACCTGCTCCGCGCCGTTGTAAAGTCTGAGTCTGCATTGATCGTAGATGTTGCAGCACGATCGGCGGTTGTCGCTTGCTGCGGCTCCAAGTGAGTAGCGTACTAACAGGAATTCCGGTGAGATTGTCTAGATGCAACGCTTGAATCTGTTGAACTAAAGCGCGATCGTTGGACACCACTACAACTAAGCGCCCTATGCTAGAGCGGGCTAAATCTTCCGCACAGTTCCGCACATCGATCGCGAGTCGAGCGCGGCGGCTAAACGGTCGAGTCGTTCCGATTGGAATCAGCGATCGGGTGAGTTGCCAATCGCCTTCGAGCATGAACCGTCGAAATTCTCGTGCGATTTTGGACTCGATCGCGTCACTCCGACTCGATGCCCAAGAATCGAGTTCTTCATACACGACTTGCGGCACGTAGCATTGTCCAACGCGGCTGAATTCCAGCCATTCATAAGGCTTACAGGCATACAAGCTGTTGAGGTCGAGCAGCAAAAAGATCTGGGGATCAAACATAAGCAGGGGGCGAGAAAGGAAAGTTTAGCCACCGATTCCCAAGCGACCCGCGAGGCTTGGAGTCAGCGGTAGCAGAATCATCACCATGAGAAACAGCACCACTAAAGCGATCGCTGCGCGCGCGTCATCGGGTTCAGTCAGTTCATTCAAACTCGGACGCTCTGGATTGCGTTGCAGCACGACAATCACGATCGCCCAATACAGCGCTAGCGGATTTACCAACGAAGCTAGACCGAGAACGAGGATTGTTGCCACCGTTGCCCGACTTGCGATCTTGCGTCCATAAATTGCTTGAACGATGCGACCGCCATCAAGCTGTCCCGCAGGCATCACGTTAATTGCAGTCAGCACCAAGCCAATCCAACCCAGCACCACTAGCGGACTCACTTCCACAATCGATCGCTGAATTTCCGTTCCGATGATTACCCGCGCCAAGGTTCCCACCAGAATCGAGCCTTCAAAAAA
>CAXTDB010000055.1:0-19169 GCA_964242045.1 uncultured Leptolyngbya sp. | reverse complement strand
GCCAGTCGTCGAGGGCATCGAATATGCCTCGTTGCGCTGGCGCGCGACCTACTGCGATGGTCATGAATCAAAATCCTCTAGCTTTACTAAAATTGCTGGCTGTCTAGAGTGAACGAGTTTATATGTCTATACATAATAGGAGAAATTAGAAAATTTACAAACTGATACGTGAAATCTCAGCTAAATTTTTTTGAACTTTTCTGCGATCGTCAATCAAATCAAGTGTCTCAGCATTTTCAGTTTTTCTCGACTTTCTGAGAAGCTTCAATTGTCAATAAGTATCTATACTTATATTTACTTACACTTACAAAGCGTTGTAAGCAGTATACTGAAAGGGGTGTTTTTAAGATTGTAGAACGCTCTGGGCTGGGTTTTAGAGCGATCGGCAATATTAAAATTCTGTAATTCTTTAGGTAGTACAAGCGCTATGGCGGCACAAACCACTTCTTCAGAAAATCTTGTTTTGCGGCAGTCAGTTTTAGGAGCGCGGCGGCTCAGTAATTATTTTTGGGCGACGATCGTTTCGATCGGAGCAACGGGATTTTTCCTCGCTTCGATTTCGAGCTATACCAAGGTGAATCTGCTACCGTTCTCGAATCCGACCGAGCTTGTATTTGTGCCGCAAGGGATCGCAATGGGCTTTTACGGACTGGCTGGGCTACTGTTGGCAATTTATCTATGGTCAACGATCGCTCTAGATCTGGGCGGCGGCTACAACGAATTTAATAAAGAAACCGGAGAAGTGAAAATCTTTCGTTGGGGATTTCCAGGGAAGAATCGGCGGGTGGAAGTGGATTTGAAAACCGCAGATGTGCAAGCGGTGAAGGTGACACTGAGAGAAGGCGTGAATCCACGTCGATCGCTGTATTTGCGAGTGAAAGGAATGCGAGATTTGCCATTGACGCGAGTAGGACAGCCGATGACGCTGGCAGAATTGGAAAATGAAGCGGCAGGATTGGCTCGGTTTCTGAGTGTGCCGCTCGAAGGGCTGTAAGTTTTGATATCAAAACAGAAAGAGGTTTGTAGAGCGAGATTCTACAAGCCTTTTTTTATCGATTCAAGATTGTGGAATATGCGTAAGATGTTAGATGGTTCGTTGGAATAGGTATCTAGAAATGCAGACAAAACTCCAAAATTGGCTCTTATGCCTGTTTATTGTCACAATGGTTTCGCTAGTAGGCTGCAATGGACAGCAAGGAACATCCGCTGCACCAACTGGATCGCCTACTCCAAGTACTCCACCGACAGCAACGAGTTCTCCTCAAGCAGTCGGATTGCCGAGATTGGACGGGAAAGCGACGGTCGTAATGACAGTTAAGGGTTCACCGATCACGATGGAACTTGATGGCACGAGCGCACCGATCACAGCAGGAAATTTTGTCGATTTGGTGAATCGCAAGGTTTATGACGGATTGGTATTTCATCGCGTGGTGAGAGAGCCGCAGCCGTTTGTGGTGCAAGGGGGCGATCCTCAAAGTAAGAATCCAAATGTACCGCTCGATCGCTTAGGGACAGGTGGATATATTGATCCCACAACGCAGCAGCCGCGTGAAATTCCGCTGGAAATTACGCCTCGGAATGCAAAAGAGCCAATTTATAGCCGGACATTTGACGAGGCTGGCGTGAATGTTCCACCAAAATTGAGACATACACGGGGTGCTGTCGCGATGGCGCGATCGCAAGCTCCAGATTCGGCTTCGTCTCAGTTCTACATTGCGCTAGCAGATTTGCAAATGCTGGATGGAAGCTATGCAGTGTTTGGGTATGTGACGCAGGGAATGGAGACGGTGGATAAGATTCAGCAGGGCGATCGCATTGAGTCGGCAAAAGTGACCCAAGGGATCGAAAATCTGAAAACGGGTACGCCAAGTTCAACCGCAAGCCCTTCTCCTAGCCCGACAACTTCCCCGTAAATGAATGTTGTTGTCACGGGAATTGGTTTAGCTTCAGCGTTGGGCAATCTGACGCAAACTTGGAAGAGGTTGGTAGAAGGACGCTGCGGCATTCAGTTCTACCAGCCTTTTTCAGGTTTAGAGCCGAAACCGATCGCGCTAATCGGAAAGCATCCCGCTGAAATTCTGAGCTTAACTCAGCAAGTCGTTTCAGATGCCATGAACGATGCAGGACTAAAAACGCCTTTGTTTGATTGCGGGGTTGTGGTGGGATCGAGTCGCGGGAATCAGGCGCAATGGGAGCGGATGACAGCGGGAAAGGGTGAACTTTCAAATTGGCTCAATACATTGCCGAATGGAAGCGCGATCGCAACCGCTCAAGTTATCGGATCTCAATCGATCGTACTCGCTCCGATGGCGGCGTGCGCGACGGGACTTTGGGCGATCGCAAGAGGCGCGGAATTAATTTGGAGTGGGCAGTGTGAGCGGGTAATTTGTGGTGCGATCGAAGCTCCGATCACACCGCTGACGCTAATTGGATTCGAGCGGATGGGGGCTTTAGCGAAAGACGGCGCGTTTCCGTTTGATGTCGATCGACAAGGATTAGTTTTAGGCGAAGGTGGCGCAGTTTTTGTGCTGGAATCGGCAGAACTCGCACAGCGGCGAAATGCTGAGATTTATGGTCGAGTTTTAGGGTTTGGGCTGACGGCAGATGGATATCATGTCAGTGCGCCAGAACCGGGAAGTCGAGCCGCGATCGCTGCGGTGAATCAGTGTCTTGAGCGGAGTAATCTGACGGCACACAAGATTGATTATATTCACGCGCATGGAACCGCAACGCAGTTAAACGATCGCAATGAAGCACATTTGATTCAGCAGTGTTTTTCTGATTCAGTTTGGATCAGTTCAACGAAAGGAGCGACCGGACACACTTTAGGCGGATCGGGTGCGTTGGGAGCGGCGTTCTGCTTGATGGCATTAAAGCACCAAATCGTGCCGCCGAATGTGGGAATGAGGAATAGCGAATTTGGGTTAGCGATCGCGCAATCCGCTCAGTCTGCAAGCCTTGAGCATGTTTTGTGCTTCAGTTTTGGATTTGGGGGACAGAATGCGATCGTGGCGTTCGGTCGATAAATTATGATGAACAGATGTCGATCACTGAAGAAGTTCTAGCCAATATTTCAGAAAATCCGCTGGAAGGATTACGGCGAGTCGATGCTTTATGGAAAGCGTTGCGAGAAGACACGATGGCAGTTCCCAACGTCGTCGAGGTTTATGAGCGATCGCTTGACTCGATCGATTGGGATATGGTGATTTGCGGCGGAACGTTAGGAATTTTGCTTGGTGCAGCCCTGGTTCAGAAAGGTTGGCGAGTGACGCTGATCGAGCGCGGAACGCTCAAAGGACGAGCGCAAGAATGGAATATTTCTCGTCAGGAATTGAATGCGTTTATCGAGTTAGGATTGCTGAGCGAAGCGGAGTTAGAAACTGCGATCGCAACTCAATTTAATCCAGTTCGTGTGAGCTTTTCTGAAGATTCAGATATTTTCGTTAGAGATGTCTTGAACGTTGGTGTTGATCCCGTTTATTTACTAGAAAGTCTTAAACAGTCTTTTCTCAGAAACGGTGGAAATCTAATCGAGAATACACCATTTGAAAATGTGGAGGTTCATTCAAATGGAGTCAGGATTAATCGATCGATTACTGCTCGCTTAATGTTGGATGCAATGGGGCACTTTTCGCCCGTGGTTCGACAAGCAAGACGAGGAAAGAAACCAGACGGAGTTTGTTTGGTTGTTGGCACTTGTGCGAAGGGATTTACTCAAAATGAAACAGGCGATTTGATTGCGTCGTTTACACCGATTCAGAAACAGTGTCAGTATTTTTGGGAAGCATTTCCAGCAAGAGATGGAAGAACGACTTATCTGTTTACTTATTTGGATGCGAATCGCGATCGCTTTTCGTTAGAAACGCTGTTCGATGACTACTTCAAACTTCTGCCCCAATATCAGAATGTTGAACTTGAGCAGCTTGAATTTGTGCGCGCGTTATTCGGCTTTTTTCCTTGCTATCGTGAGAACCCTTTACAGCTAAAGTGGGATCGAATTTTGGCGATCGGAGATAGTAGCGGTAGTCAATCGCCTCTTAGCTTCGGTGGATTTGGGGCGATGGTACGACATCTAAAACGATTGACGCATGGAATCGATCAAGCGCTACGATGTGAAATGCTTGATCGTTCGGCTCTATCTCTGCTGCAACCCTATCAGCCAAATTTGTCGGTGACTTGGTTGTTTCAGCGATCGATGAGTGTGGGTGTAAATCAAAAAGTTGCTCCCGATCAAATTAACCAATTGCTGGCGACAGTTTTTGAAGAAATGCAGCGATCGGGCGAACAAGTTCTAAAGCCGTTTTTGCAAGATGTAGTTCAGTTTATTCCGCTTTCTCAAACGCTTTTGAAAACTGGAGTTCTACACCCAGGATTAGTTTTAAAAATCATTCCCCACGTTGGAATCCCAGCTTTGCTAGATTGGATGCTGCACTATTTCAATTTGGCAAGTTATACCGCTTTATATTCTCTTTCTCAAAGATTAAAGCCTTGGATTGCTACACTACCGCCTACTCAGCAATACGGTTGGAATCGGCGAATAGAAGCTTGGCAATATGGCTCAGGAAACGATTACGTAGGACATTAAGAAATGGAATTTTCGCTGGCTCGACAACGTTTTTATCAGGAAGTTCGTCAAGATGATGAGCAGATTAATCTCGAAAAAGCAGCCCTTTATATTGCACAAGAAGAGTATCCAGAATTAGATGTCGATGAATATTTAAACGCGATCGACAAAATATCAGCAGAGATTCAAACACGGCTTCCTGAAGAACCGTATCCGCTGCGAATTGTGCAAACAATTAATCAATATTTGTACAAAGACTTAGGATTTTCTGGCAATTCCGAAGATTATTACAATCCTCGCAATAGTTTTTTGAATGATGTGATCGATCGCAAAACTGGAATTCCAATTTCTTTGGCGCTGTTGTATTTGGCGATCGCCAAACGAATCAATTTTCCAATGGTGGGCATCGGAATGCCGGGACATTTTCTGATTCGTCCGGCTGTGAATGAAGAAATGGATATCTTTGTTGATGCCTATCACGATGGAGAAATTCTGTTTCCTCAAGATTGCCAAGAGCGGCTAAATCAGTTAGCAGGGCAGCCTGTCGAAATGCGTCCCAAATTCCTTGAAGCCGTGACAGCAAGACAGTTTCTCGCACGAATGTTAACGAATTTGAAAGGGATTTATCTGAATCAAGGCAAGATCGAAAAATGCCTTTCCATGATTGAAAGAATTCTAATTCTGTTTCCGGATGCACCGTTTGAGTTGCGCGATCGCGGGATCATTTATTTTCAAACGAATCGCTGGATCGAAGCTCGACAAGATTTAGAAGGCTATCTTGACAGCGTTCCGAATACAAACGATCGCGATGTGATTCAGCAATTGCTCGATCAAATTGAAGGCAGCTAGCTCAAAGTCTCCGCGACTCGTTTCAATCGTCGCAGTTGGGCTTCCATGTCTTCCTGCGTCCATTTCGCTGCAAATTGATTGAATCCGAATCGCACGATCGGATTTGGGATCTCGAATTCAAAGCGATTCAATAAACGGGTTCCCTTTGGTTCGGGATTGCACTCCCAGCGATCGCGTCCTTTGAAAAATCCCTCAAACTGCCAGACGACTAATCCAGGTTGCCGTTCTGCCACGACGCTTTTTAACGCAGGCTGTAAAACCGGGATTTGAATCACAAAGCGGCTCTTACTTCCAACTTCAGTTGACCACTGCTCGATCGGCTCACACCGTAATGCCGGATTTAACCAGCGGTGCATCAGATTCAGATCGGTAAAGCAACGTTCTACGTCGGTTGCACTTGCTTGAATGAGAATCGACTGCTCAAAAATCTCTGCCATTTGTGGTGCCCCCGCTTCGTGTGAAACACTGTCTCAGAATTTAATACCCATTCTTATTTTTCCTCGATATCGTGCAATCGGAGTCTAAATTGCTAGACATCTCTCTCTAGGATGAAGATAAATCAATTTAGGAAGTGAGATACTCTGCACTGACTTGTGCGGTTCAGCAATTAAGCAGATTAAATCATTAGTTCAGCGCATTTGCATCATCGCTCTACGAGCTAAGCACTTTATAGAAAATTCAAAAAAGTGTTTCTAAGAGCTTTTCTCTAATGAGAGATACGAGTACTCTTAGGATGCAACTGTAATTTTAGAGAAATCGCACGTTGCTTCGTGATCGAGGTCAGCAGTCCTACTGTGGACTTCAGGAAGAATCAACAAATGAGATTGTTTTCCTAAAATCAGCAGTTGTCACACCATCTACAAAAGCGATCGATTTGGCGCTTTTTTGAAAGCGAAAGGGGTTTATCAAAAAACCATGAACGAGTTATTGCAACACATTGACCAGTTGGGAGGAATGCAGCGCCTCATGGGAAACCTAGAGTTCGCTCAACTTCCTCCCGGAGGAACACCGACTTTAGTGCTTTTTGGCGTAAATATCGGCGACCTTCTTGTTAGAGGAGGCGGTGCGCTCCTGATCTTTTTGATTGGCGCATTGGTCGCCGTCTTCGTAAAGAGTATCGTGCGCGGATTACTGAAGCGAACAACGCTCGATAATCGCTTAGCGGATTGGGCTTCAGGTGGACGAGGACAAACGAATTTCAATGTAGAAGAACTAATCTCGTCGATCGTGTTCTGGATCATCATGATCCTGGCAGTGGTCGCTGCATTAAATGCCCTTGGATTAAACACAGTTTCGCAACCGCTCAATACCTTCCTGAACCAGATTTTCGCCTTTCTACCTCAGTTAGGTGCAGCTTTGCTTTTAACAGGATTGGCATGGGTGGTCGCAACTCTTGCCAAAACGATCGTCGTTCGGACTTCGCAATCGTTCTCGCTTGATGAGAAAGTTTCTGATCCGAGTGCTGATCCGTTAGGAGCAAATACCTTCCGACTGAGTGACGCGCTCGGAAACGCGGTTTACTGGTTTGTCTTCCTATTTTTCTTGCCGCTAATTTTGGGCGTTTTGAACCTGCAAGGGCCGCTCCAACCCGTTCAGAACTTACTGAATGATATTTTAAGTGCGCTTCCCAACATTATTAAAGCGTTGGCGATCGCGGCAATTGGTTGGTTTTTGGCGCGGACGGTTCGTGGCATTGTGACAAACTTGCTAGCAGCGATCGGAACGGATCAAGTGGGATCAAGAATTGGATTGAGTCGGGCACGGGGCGGTCAATCGCTGTCGTGGATTTTGGGCACGATCGTTTATGTCTTGATCTTGATTCCAACTGCGACCGCTGCGCTTGATGCGCTTCAGATTCCGGCGATTTCGGGACCTGCAACCGCAATGTTGAACCAGGTGCTAAATTCGTTGCCGTTGATCTTTACCGCAGCGGCGATTTTAGTGATCGCTTATGTGATCGGGAAGTTTGTCGCCGATTTGGTGTCGAGCATTCTCGCTAGCATTGGATTTGATAATCTCTTTTACTGGTTGGGGCTGCAATCTGCACCTCATACGCCCAGAGTTCCGCCCGAACAGTACAGCACTGAGTTTCAAACCGGAGAAACGATTCTGCAAACCGATGCTAAACCGGGAGTGCGATCGCCGTCAGAAATTGCAGGCGTGGTCGTCTTGGTTGGGATTATGCTGTTCGCAACAGTCGCCGCAGTGGATGTTCTGAGAATTCAAGCACTCACAGCGATTATTGCTGGATTGCTTTATATTTTTGGACGCATTCTCTCTGGGCTGGTTGTCTTTGCGGTTGGGCTGTATTTAGCAAATTTGGCGTATAACCTGATCACCAGTTCTGGAAGTCGGCAGTCGAAATTGCTGGGTCAGATTGCTCGAATTGCGATCCTAGGATTTGTGGCAGCGTTGGCACTCCAGCAGATCGGCATTGCACCGAATATTGTGAATTTGGCGTTTGGACTGTTACTCGGTGCGATCGCGGTGGCGATTGCGATCGCGTTCGGTTTGGGCGGTCGTGATGTCGCGAGTGAGCAACTGCGCCAATGGCTGAACGAATTTAAGCGCTAAAGCAAAATCCATTTCAATCAAAATGCGCTGAGTCAGAGCCTCAGCGCATTTTTTATGTCAAGCCAAGCAAACTCAATCTACCGCAATTTCTCGGAGGGAGCGGATCAGTTTCGGGTGTAAAAGAAGAGGGTTGATTTCCCGTGTCGATCGCTATGACTCAAGTTCTGAATCGTCGCTCAACCAAAATCCCTACCCGTGATGAGGCTCAATCTCCGCCTGCTGAAGCGCTGATTCAACTGCGTCAGGTGAGCAAAACTTACCCGAACGGCAGTTCTGCGCTCACAGGCATTTCGCTCGATGTTCAAAGCGGCGATTTTCTGTTTATTACAGGACCTTCCGGCTCTGGGAAATCAACCCTTCTTAAATTGCTGTACGGAGCAGAACTGCCGTCTGAAGGTGAAATTTTAGTCGATCGACAAAATCCAACCCGACTGCGCGGCAATCAACTGGCGTTTCTGCGTCGGCGCATTGGCATCGTGTTTCAAGATTACAAACTAATTCCACGTCGAACGGTAGCGGAGAATGTTTCATTTGTGCTGTGGGCACAGGGTTATTCTCGTCCTGAAATTCAGCGACGTTTACAGCCAGCACTCAAAATGGTGGGCTTGGTTCATAAAGCGGATTGTTTTCCAGAGGAGCTTTCGGGCGGGGAACAGCAGCGAGTGAGTATTGCAAGAGCGATCGTCGGAACGCCGCCGATTCTTTTAGCCGATGAACCGACTGGAAATCTCGATTCTGATAACTCTTGGCAGGTGATTAAAATTCTGAAAAAGCTGAACCAGATTGGAATTACTGTCTTGGTGACAACGCACGATGAAAATCTAATTCGACTTGCCAAGCATCCAGTCGTGCAGATTCGCAATGGCAGGCTGTATCGAGGATCGTAGCTACGCTTTTTCTAGCCAGTCGAAGATTTGATCAAGCTGGCTTAATGTGACTAAGCCGTATTGCCAAAGAATCATGTGGAGCGGGGCAATCTCAGGCTGGCTGTGCTTGATGGCAAGATCGATCGCAGAAGCCGGAAGCGCCAGTTCTTCCTGGAGAAACTGAATTAATTTCGATCGCTTTTTCGCTTCCATGTCTCCGCCCTGCTTTATGAGAATCAACTTAACTTATGTAAACAAATTTCAGCAAGCTCCGAATCATCCAAAAGTTTAGGTTTTTCCAACAAACAGGTTGGCTTTACTCCCTCCTAATGCCAGTTCGACGAGCATTTTCGCTTTGAGAAATAAGTCCGATCGCTTCAAATCCCGCGCTACAGTAAATAGGAATTTGCAAGGAAAGATCAATGCGTCGCTGGGTTTCTTGGTTCGCTCTGGTTCTCTGTGTCATCGGCTTAAGTGGGTGCAGCTTGCCGCGCGTGACCGCAGAAGATCGCTTATTTTTGCCGCTGTCGGTTGAATTTCTCGGTAGCTACACTCTGACCGATAAACAGTTCAAAGACACAACGGTTGGAGGACTTTCCGCGATCACTTACGATCGCAAAAAGGATCTCTATTACGCGGTATCCGACGATCGCAGCGATCGGCAACCCGCCCGCTTTTACACACTGAAATTACAGATGGATCAGAACGCGCTCAAGTCGGTTGAAGTGCAGAACGTAACGACTTTGACCGATGAGAACGGGCAACCGTTTGCGAAAGGCACGATCGATGCTGAAGGAATTACACTTTCTCCGCTTAACTCTGTGTTTATTTCGAGCGAAGGAGCGGTGAAAGAAGATATTCCACCCTTTATCGGGGAATTTGACTTGCAAACCGGGAAATTGAAGCGGAAGTTAACGCTGCCAGAGTCGTATTTACCGGATGCGAAAGGGATCGCGCAAACTCGTGGAATTCAAGACAATCGTGGGTTTGAATCGTTGACCTTGAATGCAGGAGCTTCGACGGCTCCATCTGCTGAACCGTTTCGGTTGTTTAGCGCGATCGAGTCTCCCTTAGTTCAAGATCTCGAAGTGCCGAGCAAAGAAAGTTTGCTGAATCGATTTCTGCATTATCAAATTATTGGAAATCGATCAACGCTCATTTCCGAACATGCTTATCCTTTAGATCCGAAACCGACAGGCGCGATCGATCACGGACTGAGTGATTTTTTGTCGATCGACCAAGGCGGGCATTTTCTCAGCTTAGAGCGATCGTTTGGTTTAAGTGGATTTCGGATCAAGCTGTTTCAAGTTGAAACCGGAACTGCTAGCGATACTTCTCTGGTTGAGACGTTGCGCGGAGCGAAAGTGAAACCTGCAAGAAAGGAATTGCTGCAAGATCTCAATCAGTTAGGTATTCGGCTCGATAACTTGGAAGGAATGACGATCGGCGGACGGTTGCCCGATGGGTCACATACGATCGTTCTCGTGAGCGACGATAATTTCAACAACTTAGGACAAATTACGCAGTTTCTACTCTTTCGACTCAACGGACTGAAAGGGTGATTTCTTGGTACTCGCAACGCCGTACAATGAAATCCAGATTTCGACGACATGACCATGACACACTCTACCGATATTGCAACTTTAGCGCGTTGGATGGCGGCGGATTTTAGTAATCAACAACAAGCGTATGAGAATCCGCCGTTTTTTGCTCACATTCGCGTGTGTATGCGTCCATTACCAGAAGAAGTACTGGGTGGCGTAGGTTTCTTTATTGAACAGGCATACGATTACACGCTGAACGATCCGTATCGGTTACGGGTGCTGAAAATCATTGAGAAGAACGGACGGATCGAAATCGAAAACTATCAAGTGCGCGATGAACAAAAGTTCTACGGAGCATCGCGAGATTTGAATCGGCTCAAAGAATTGACGGCAGGTGATCTAGAAAAGCTTCCAGGCTGCAATATGGTCGTGGAATGGACGGGAAGCAGCTTTAAAGGACAAGTCGAGCCTGGAAAGGCTTGCATGGTCACACGCAAAGGTCAAGAGACTTATTTAGATAGTGAGTTTGAAATTGAGGGTGAGCGGTTTACGAGTCTCGATCGAGGACGTGATCCCGCAACGGATGAGCACGTCTGGGGATCGCTGGCGGGTCCGTTTGAATTTGTGCGGTGGGCGAGCTTTGCGGATGAAGTGAAAGTTTAGGTAATTTTGAATACACGGTAGAACAATCAGACTTCAGCCGTTCGATAGATATTGGCGCGAATCGGAAGATTACAACTAAGAATTCGCGCCAAGTCGTAGTGAATTGCGATCTTCTGAGTGCCGAAACCTGGTAGATTTGGCAAAGTATCCGCAGAAAAGATTGAGCAAGCATGAAAGTCCTAGTTATTGGTGGTGATGGCTATTGTGGTTGGGCAACCGCGCTCTACTTGTCTAATCGGGGTCATGAAGTTGGCATTTTAGATAGCTTGGTGCGACGGCATTGGGATAACGAATTGTGCATTGATACCCTGACCCCGATCGCGCCCATTAAACAACGGCTGCAACGCTGGAAAGACCTCACAGGCAAAACGATCGATCTTTTTATCGGCGATATCACGAACTACGATTTTCTCAACAAATCAATGGAGCAGTTCCAACCGGAAGCAATCGTGCATTTCGGCGAACAGCGATCGGCTCCGTTTTCGATGATTGATCGTGAACATGCGGTTCTGACTCAGGTAAATAACGTCGTTGGAACGCTCAATCTGCTCTACATCATGAAAGAGAAGTTTCCCGATTGTCATTTGGTTAAGCTCGGTACGATGGGCGAATACGGAACGCCGAATATCGATATCGAAGAAGGCTACATTACGATCGAACATAACGGACGCAAAGATACTCTCCCGTATCCGAAACAGCCGGGTAGTATGTATCACCTCAGCAAAGTTCACGACTCGCACAACATTCACTTTGCTTGTCGGATCTGGGGCTTGCGCGCAACGGATTTGAATCAAGGGATTGTGTACGGTGTTCTGACCGAAGAAACGGGCATGGACGAAATGCTGATCAATCGGCTTGATTATGATGGTGTGTTTGGTACAGCATTAAATCGATTCTGCATTCAAGCGGCGATCGGGCATCCTCTAACAGTCTATGGAAAAGGCGGACAAACGCGCGGCTTTCTCGACATTCGAGATACGGTGCGATGCGTGGAATTGGCGATCGAAACGCCTGCCGCTCCGGGTGAGTTCCGCGTGTTCAACCAATTTACTGAACTATTTGGAGTCGGAGAAATCGCTAACTTAGTTCAGAAAGCAGGTTCAGCAATGGGCTTAAAAGTCCAGGTGCAAAGCTTCGACAATCCACGCATCGAGAAAGAAGAACATTACTTCAATGCGAAAAACACCAACCTGCTAGATTTGGGACTACAACCGCACTATCTATCGGATTCATTGCTCGATTCGTTGCTCAATTTCGCAGTGAAGTATAAGCATCGGGTGGATGGGGATGAAATCTTGCCGAAAGTGACTTGGAAGCGCTAATGAGCAATCGAGGAATGTTATTGCTACTGACCACGATCGTTCCGGGATTAGGCGCGATTGCAATCAGTAGCTTTTATCTATTTCCAGAATGGACAGCCCTCGATCGTGCTTACCGCAACTATGAACAACTCAGCCGTAGTGGAGCCAGATCGCGCGAATTGTCGATTGCTCAATCCGCCGAAGTTCGACACCGAATCAACTGTTTTGCAGAAGGAATCGGCGTGTTGCTCGGTGGCGTGATTGTCGCGATCGGGGTTCACGGGCTGTGTACGTTACCTGACAGAAAATCAAACTAAATTTATGCGGATTGCGCTCTTTACTGAAACGTTTCTCCCGAAAGTTGATGGCATTGTCACGCGGTTAAAGCACACCGTTGATCACCTGCAAAGACAGGGCAACGAAGTGCTGATCTTCTCGCCCGATGGCGGTTTGACTGAGTATAAAGGTGCAAAAATCTACGGCGTTTCAGGATTTCCGCTACCGTTGTATCCAGAATTGAAGTTAGCATTACCGCGACCTGCGATCGGCGATGCACTCTCACGTTTCAAACCGGATCTAATTCATATTGTGAATCCTGCTGTTTTAGGATTAGCCGGACTGTTTTACAGTAAGTTATTCAACATCCCACTTGTCGCGTCTTATCACACCCATTTACCAGAGTATCTTCAACACTATGGTTTAGGAGCATTAGAAGGTGTTCTATGGGAATTGCTCAAAGCGGGACATAACCAAGCTGAAATTAATCTCTGTACGTCAACTGCAATGATGCAAGCGCTGACCGAACATGGAATTGAGCGAGTAAATCTTTGGCAGCGGGGTGTGGATACAGAAACATTTCAACCGCATTTAGCGAGTTTGGAAATGCGATCGCGTCTCTCACAAGGTTATCCCGAAGCGCCTTTATTACTCTATATAGGGCGATTGTCGGCGGAAAAAGAAGTCGATCGCATTAAACCCGTTCTCGAATCGATTCCTGATGCTCGACTTGCATTAGTCGGAGATGGTCCCAATCGGCAAGCATTAGAAAAGCATTTCGCCGGAACCAATACAAATTTTGTGGGTTATCTTGGCGGTCAAGAACTGGCTTCTGCGTTTGCTTCTTCGGATGCGTTTGTGTTTCCGTCTCGGACTGAAACATTAGGACTCGTTTTACTCGAAGCAATGGCGGCAGGATGTCCAGTGATCGCAGCGCGATCGGGTGGCATTCCCGATATTGTCGAAGACGGCGTGAATGGCTATCTGTTCGATCCGACTGATGAGGGGGGCGCGATCGCTGCGACTCAATTTTTGCTTTCTCGTACCGAAGAACGCGAAACGCTGAGACGAAATGCCCGCATCGAAGCAGAGCGCTGGAGTTGGTCAGCAGCAACCAAGCAATTGCAGAACTATTACGAGACGGTTTTGGCGAAATCTGCGATCGCGTGTGTGCGGTAGTTCTGCCAAAGAAGCGCCACAATAGAACAGACCTAAAATTGGTAAATTGCTGTGCCCTCAGAGTTAGAGACGATCGAGAACAGATCGCAATGGAAACAAGGCGAACTGATCGAAGTCACGATTACAGATCTAAGCGATCGTGGGGATGGAGTCGGACGAGCCGGATCGCGCGTGGTGTTTGTGCCTGATACGGTGACGGGCGATCGCGCTTTGGTGCGTTTGATGCACGTGAAGTCGAATTTGGCTCATGCAAAGCTGTATGAACTGATCGAAGCGTCGCCGCATCGGATTCGACCGGGTTGTATCGTAGCGGATAAGTGCGGCGGATGTCAGTGGCAGCACGTCGATTATGAGTACCAGCGCACTGCGAAGCGTAATCAGGTCGTTCAGGCATTAGAGCGGATTGGTGGATTTAAGCAGGTGTCGATGGTTACACCGCGCTTCACGTGCGACGAAGTTCTCAACGTCAGCGAGCCGTTACACTACCGTAATAAAGCAACTTATCCGCTCTCGATGTCGCAACACAGACAGGTACAAGCGGGCTACTACCAAAAAGGAACGCATCAAATTGTGAATCTGAATCAATGCCCGATTCAGGATGAGCGATTGAATCCGTTCTTAGCTGAGGTAAAACACGATATTCAGCAGCAAGGTTGGAGAGTTTACGATGAGAAGTATCATCGCGGACAAGTGCGGCATTTGTCGTTAAGAATCGGACAGCGTACGGGAGAAGTGTCGCTTACATTAATTACGGCTGATTCTGAGTTGCCGAATCTGGAATCTCAGGCGCAGGAATGGTTGCAACGCTATCCGAATCTAGTAGGTGTGTCGCTGAATGTGCAGCCCGATCGAACAAACGCAATCTTCGGTGCAGAAACGTATTGCATTGCAGGTCAACCCTTCCTGAGCGAACAGTTTGCAGGTCTGACCTTTCACATTCGTCCGGATACCTTTTTTCAAGTCCATACCGAACAAGCGGAAGCGCTATTGATCACGATTTTGCAAGAGTTGAACTTACAGGGCGATGAAATCTTTGTCGATGCGTATTGTGGCATTGGTGCGATGACTTTACCGATCGCGCAACGAGTCAAAACTGCGATCGGGATCGAAATTCAACCCGAAGCGATCGAGCAAGCGCGCCAAAATGCCATCCTGAACAGAATTGAGAATGTCACATTTGAAGTCGGATCGGTTGAGCAGGTTTTGCGATCGCTCTCGGTTCACCCGGATTTGGTCATGCTCGATCCGCCGCGTAAAGGCTGTGATGCAACCGTTTTAGAAACACTCAGGCAACAGAAACCTAAACAAATTGTTTACGTCAGTTGTAACGCTGCAACGCTCGCGCGAGACTTAAAACTGTTGTGTGCAGATAACGCTTATCAACTCACGCGAGTTCAACCTGCGGACTTTTTCCCGCAGACCGCGCATGTGGAATGTGCAGCCTTTCTGAAACGAGTGGAGGAGTAAATGAAGTTCAAGGATTTAGTCGAGAAGTTGGGAAAATTGGTAACAAGCAGTAGTGAAACACCGGATTTAGATATTACGGGTGTTGCCGCGATCGCAGATGCTATCCCAAACAGTTTGACTTATGCAGAAAATACGAAATACACGGCGCAACTTGAAGCGACTCAAGCGAGTGCAGTAATTTTGCCTGCAAACGAATCCTTGCAGGCGATCGCAACCGAACGCGGTTTAGCTTGGGTCATTACGCCTCAGCCGCGTCTTGTGTTTGCTCAAGCGATCGCGCTTTTTTACCAACCGTATAAACCTTCGCCTCAGATTCACCCAACTGCTGTGATCGATCCTTCTGCTCAGATTGGCGAAGGTGTTTCGATTGGCGCTCACGTTGTAATTGAAGCTGGTGTTAAGGTTGGCGATGACGCTTGCATTCATCCCAATGTTGTCGTTTATCCGAATGTTAGTATTGGCGATCGTACTGTTTTACATGCAAACTGTACGATTCACGAACGTTCTCAGATCGGTGCTGATTGTGTTGTTCATGCAGGGGCAGTCATTGGTTCAGAAGGCTTTGGCTTTGTGCCAACTCGTGAAGGCTGGCTGAAAATGGAGCAATCCGGCTACACCGTTTTAGAAGATGGAGTTGAGATCGGATGTAATTCAACGGTTGATCGCCCCGCAGTCGGTGAAACCCGAATCGGACGCAATACGAAGATCGATAACTTAGTCCAGATCGGGCACGGTGTGAAAGTTGGTGAAGCCTGCGCGTTTGCGGCTCAAGTTGGAATTGCGGGCGGTTCGACGATCGGAAATCGCGTAATCTTGGCGGGACAAGTCGGAATCGGAAACGAGGCAAAAATGGGCGATGGCTCGATCGCATCAGCAAAAGCAGGCATTCATGCAGATGTAAAACCCGGTGTAACGATGTCTGGATATCCTGCGGTTGAACATCGAGTGTTTCTGCGATCGTTCGCGCTTTATACTCGTCTCGCTGAGATGTATCAAGCCATCAAACAGATTCAGAAACGTCTAGATGCGTAAATTCAAATCAAAAATGAAATGGAATGATCAATAGCGGCAGGAATACGATCGATAACCAAATCCAAACCGCGTAATTCTTTTGTGATAACGGCTCGGATTCATCAAGCAGCGCATCAATCCGCTCATTCAATCGCGTTTGAGGTGCAGAATCGCTCAATGCTGCCATCCAAGGTTCAGATTCAACTTGCGAGGCGGATACGATCGATAACAGCGCTTCTGCTAACAACAATCCATCGGTTTGTTGAGCCGCCCAACGATCGGCGCGCAGTTCTCTCAGCAAAATCAACTCTTGCCAAAGTGCTTCTGTATTCGGCAACCATGCGGTTAAGCGCCGCAATCCACCTAACCAGAAAAACCAAAAGGTATCTCGATAATGGCGATGAGCTTGTTCGTGTGTCAATGCCACTTGTAAATGTGCTTCATCTAGCGTGTCTAACAGACCTTCGCTAATGACTAATTCAGGATTCCAAAATCCAATTTGAGCAACAAACGGGGTTGAATGCTCTAATAATCGCGCTGGCGTTGACAAAATCGTTTCTTTTGGCATTCGATGAATTTTTTCAAGCGATCGCTGTGCCTGCACCGCCAACTGAATGAAGAGAACGATTCCCAAACTGAGAAAGCCGATCGCAATTTCATAACTGCCCCACCCTTCCCACGCGCGCACCATTTGACCACGAGGACCCATACAGAGAATCGCGATCGCACTTGTAATCAACAGCAGCGGCGAAAACAAAAAGGCTCCTAATGCCCATTGCCAGCGAGTATTCCAATCTGAAGCTCTCGCTTTCCAAACGAACCGAAACGCGATCGCCACACTCACCGAAACCAGCAGTAAAGATAAGTGCATTATTGTTTCTCCCGTGCTTCACGCACCGCTTTGAGGCGTTGTGCGATCGCGTCAAGCTGATCACAACTTGCCTGATCTAAACTATCAGCAAATGCCGCCACAACATCAGGATTGGTTACGGCTAAGAATTGATTGAGTTGTTCCATTGCCTGAATTGCCTTTGCCTCAGACTGCGACACGATCGCCGACCAAGTAAACGATCGATTCTGTTTATTGCAGGCAAGCCAGCCTTTTTTCACTAATCGATTCAGTACGGTTGTGACTGAAGTGTATGCGAGTTCGCGATCGGGATCAGCCAAAATGCGATCGTGAACATCTTTTACCGTGACCGTTTCAAGTTCCCAAACGATCCGAAGAATTTCAGCTTCTAAAGGACCGAGTGAAAGTTGTTTCGGGCGATAGTCTGGAAGCGGAGCCATGCGTTAAACAGATGAGGATCAGACCTGATCATATAAGATTTGCGATCGTTCAGATTCAAGCGCACACTGAAATATTCTGAAAATCACTGATATTCTGAAAATCACTGTGATTTCTTCAAGTTATGGCAATTCGCATCGGAAACGGTTACGACATTCATCGCCTCATCAGCGGACGGGATTTGATTTTGGGGGGAATCAAAATCGAACACGAAACCGGGTTACTCGGTCACAGCGATGCCGATGTTCTGACACACGCAATCATGGATGCCATGCTTGGGGCACTGAGTTTAGGTGATATTGGGCACTATTTTCCGCCAACTGACCCGAAATGGGCAGGAGCCGACAGCATCGTTTTACTCAGACAAGTGCATCAACTGATTCAAAACAAAGGCTGGCAAATCGGCAACATCGACTCGGTGATCGTGGCAGAACGCCCAAAGTTGAAACCTCACATTGAAGCGATGCGATCGCGATTAGCAACCGCGCTGGATCTCGCGCCGGATTGTGTCGGAGTTAAAGCCACCACGAATGAAAAAATGGATGCAGTCGGCAATGAAGCTGCGATCGTTGCTCATGCGGTTGTGCTACTGGAAAAAAGGTGAGTTAAGAAACAAAACGCGAAGCTGCGATCGATCCCGCGAACCCTTTACAATATCTGAGGAGGTTTAATTTTACCCTCCATAAACGAAGTTCTACGCGGGTCTAGGTTGTATAATCTACGACCTTATCTCCTCGACCTACTGGAAATTCAACAGTTGGCGGGTAATTAAAATATCGATGATCATTACTGATTCTGTCTTGGAGGCACTCCTCAAAGCGCTTCCCCAGGTGCGACCGCAAATCTACTTCAAGTCTTCCCTCACTGCATTGTCACACGCGATGGAAGACCAGGTTTTAGCAGGCAATGATCGCCCGCTTGTAATCGCAAGTTTCCAGCGCGAACGCTTTTATCGACAAGAAGCCCATCGGTATCTAAGAATCTCCGATCGTACCGACCAAGTGTATGTTCTCGCGGCTCCAGAAACAGACTTTACCAATCGCTCCGAGCATTACGAAACGGTCGCGTTTGAACCCGAAGATGGGCTTAGTCAAGAATGGCATTTGATCGTGATGGGCGAACAGTACGCTTCTTGTTTGATTTGCCGAGAGCGCGATCTGAGTTCTGAAACTCAAACCGTGCCGCCGCTGCACGTCGATCAATCGCGTCGATTTGAAGGAATTTGGACGTTTGATCGCGATATTGTTGTCAGATCCGCCGAGATTTTGCTCAATCGCATTCTGCAATATCGCCCAGAATTACAAAGCAAAATCACGCCAATGTTGGCGCAAATCACCTCAAGTTCGATCAATGGATTGAATCAAGTCGATCCGGCTCCGTTTGCCGATCGCTTAGTCACCTATCTACAAGCTGGACAGTACAAACTCGCAAAAGCGTATCGGTCGATCGCCGAAAAAGAACGCAAAGAACGCTTGGTGAATTCGATTACGGCAGCAGTGCGCCGATCGCTTGATCCGCATGAAATCCTCAATGTTGCCGCAGAAGAACTCGGAAAAGCTTTAGGAGCGGGACGCTGTTTAATCTATC
>CAXTDB010000054.1:4938-19545 GCA_964242045.1 uncultured Leptolyngbya sp. | reverse complement strand
GCGCGAACAACCGCAACCCGTTCAAGAACTGTTCAAACAATTTTGCTTAAATCCCGCACCTGAATCCGCAGCACCGCAGGTCAAAAACAAAGGCGTTCAGCGACGCATCGCATTAAAGGGCAAAGTCACAGAAGTTTATAGTCGATTACTCGCAGAACTGCGTTGGAGATTTGTCGCGATCGAACACCACTGGTTAAACTCTGGCATCCTCACGCAGTCCGGCGATATCTTTTTCCTAACCTACGATGAAATTCAGCAAGCGGTAAGCTCAAATCCAGCAATTCAATCGCAATTTTCTCAACTCATCGAGCAACGTCGATCGCGCTTTGATCACGATCGCCAACTCTCCCCGATTCCCCAATTAATCTACGGCGACGATCCCCCAACTCCAAATCTCCCCACTTGGCAAGCCTCGAATCGACTGCAAGGAATTGGTGCAAGCGCGGGACAAGTCGAAGGAACGATTCGAGTCCTGCGATCGCTCAATGGCGCGATGAATGTCGATCGTCAAACAATTCTCGTCGTTCCGTATACCGATTCCGGTTGGATGCCAGTTCTCGCGCGCGTGGGTGGACTGATTGCAGAAGTGGGCGGGCGATTATCACACGGCGCGATCGTGGCGCGAGAATATCGAATTCCTGCCGTGATGGATATTCCTCACGCCACCGAAATCTTGCAAGACGGGCAGCGCGTTCGGATTGATGGGCAGCTTGGAACTGTTGAAGTTTTGTGAACGATTAGGATTGCGCTCGTAGGGCTTCTTTCGCTCTCACTTCAAACCAAGCCACCACTTGCGGAATCATCAACGCTTCGATCGTGCTTTGATTCGCCGCTGCAATTTGGTTCAACGGATGAATCGAAGCAATCACAAGCTTCGAGAAAAACTTCTTAAATTCGTTGTCAATCCCGCCCTGCAAGCTTTCGTCTTGATAAATCCAATCTTCGATCTGGGTTGGTTGCAGATCAGAGATCGCTTGTCCTGAAGTTTGGGCGATTTGTTTGAGCGATCGTAATGAGTAAATCGCCACTCGCACCGAAAACTTATCTTTTGAAGTCAACAGCGCTTTATCAACTTCGATCAATTCTTCAGGAGTGAGAAATTCTGGATTCGGCTGCATCACTCTATTCTCCTAATCATCACAGCAGATCGCGAAATTCTTCGACAGTTAAACCCGCATCTTTCACAATCCCTCCCATCGTAAAAGCTTTGATCGGATTATTGCGAGGAATCACAACCTGACGAGTCCCATCACTCATAATGATGTGTTTGCCTTGGCGAATAATTTCAAATCCCGCTTTTTCCAAAGCGCGAACTGCCTCTAAATGATTGACACCAGGAATTCGAGGCACAATCTACACCTGCAATTCAACTTCACGCACTTCAGCGTCTTGTAAACGGTCTTCCAAGGCTGCTAAATACTCTTGAATTGCATCTTTAATATTTGCCAATGCTTCTTCTTCCGTATCGCCTTCTGACCAGCAACCTGGAAGCGCAGGAACCGATACGGTAATACCTTCTTCTGAGCGATACAGAACGATTTTGTACTTCATTTTCTACTCCTTTACTCAGAGCGATCGCGCTCACATAAGCGTTTAATTGTTTCTTCAGCAAGCTTTATATTCTCTTCGATCGGCTTACCCGCTTGATCAAACATCGATGGCATTACTGTCCACTTTGCATCGGGATGATAAAAATAGGCTTGAATCGCTTCATCATCCTCTCGATTTTGAAGCACGTATTCTTTTAGGTCTTTTCGGCTCATGGCGCTGAAGTCAGGTTTCATTAAAGAAATCTCCAAAGTCCGCTCAGTGGAGCAATTATTTCGATGTCTTCGCCTGCAAGAATATAAACATCGCCTGTATTTGAATCAAACCGAAATAGATGAATATCTCGGAAACCCGTAGACAACATTTAGCAAACCCTTAAGCAGGCATGAGCTTGTTCATTCGTCGGATAAATCGATCGTTCCTCAATTCTGACATATTATGATAGCCCTCATTCTGGGAGCAAAGTTTATTGCTCCCAATATTAGGACTTCAAGCAGTTTCTGCACCTGTCTT
The DNA here is from genome assembly GCA_964242045.1 of uncultured Leptolyngbya sp. Taxonomy (GTDB): domain Bacteria; phylum Cyanobacteriota; class Cyanobacteriia; order Leptolyngbyales; family Leptolyngbyaceae; genus Leptolyngbya. Next base: position 17,484 of record CAXTDB010000054.1, on the reverse strand, counting down.
AATCCAATCCCAAATCGGTAACTGCTCCCAAGCTACTCGATGACACCAATTTGGCGTATTTTGCTAACACTCCTCTGGTATATCTCGGTGCGGGCGGTTGCCATGCCGCGCGACGTTGATCGAGTTCTACTTCTGGCACGTTCAATTGCAGCAAACGGGCAGGAGCATCGATCGTAATTTCATCGCCTTCTTGGACTAATGCGATCGTTCCTCCCACAAATGCTTCGGGCGCAACATGCCCTACAACCATCCCGTAAGTTCCACCGGAAAAACGTCCATCGGTGATCAGCCCCACTGAATCGCCCAATCCTACACCAATGATCGCGCTAGTCGGTGCAAGCATTTCCCGCATTCCGGGGCCGCCTTTTGGCCCTTCATAGCGAATCACCAAAACATCACCTGCATTGATTTTGTTTGCCAAAATTGCTTCTAAGCAAGCTTCCTCGGATTCAAACACGCGCGCGGGGCCTGTGATTTTCGGATTCTTGACTCCGGTAATTTTCGCGACTGATCCTTCTGTCGCTAAGTTACCTTTGAGGATTGCTAAATGTCCGGTTGCATACATCGGATTGTTCCACGGGCGAATCACATCTTGATCCGATCGCGGTTCAGTCGGAATATCTTTCAATCGTTCGGCGATCGTTTCTCCAGTAATCGTCAAACAATCCCCGTGAAGCAAGCCATGCGCCAGCAGCATTTTCATCACCTGCGGAATTCCGCCTGCTCGGTGCAAGTCGGTTGCAACATAGCGACCCGAAGGTTTGAGATCACACAGAACCGGAACTCGTTCGCGAATCGCTTCAAAATCGTCAATGGTTAAAGGAACGCCAGCGGAATGCGCGATCGCTAAAAAGTGCAACACGGCATTGGTCGATCCGCCGACTGCCATAATCACAGAAATTGCATTCTCAATCGATTCACGAGTAATAATGTCACGTGGCAGAATTTGATTGCGAATCGCTTCGACTAAAACCTTTCCAGCGAGTTCTGTATTTTCTGCTTTTTCGGGATCAACCGCAGACATCGTAGAGGAATACATCAAACAAGCGTTTCGCTCCACTGCATACAGCATCGATTCTTCGATTTTGCCTGCGCTGTATTGCCCGACCGCTTCAAACGAACTGACAACTGTTAAATCTTGTCCGTCGAGATGTCCTGGTCGAATCGTGCCGCCATACACAAAAATCGCCGGAATATTCATTCGTGCCATTGCAATCATGGCTCCGGGCATATTCTTATCGCACCCGCCGATTGCAATCACTCCGTCCATACTTTGAGCATTGCAAGCGGTTTCGATCGAATCTGCAATCACATCGCGCGACACGAGCGAATATTTCATCCCCTCCGTACCCATCGAAATCCCATCGCTGACGGTAATCGTACCAAAGATTTGAGGCATTCCGCCTGCCGCTCGAATTCCGGCTTCTGCTTGAACGGCAAGCGGTGCAATTCCCATGTTGCAAGGGGTAATCGTACTGTGGGCACTGGCAACACCGACGATCGGCTTGGTGAAATCGGCATCGCTAAATCCGACTGCGCGCAACATCGCACGATTGGGCGATCGCTGAACGCCTTGGGTAATCGTCTGACTTCTTAGATTTTCGGGCATGATAGTTCTCTCGATCGCGTCTGATCACAGATCGACTATTTTAGAGCGATTCTGACCCAAACCGCCGAATTCACCAGCGACGTTTAGAGATTTGTCTTGCCGCGTAGATGCCACCTAAGAATCCGAACAGATGCCCTTCCCATGAGATGCCAAGCTGCCCCGGCAATACGCCCCAAATAATCCCGCCATAAAGTAAACCGACAGCAAGAGAAAGCGCGATCGATAATGCACTCCGCTCGAAGTAAGCCCGCGAGAGTAAAAACCCGAAATAGCCAAAAATCACGCCGCTTGCACCAATATGTAAGCCTGGTGCGCCGAATAGCCAAACCCCAATTCCACTTGCAAGCGTCACGATCGCAGAAACTTTGAAAAACTCAGAAACGCTGCGTAGCATCACAAACCAGCCCATCACGATAAACGGAATGGTGTTGCTGATTAAATGCCTAAAATCGCGATGCAGAAACGGTGCTAATAAAACACCCCGCAAGCCGATCGCGTTGCGGGGATAGATGCCGAAATAATTCAGTTTGCCTTGGAGTGCAATATCAACGACTTCAATGATCCACATCGCTCCAACCAACGCGCCCAGAATTGCAATGTGAGTTTTAATTTCGTCTCCAATACCATTGGGATCGTTGGGATTGCGTCTCGTCATGACGGTTTTAGCGTTGAGAATGTCATTCTGTTGTAGCACAGAGTTCTCAACACTTTAGCTGAGTCTATGATGCGATCGCTGGAGTTTTCAACGCTTGAGACAGTTCCATCAGGCGACGAATTCGTTCTTCGGTCGAAGGATGTGTCCGAAACAGAGATTGCAGTCCTTCTTTTGAGAGCGGATTGACAATCAACAGCGGTGACATTGCTGGATTGCCGTGCATCGGGATTTGATGACCGACTTCTTCTAATTTTTCGAGAGCGCTCGCCAATGCTAACGGATTGCGCGTCAGTTCCGCAGAGCCTTGATCTGCGGCGAATTCACGAGTCCGAGAAATTGCCATTTGAATCAACCCCGCAGACAACGGAGCAAGCACGATCAGAAACAATAAACCAAGCGGATTTGTGCCGCGTCTACTGTCACGATACACCGGACCGTAAAGCGCGCCAAACGTGAGAATTCGACCCAGGAAAGTAATTGCGCCTGCGATCGTGCCTGCAACCGCTTGAGTTAGCGTATCGCGATTCTTCACGTGCGTTAGTTCATGCGCGAGAACCGTTTCTAACTCGTCTGGGGTTAATAGTTCGATGATGCCTTGTGTGACTGCAATCGCTGCATGATCGGGATCGCGTCCGGTAGCAAAAGCGTTTGGTGATTGAGTTGGAACCAGAAAGATACGCGGCAGGGGAATTTCTGCTCGATCGCAGAGGCGCTGCACCATGTCAAACAGTTCTGGAGCCTGAGCGCGCTCGATCGGCTGTGCTGCATACGAAGCGAGAGCAACTCGATCGGAGTAGTACCACGATCCAATACTAGAGAATGCAGCAAAGATTAGTCCTAGAATAAGACCTTGTTCGTCGCCAACGAGGTAATAGCCTGCTAATACAAAGATTCCGCTTAAGAGTCCAAGTAAAGCCGCAGTTCTTATCTGATTTCCACCACGCATATTTAACTCTAGGAATTTTCTTAATGTGCATTTCGATTATTAGATTTTCAGTTAATTTTTGACTCTATCAAGTGAATGAATCGTAGTTCTACTAGAGGATGAATTTATGAAGTTCCGGCTTGGCTGTGCAATTTGGGCGTATAAACAATGGGTCGGCGATCTATTTCCACCCAAAAGTAAATCAAGTGATTTTCTCAATCTCTATAGTCGGCGGTTTACTTGTGTGGAAGGGAATACGACGTTTTATTCGATTCCTGATCGCGCAACAGTCGATCGCTGGAAATCCGAAACGCCGTCCGGATTTAAGTTCTGTCCAAAGCTGCCAAAGAGCTTGACTCATACCGGATCGCTTGCACGATCGCTACCGGAAGCATTGCAGTTTTTAGAACTAATGCAGCGATTAGACGATCGCTTAGGAGTGTTATTTGCACAGTTACCACCGAGCTATAGTCCCGCAAACTTTGAGGATTTAGAAACGTTTTTACGCGGTTGGACAGGTGCAAACTTAGCGCTTGAAGTTCGTCACGCGCAATGGTTCAAAGAACCGCATCACACCCAGTTAAATCAGCTATTAAAGGAGTTAAAAATTGGTCGAGTTCTACTCGATTCGCGTCCGATTTATGATTGCGAAGATGATCCACAGTTGCAAAGTGAACGCAAAAAACCGAAAGTTCCACTGCAACCGGATATCACTGCGCCGTTTAGTTTAATTCGGTACATTAGTCATCCGACAGAGAACCAAAAGTATCTAGAAGAATGGGTTGAATTTGTCGATCGAGCATTGCAGCAAGGAACCGAGGTTTATTTTTTTGTGCATTGTCCGATCGAAGAACGATCGCCCCAAAATGCCCGCGATTTTCAGCAGTTACTGGAACAGAACTCGGTTTCGGTTCCAGTTTTGCCTTGGAATCAAGTTGATCCACCATCCTCGCAAATGAGCCTGTTCTAGAACGCTACTCTTGATCTCGAATTCGGGTTTTGCGCTGCATAATTTCCTTCACAACCAGCGTTACTACAGCCAACAGCGCCAACAATACCGCAGCCGAATAAGCCGATTCCGTTGCATACTGCTTGTATTCTTCTTCTACGAATAGCGGTAAACTCTGCGTTTTTCCGGCTAAGTTACCCGATACCACGGACACCGCTCCAAACTCGCCCATTGCTCTCGCATTCGTCAAAATCAATCCGTAGAGCAATCCCCAACGAATACTCGGTAGGGTTACCCGCCAAAACGTTTGCCAGCTACTCGCGCCCAATGTACTTGCCGCTTCTTCTTGCTCTGGTCCAATTTCATCTAGCACCGGAATCACTTCCCGCGCCACAAACGGCAAGCTGACAAACATTGTTGCAAGTACCATTCCTGGAAACGCAAAAATGATTTTGATGTCTGCTGCTTGCAAAGCCGGACCAAACCAACCATTGCGCCCGTATAGCAAGACCAACATCAAACCCGCCACCACAGGCGAAATTGCAAACGGCAGATCAATGATGCTCAACAATAAGGCGCGACCGCGAAACTGTTTGCGCGCTAATGCCCAGGCTGCACATAAACCGAAAATCGTATTTAACGGAACCGAGATCGCGGCAAGTGCGATCGTCAATTTCACCGCTGTAATAAAGTTCGGCTGCTGCAAGTTTGCTAGAAACGGACTGATTCCCTTCTTAAATGCTTGGTAAAAAACATTGATTGCGGGAATGTAAATGACTAGCGCAAGGAACCCGATCGCGATCGTAATCAGCGCGATCGGAACCCACTCAATTTTCTTTGCCGCTTTTTTAGAACGGGGCAACTCCACGATCGTACTCATTACTAATGTCCTACTCGTCGGTTTGAAGAACTGGTATCGTAGCGTCTACCCCAAGCCTGCAATAGATTCAAGCCCAAGAGCATGACTAACGAGATAAAGAGCAACACAATTCCGATCACAGTTGCGCCTGCGTAGTCGTACTGTTCGAGACGTTGAAAAATTAACACAGGTGCGATCAAATCTTTGAACGGTGTGTTTGAAGCAATGATTACAGTTGAACCGTACTCACCGACTGCACGCGAGAACCCTAACGCAACACCCGTTAGAATTGCAGGCAGCAACGGCGGTAAAATCACATACCGAAACGTTTCCCATTCCGATGCACCTAGGCTCCAAGCCGCTTCCTCGGTTTCTTTCTCCATCTCTGCTAATACAGGCTGTACAGTGCGAATCACAAACGGCAACGAGATAAAGATCATTGCAATCCCAACGCCCAACCGCGTGAATGCAATCTTAATCCCAAACGGTGCAAACAGCGATCCGATCCAACCGTTCTCACTGTAAACGGTTGCCAAAGTTAAACCTGCAACTGCTGTCGGAAGTGCGAACGGCAGATCAACAGAAGCATCAATAAACCGCTTTAAGGGAAAGTCATATCGAACTAACACCCAAGCGATCAAGGTTCCAAACACGCCATTGATCAACGCTGCAACCAGCGAAGTCGTAAACGTAATGTCATACGTCGCAAGCGCGATCGGGCTTGTGGCAATGCTCCAAAATCTCGCCCATCCCACCGTTGATGCTTTTAAGAACATTGCGGTAACAGGCACGAACAGCATCACGGTCAGATACCCGATCATAATGCGCCACGTCCAAGGAGCCTGCACAATCGATCGAACTAATACTTTCCAAACGGGAAGTTTTTCAGCATCCCCAGGACTGGAAGCAACCATCTATCCATTACTCCAAAATGAAATGCCGCGAGCGCGAGGTATGCACCACGTTTCGCGCTCGCGGATCAACTTTACTACTGTTTCGCAGCAGCTTGCGTTTGATCGAACACGCCGCCATCTTCAAAGAATTTTTTCTGCACTTCGTTCCAGCCGCCAAACTCCTTGATTGATGTCAAGGTCTTCACCGGGGGAAGCTTCGCGGTATCCGTTTTGGTTGCAGCTTGATCGAGCGGACGGAAGCCTAGTTTGAGAAATTCGGCTTGGGCTTCTGGAGTAAACAAGTACTTTGCAAACGCTTCTGCAACTTCGCGCGTTCCATGCTTATCGACATTTTTATCCACGATCGCAAGCGGAGTATCGATCGAGATATTCACATCTGGCGCAACATAATCGAGCTTTTCACCTTTTTGCTTTGCCAAAATGACTTCGTTTTCATAGTTGATCAAGGCATCTCCTTGACCTTGTTTGGAAAACGCATCGGTTGCTTCACGCGCATCTTTTGCCAAGACAGCGACGTTCTTGTATGCCTTGGTCACAAACTCTTTTGCTTTGGCTTCATCGTTGTTGTTGCGCTTTAAGGCATCATTCCACAACACCATGTAATTCCAGCGCGCGCCGCCGGAAGTTTTGGGATCAGCCGTCACCCATTTCACGTCATTGCGGGTGAGATCTTGAAAGGTTTTGATATTTTTGGGATTACCCGGACGAACCACGATCGCGGCAACTGTTTTTGCCACGGTTCCGTTGTTGGGAGCTTTGGTTTCCCAGTCTGCATTGACTAAACCCGCTGCCACCAGTTTTCCAGTATCAGCGGCTAATGCCAAATGCGTTACATCCGCTTCTAAACCGTCAATAATGGCGCGAGTTTGAGAACCGGAACCGCCATAGCTTTGTCTGAATGTGACATTTTGCCCTTTGTCTTTTTTCCACTGTTCGACAAACTTTGGAATAATTGCATCATGCGCTGCTTTCGGAACTGCATAGCCGACCAGCGTCAGTTCAACATCTTTGGTTGGGTTGGCAACTGGACTTGCATTTCCTCCAGCAGTCGGTGTTGAGGCGTTGTTTCCACCCCCGCCGCAAGCCGCGATCGCAAAGCTCAAAGTCGCACCGATGACAAATAGCGAAAAAGACTTCCGTATCGATCGCGTTGCCCAAAATGTCTGGAATGTTTGAGCAAACTTTGCCCAGCGTGTCTCAAACCGTGTCTCAAATCGCCAACCCTTCATTACGTTCTCCTTACTTTCTACGGTTTGCCACTAGCGTTGCCGTATTTTCTTTAAGTTTTATCGTATCGAGGTTTGTCGAAGATCGCAATAAGTATCACCGCTTTCTTGGGCGATTTATGTGGGTTTTGTAAGCGCAAGCAGATAGAAAGCTCTTCTTCGTGATGGGTGTCAGAATAGGGTTCTATCTGTACTCTAGAAACAAGTTGCAATCATCGCCGCCATGCTGACTCGTTTTTCTAAAAGTGCGATCGTAGTGTTGGCGATCGCCGGATTAAGCTCTTGTACGGCTCGAAATTCCGCAACGGTGAGCGAACGTGAACCCCAAGCCGCACAAGCTTCCACTTCTACACCAAACCGCACGATTCAGACTCAAGTTCTGGAGCCGCAGCCGATTCGCGTAGATTTAGCACAGCTTCCGCAGCCGGGTACGACAGAAAGCGCCTCGAAGCCGCCGAGCGTTGTGCCGATTCCAGATAATCCGGTGCTGCAAGTCCCGGCGGGTTTTACGGTGAATGTCTTTGCTGAAGGACTCGATCGACCGCGCTGGCTTGCCTTGACTCCAAACGGTAATGTCCTCGTGACCGAAACTCGCCAAAATCGAATCATACTGTTGCAGCCGAAAGATGGCGTTGCAATCAGTCGCCGACCGTTTGCCACAGCAGAGAATGGATTGAATTTACCGTTTGGGATGACGTTTGCAGGCAATTCGTTTTTTGTCGGAAATACCGATGCGGTTTTGCGGTTTCCTTATGCAAACGATCGTATTTCCGGGCAGGGTGAAAAAATTACCGAACTTCCAGGGCAAGGCTATAACCAGCATTGGACAAGAAATGTCGTTGCGTCTCCGGACGGACAAAAGCTTTATGTATCGGTGGGATCGCGATCGAATGCGGATGAAGAACCTTTGCCGCGCGCTTCGATTCAGATCATGAATTTAGACGGCAGCGATCGACAAACTTTTGCTTCTGGATTGCGAAATCCGGTTGGACTCGATTTCAATCCGACAACGGGCGCGCTTTTTGCCACGGTGAATGAACGCGATCAGCTTGGGGATGGCTTAGTTCCGGATTACTTCACTCAAGTTCAAGCGGGCGAATTTTTCGGCTGGCCCTACGCTTATCTCAGCCCCGATCGTCTCGATCCGCGTCAGATCAAAGCCGATGGAAAAAGCATCCGTCCCGATCTGGCTGCTAAAACTCGCACCCCGGATGTTTTGTTTGAAGCGCATTCGGCAGCGTTAGGAGTGCGGTTTTATACGGGCAATACGTTTCCAGAGAAATATCGCAACGGTGCATTTGTGGCATTTCGGGGATCGTGGAATCGATCGCAAGGAACGGGGTATAAAATTGTGTTCGTGCCGTTTAGGGACGGTCGCCCGCAAGGGCAGTACGAAGATTTTCTCACCGGATTTCTGCTTGATCCCAAGATTCCGACGACTTGGGGCAGACCTGTTGGACTGCTTGTTCTCAACGATGGCAGTCTTTTATTTACCGATGAGGCGAATAACCGAATCTATCGGATTCAGTATGCGGCAAAATGATCGGCATTGCTGCACAAGGAATCGCATATCATGGACTTTCTCAAACAAGTCGGTTTAGCATTGCTGGGCGGATGGATTATCGGAGTAGCGTTTGGCTGGCTAAAACTTCCGGCTCCGGTTCCACCTTTTCTTGGATTAGTCGGAGCGACAGGCGTTTTGATTGGAGGATACTGCTACGAACTGCTGATGCGATTCTTCACGCGCTCATAACGATCGCTCATTCCCCTGAGATACTAAGTAAAGTGAGTTGAGGAGATGATCTTTTGAGTAATGCTGGTCAACCCGGAAAACCTCCACAAGATCCGCCATCGTTTGATGATATTCCAATCGCAGAACGCGAAACGGTCGTTGAATCCAAGCCGAAAGCTCGATCGCTGACTTGGCTGTGGTGGCTTGGTGGATTGACTGCGATTGCGCTGCTTTCCGGCGGTTGGTTTGCTTATCAAGCTTCACAAGTTCGGAGTCCTGGAGTCACGACACCTCCTTCTCCGGTTGCGGCAGCGACTCCGACTCCTTCACCGAGCGACGATCGAGTTCTGAATCATTTTGCTTATCCCGAAGCTCCACAAGCGGAATTAGAAGCGGTAAGCGCGGATGGAAGCATTAGAATGCGGAATGTGGCAGCAAAAGCATTTCGAGAAATGGTCGCGGCGGCGAACGCAGAAGGCGTGATTTTGAATCCGCTTTCCGGGTTTCGATCGATTAGTGAACAGCAGCAGGTTTATTTTGATGTCAAGGCACAACGATCGCAAACCTTAGAGCAAAGAGCGTTGGTGAGCGCGCCACCGGGATATAGTGAACATCACACCGGATACGCGATCGATATCGGCGATGGTAATGTTCCAGCTACGAATCTCAGCCCAGATTTTGAAAAAACAGCGGCGTTCAAGTGGCTGACTGAAAATGCGACAAAGTTTAATTTTGAAATGTCTTTTCCGCGCGGCAATAAGCAAGGTGTGAGCTATGAACCTTGGCATTGGCGATTTGTCGGAGATAAATCGAGTTTAGAGATGTTTTACAAAGCGCACGAATTTCAGCAACAAAACCCACCCGCCTCACCATGAATCAAACTGCCTTTAATCTCGTTGCGATCGGCATTTTTGCCATGACGCTTTCGACGTTGTTGAGTCCATTGCTGCATATTCCGCCTGCGGTTCCTGCACTAGCGACTTTCAGCATTTTGGGACTAGCGACGCTGGATTCGTTTCAGTGGCAGGGAAAATTCGGCTCGATCGCGCTCGATTGGTTTGCGAGTTTTTCACCGGAGCATCGCGATCGCGTTCTGCGCCACGAAGCTGGACATTTTCTCACCGCTCAACAACTCGAAATCCCGGTCGTAGACTATACGTTGAATGCTTGGGAAGCGTTTCGGCAAGGTCGATCGGGACAAGGGGGCGTGCAGTTCGATACAGAGGAACTGGAAGCAGAACTAAAGCAGGGTAAGCTTTCCGCTCAATTAGTCGAACGCTACTGTACGGTTTGGATGGCGGGGGTTGCAGCAGAACAGTTAGCGTATGGCAATTCTGAAGGGGGAATTGACGATCGACAAAAATTCCGCGAAACGTTAGTGAAGTTGGGAATTCCGACTTCTGAACTGCCTCAGCGTGAGAGATTATCGATTTTGAGAGCAAAAGAGCTTTTACAGAAACATCAAGCGGCTTACGATGCGTTAGTTATCGCATTGCAGGAAAGACAATCGATCGAACAGTGCTACAGTGCGATTCAAAACGCAAGCTAAAACCAATCTTCTTGCTCTAGCGTTTCAATCACCTGCAAGCCGCGCGCATCACCCACTTTTAACATCGAGGCTTTGGCATCTTCGCGTACTCCGGTATCTTCGTCTTCTGCAAACGCCTCGATCAAGGCATCGATCGCAGTTGCATAAATTACGTTTGAGGGCATTTCGCGGCACAATTCACCGAGCGACCAGGCACAATTGCTCCGAATTGCTGCGACTGGATCACGTCGCAATGCTTCGATTAATGGCGGAACCGCAGCCACTACGATGTCATATCCTAACGTTGCCATCTGCGCTAAGGAACTCGCCGCCCACAATCGAACTGCGGAAATATCCGTTTTTACGGCATCGATTAATGTGGTTAACGATCGACGATCGCGACAGTTTCCCAATGCCCAAACAATGCCTTTTCGCACATAGCCATTCCAATCTTGACGATAGCGATCGATCAACGGTTCTACGGCATCAGGACTCGGATTGCGACCGAGCGCATACGCCGCACTCACTCGCACCAGCGGACAAGAATCGCTTAATAATGTGATCAGCTGTGGAATTGCGCGATCGTCTTGAATATCACAAAAGACTCGTGCGGCTAACATTCGCTGCTGAATATCGGATGCGTTGAGTAACGGCAACACTGCATCCGGATCAGGTTTGGGGACGACCTCATCCTCGATCGGCGGAATTTGATCCAGCGGGTCTTCTAAATCAGCTTCAATATCTAGAACTCGTAAATCGTCATCACTATACATAGGAGTTATTTTATTCCAGCGAGTCGATCGATTTGGTCATCCATCGCGACTGAGTTTGATAGCCCAGAGCGCGATAAAGTTCCATAGCAGGCAAATTCGTCTCGAAAACTTGCAGCCCGATTTGTCGATCGCCGCGCGATTTTGCCCATGTTTCAGCGTAGCGCACTAGCGCCGCTCCAATGCCTTTCCGTCGATGTTCAGGCATGACATACAGTAACAAAATGTGTGCTTGTCTTGCGCCTGTACCTTGATCGATCGCGCTTCCAAGCCACAGTGCCGCGATTGGGTTCCCAGTAGATTCGTTAGATTTTTTTACCCACCATAACGGCGTTTCCGGTGAGAAAAAACGATCGATCGTTTCCTTAAGCTGAGTGAATTCGCCTTCGGGAAACAGTTCGACGTAAGTTTGCTGCATAAAATTCAGCAGGCGATCGCGATCGCGTTGATTTCCTGAGCCGCGATCGAGCAAATAGTCTGCAACCAATTCTGCCGCCATTTATAGCTGGGTTGGGTCGTTTGGCAAGCCTTGAATAAAGGGTGCGAGGTTCGGCGGCAGGCCTGCGACCGCATCGATATTCGGGGCTTGAGCTTTGTCGCTGGTTGGGTTGACTTCCTCGATCGGGGCGGGGGCTGCCATATCACTCGGCAGAAAAATCCGCGCGCTCACCACAACCAGCGAGAACACGAACACTAAAACAACGAGCAGCGGGGCAATGTATTGACGAAAAAAAGTCATGATTTTAAGCAGGGGCGATCGCGGATAGGTTCGGAGCTTCACAAAGTTCCTTATCTTTATCGTAAGTCGATTCACCTCGATCCAAACGACTTTCTAAGGTGCTTTTTCAGCCGGAGTATCGGGTTTTAAGGGCGGTACGATCGCATTAACCGGAAATCCGAACACAAACAGACGCTTCGGAATCTGATCGACTTCGATCGGGGAAATCTGCGCGACTTCCGCATCACTCGACAGCATCACGAGTAGAACGCTTAGCGACACTTGTAGAAATAAGTTTGCAGCAAAAAATCCGATCGCTGCCACAATCAGACCGAATCCACGTGACGAAATCGGGGTTAATCCTTCTGCAATCGGCGCGATCGTATAAATTTGTTTTAGAATCAGGAATAGAATAAACGCCGCAGCTCCAACCGCAATCGGATTTCGGCGTAGCAAAAACATTGCCAAAATCTTTCTCTGTGCCTCGTTTAACTGTGGAGGACGGATTGCTACTGCTAAAAGACTGTAGATATAGAATGGTTTTTGAGTTTGCATCCAGGCGATCGGGGCGATTCCTGCGATCGCAATCAGTCCGAGTTCTAACCAGGGTGGCAAAATCGGATCGCCTGATGCGAGTCCCAATAAGCAAAGCAACAGAGAC
>CAXTDB010000054.1:1668-4928 GCA_964242045.1 uncultured Leptolyngbya sp. | reverse complement strand
CGGAACTGCCGCGATCCCCGCAATGTGAATCCACAAATACGGATCAGCCCAAAACGATCGCATATCAAAACGCTCGGTGCAACTGACTTAGTATAGAGCCAAAAAATAAAGGATGAAGCGCAGTGATCTGACCTCATCCTTTTAGAAATCTATGAAATTGGGCTAGCGGGATGCTCTGTTCGTTGCTGCTTGAGGGCTTGAAGCTGTTTGAGGAGCAGTTCAGCCTCGGCTTGCAAGTCGAGAAGCTTGACTTGATGATCGGCACGATACAGGAGTTTCATCTTGTCTTGCACAATCATGGGTTCTGATGCACCTGTCCGGGAGTCACAGACCGCAGCGTTACTAAGTTGTCCGTTTGAAGCGTTCATATCAATTAGTAATTTGTACTTACTCACACCACCAGAATATCTTAGCTCAAACTTTACAGAAGTTTGTATTCTGGTATTCACTTTTAGACGATAGCAGATCCCTACAGTTCCAGAAGAAGTTGATAAATCACAAAATCTGACGATCGATCATTACAATCTGAATCAATCTGAAGCCACCAAACACAGTACACTAGGATCTCATGTGTATTGCACCCTCTAAAGATTGACCTCCTGTGACCTTACGCTTGTCTCTTGCAAATCCCTCTCCGTCTGAAGACCTGCCTAGAGTCGAACGCTGGCGCGGCTTGATTCACGGCTATCGGCGCTACTTGCCTGTGACGGATCAAACGCCTGTTGTGACGCTGCATGAAGGGAATACGCCCTTGATTCCGGTTCCTGCGATCGCACGCGAAATCGGTCGTCAGGTGCAGGTTTTCGTTAAATATGACGGGCTGAATCCGACCGGAAGCTTCAAAGATCGCGGGATGACAATGGCGATCTCGAAAGCAAAAGAGGCGGGAGCAGAAGCGGTGATTTGTGCAAGTACCGGGAATACATCAGCGGCAGCGGCAGCTTACGCGCGTCGGGGTGGAATGCGGGCGTTTGTATTAATTCCAGATGGCTATGTTGCATTAGGCAAACTGGCGCAAGCCTTGTTATACGGAGCCGAGGTTTTATCGATTAAAGGGAACTTCGATCGAGCGTTAGAAATCGTGCGTGAAATGTCGCAGAACTATCCGGTGACACTGGTAAATTCGGTGAATCCTTATCGATTGGAAGGACAGAAAACCGCAGCGTTTGAAGTGGTGGATGTCTTAGGCGATGCTCCTGACTGGTTATGTATTCCGGTAGGGAATGCGGGCAATATTAGCGCGTATTGGATGGGATTTTGTCAGTATCACCAAGAAGGTCGATCGTCGAAGTTGCCGAAGATGATGGGATTTCAGGCGGCAGGGGCGGCTCCGTTGGTGAGCGGCGAACCGTTTACGCATCCAGAGACGTTGGCGACGGCAATTCGGATCGGGAATCCGGCGAATTGGCATCGAGCGATCGCGGTTCGAGATGCGAGTCAGAGCAGCTTTAATGCGGTGACGGATGAGGAGATTTTGTCGGCTTATCGAATGCTAGCAGCGAATGAAGGAATTTTCTGTGAGCCTGCAAGTGCGGCATCGGTGGCAGGATTGCTCAAGGTGAAGGATCAAGTTCCGACTGGGGCGACTGTAGTTTGTGTGCTGACGGGAAATGGATTGAAAGATCCAGATTCAGCAATCAAGTTCAGCGAGAATAACTTTAAACAAGGGGTTGAGGCTGAATTGAACATGGTTGCAAAAGTAATGGGTTTTTGATCGATGGAGCAAGATAATGCTCTCGATTCAAAAAGACTGAACAAAAAGCAGGTTCGGGAATTGATCGAATCTGAGGGAAAGCTGCACGAGGAGTTTACGAAATTTTTCGAGAAAGAAATCAGTCATCCCCAGATTTACGAGCTATCGAACGATCGATTTCTGTATGTGTTCAACCCGCGGGGATCTATCCTTCCGGGTAAAGGCAATCTTTACTCTAGAGATGCCTTTTTACGAATGGTGCGATGGGTAGAGCGAGTCAGGCAGGATTATGCAAATAATCGCGGTAGCTCTGGCGAACACTGGCGGTATTACTCAAAGCACAAAGAGCAGCTTATCGATCGCGTGAGCGAATTGGTTGACGAATTAAGCGATCGTTTAGAAATTCCAACTCAACAGCTAGATTTTTCGTACAAAAGTTTGGATGTGGTTTCCAGCAAAGCTGAAGCGTATGGACTTGAGAAAGTTCAAGCTGAATTGTATGACAATTTAGTTTGTTATGTCGGAGAGGTACTATGGCGTAGAGTAAAGGGTGAATGGACGATTGAATGCGACTCTTCAGGCGAGAACTATCCTGCTATTTGTGCGAATCAGAACATTCTGATGCCGATTAATGTTGTGTGGCAAGAGATAGATGGCTACAAGCCAATGAATTTACGGAAAGAAACGGCAAATGAAGTGAGACGATTTTCACTGAGAAACCGATAGAAAAGGATTTTAGCCTGTATCTTCTCAAAGCCGCTGTTCATTCGGTCGGGCAACGATCACACCGATCGCGTCTTCCACGCGATTCAAATAGGTTTCTAAATCCGGTGAGATTTTCACACCCCGTCCCGGAGCCGCATGAATAATTCCGACTTCACCGTTTGGGCTGCGGTAGACAAATCCGGTATGAGTCACATCTAAACCGGGAATACGAGTTGCGATCGCTAAAATATCACCCGATTTCAACTCAGAATAGCGACTGCGGATCTGATTCGTTGGGATATAGTTTACCGTTGCTGCGTTTAATCGTGCTTCCATTTGCTCAATACATTGATGCTCTTTGTCGCTTGCTACTAATTTTGGATACTTCTTCCAATTTGTGCTGATGAAATTTAGTTTCTTGTCAAGTGATATTCCTCCAAGTTTTTCAGTGATATCGGTAACGAGTCCGCGGCGTTGATTTTCTTCGATCCAGTATGAGAAATAATGCAATCGACTACAATAGCCGTTGATTTCTCCGTTTTCATATCGTTGCTGTTGCAGATTTCTTGTAAAAGTGTAGGGCGAATAATCTTTTACAGCGATTCCACGCGCCATTGCTAAAACGGTTTCTACGAATAAGACACAATCGAATTCTTTTAGCGATATAAATAGTGTTTCATTGGGTGATCGATCGAGTAATCCTTCTGTGTAGGGAGTGCCTAAAAACTGCTCTGCGATCGCTTGAGTAATATCGCCCGTTGATCGAGCTTGCCAATTTTGCTCGATTGATCGCGCGGTGATTTTCTGAAAGATTTGCTGATCTGAGTTTGATAAGGGTGCGGGAGGGACAACGGCGATCGAG